>DASUUM010000084.1:0-19219 GCA_036374075.1 Nitrososphaeraceae archaeon
AAGATTCTTTACTAGAGAGAGTGAAGTTAGTAGCATTCCAATAACAATTGAGGTACGAGATCGAATTATTTCAAGAGGATCAGGATTTTTCTTTTGTGGCATAACACTAGATGTCGAGCTAAATTTGTCTGATAGTTCAATATAATTAAATTCCGAAGTAGACCATAGTATAAAATCTTCAGCAATTCTGCTAAGAGTACTCATCAATATTGAAAGACAAGACAAGTATTCTATCATTGAATCTCTCGAACTTGTAGCATCGATAGAATTTTCCAATAAGCCTTGAAATCCTAATAGAGAAGCAGTATAATTTCTATCTATAGGTATTGCTGTTCCACCAATGGCACAAGATCCAAGTGGTGATAAATTGATTTTGTCGAAAGAGTAACTTAGTCTCTCAAGATCTCGTAAAAGGTTAAAAGAATATGATAAAAGATAATGAGAGACGGTTCCTATTTGAGCTTGTTGTAAATGAGTATAGAGCGATATTATTGTATTAGTATGTTCTTTAGATTTTTCAATGAGAGATTTAATAAATTTAATAATTAATTCACAAATATCTATTACATCATCTCTTACTTTCATTCTTATATCTAAAACAACTTGATCATTTCTAGAGCGTCCAGTATGCATTTTTCCACCTATATCGATTCCAAGATCTTGAATAACTAGGGATTCGATTAGTTCATGTATATCTTCTGAAAGAGATAGTTCATTATTTGAAGGTAGATTTTGTATTATCCCCTTATTTTTTGATTCATATTTTATTTTACTTAAAGATGAAAGAATCTTAGATAATTCATCAGACGTTAGAATTCCAATTTTGTTTAACATTAGACAATGAGCTTGAGTGCCCAAAATATCATAAGTAAGTATATTAACATCTTCTTTAAGAGAAGAAAGAAAATTTAACACATCTTTATCTAAATTTTCCTTTTGTCTAGAGCGATACAAAACATCAATCATAATAAATTGAAAAAGATATAATATATTCATTTATTCTTCAAATATAACCATTGTGCCGGATTTGAATATTATAATAGGGAGATTCAATAAATAGTTAAATATAGTTTTTGATTACTTATATTATGTCTCAAGATATTCAACAAACTCGTAGGCAAATTTTTGAGGAATTATCAAAAATTGTAGATCCTGAAATAGGAGTATCCATTATGGAATTAGAATTGATTGATAAAGTAGATATTGAAGAAAAAGATGTAAATGTCGATTTACATTTAACAAGTCCCTTTTGTCCTGCTGTATTTGGTTTTAAAATTGCTCAAGATGTGAGAGATAATATTTATAAGATAGAAGGAATTGAAAAAGTAAAAATTAATGTAAGCAATCATTTTATGGCTGAAGCTATAAATAAGCAGGTAAATGAAAGCAAACCTCCTTCTAAAAAAGAAGAGAATCACGAAAGCAAACACGGATAAAAGTGGTGTCTGTAAACAGTTAAGTGCTATCTTGATATGTTTATTATAACGATTAATACTCTGTCTTATTTATCTGCTCTATAAATATGAGGATCTGCATGTAATGTTCACAGATTCAAAAAAATAAGATAATAATAATAGGTGTAGTTTGAAACAAGGTTAAAAATAGTATAGACTAATACTGTTATTCTTTTTCATTCCTATTCTCCTTCTACTTCTCCTTCTCTATAAGAATTAGTAGATCTATCTTGAAGTTTTGCTAATTTTTTTTCGCTATTAGACAATCCTAATAGATGACTGCGAAGAAGCTGTATACCTAATGCTGGGTCCACCCCTTTCGGACAAACATGGCTGCAAGAACCTGCAAAATGACATCTCCATATTCCATGACTGGTATCGATTACTTTCAATCTTTTTGACTTGTCTGAATCTCGAGAATCGGCAAGATATCTATATGTTTGTGATAATGCTTGCGGCCCAGGAAACTTGAGATCAGTGGCAACAGTTGGACATGCAGAATAACATAAACCGCATTTTATACAATATGAAAATTGAAGAAATTTATCGAGATCTTGTGGGGTCTGCTCATATTCTGTAAGTTCATTGACATTGGGTATATCGGCTTTTTTATTTTGTATGAATGGCATGACACTGCGATGATGATCGAAGAATTGCGAAAAATCAGTAACTAGATCGCGAATGTATGGAAAGTTAGGAAGAGGTTCACAGGTAATTGTGTTGGTATCAAGATCAGAAATCTTTGTATAACACGCTAGTCTTGGGATACCATTTATTTTCATTCCACAAGAGCCACAAGAAGCCATTCTGCATGAATAACGAATTCCAATACTACTGTCTTGATAACTTTTGGCATCCAATAAGGCATCTAATACAGTAGTCCATCTCTTTACTGGAACTTGAAATTCATCAAAATGAGGAACATCATTAGGATTTTGTACTGCATTAATCCTGAAGACACGTAGTTTCACAAGGCTTTGTCCGCTGGTTAATGTATTTGATCTTTCTAAAGGCGTTTCATTCTTTATTTCTTTTCTTTTATCTTTTTTAAATATATTCATATCATAAAATCACCCATATAATTAACCCAAAGAGAATCCGTTGGCGATGATTATCGTTCGGGTTCCATATGCAATTATTCCAATCATTGCAACTATCACTAATATATTTACTCCCCTTTCCCAAATTTGAGTCTGTCTTATTTCTAATAAAATGACTCTAAGACCATTAAAGCCATGTATGGCTATTAGTATCAAAATAGACTCTAGCAATAAGGCATAAAAAACATTTTTATAATTAAATATAACATTTTCAAACTCTAGAGACATATTAAATGGCATAATTAACCTCATCATAATATGAATAGCAACTACAAATAATGCCCCTACAGCAGTAATATAGTGTATTTTCATTATTTGGCTCTCTCTTAAAAGAGTAACATTTGAAAACCATTTAGTAGTAGTATTCTTATTTTTATTTCTATTATTTCTAGTGTTATCTGATGTCATTTGTTTATTCATTCGCCCCCACTAAAAAGCACATTTGCTCCATATAACATCGCAACAGCAGCTAAAATAAATGCAATCCACAACCCGGAACGTTGTTTATTGTTAACAGATGTCGGATCATACGGATAGTCAGGCCTTCCAGGTGTGCCTAGCCCTTGGCCAGAATGAGTAAAGATCAATCGTATACCATTTATTGTATGAAAAGTACTCGCTCCTATTACAAGAATTAGAAATAGATGGCCTCCTATAGTCTGGGTCATCTCTAACATTGCAGCCCACGCATCTGGACCGCTCACCAATGAGCTAGTTTCATAAACATGACCAATAAAATATACTAAGAGAAAGATTCCTGTTAATCTTTGAAACCAGTACGAAACCCTTTCCCATCCATATATTATTGGATTAAGCCATCCTCTAAGCCCTTCTCTATTGGTTCTGTCACTTTTATTCTTATTATCATCAATCCGTTTTGCTGATGTAGCAGAGGTCATATCAATACTTCCTCTCCACAGGAGCATATCTTGTAAATGTGATAGGATGCCAAACTAATTGTGGTTCATCTTCAGAATTGTAATAGGCTAATGTATGCTTTAAATAATTTATATCATCTCTATTCGCATAGTCTAGTCTGGCGTGTGCTCCTCTAGACTCTTTCCTATTTATTGCACCCATCAATACTACCTCTGCTGTCCTCAGCATCGCATCAATCTCCATCACATTAGTAAAATTAGTATTATATTCCTTTGACTTATCATCAACATGCTTCCAAGTTAATGCTTTCAGTTCTCTTATTTTTTTTAAGCCAGAAACTAGATTTTCTTCAGTTCGAAAAACATATGCTTTGTCATCCATAGTGTCAGTTAGTTTCTTTCTCACTTCGTATGGATTAACTTCACCTCTTCCTCTAAAAATTCCATCATAAATTCTTTTTTCTTCGGAAAGGACTTGATCGTCTGATATATCGATTGTAGATCCTTTTCTATCCAATGCAAATTGTGCTGCTTGTTCTCCTGTAATTCTTCCCCACACAATACATTCTGATGTTGAATTTGCGCCTAATCTATTTGCCCCGTGTGTACTATTGCATGCCGCCTCACCTGCGGCCCATAAACCTCCTAATTCAGTTTTTCCTTCAATATCCGTATGAATACCTCCCATCATATAATGACAGACAGGTCTAATTTCAATAGGAGCGTCAATTACATCAATACCTGAAAATTTTATTCCAATTTCTCTAATCCCAGCTAGTCTTTCTTTAATTTTTTCGTCGCCCAGATGCGTTAAATCCAATTTTAAACAATCATAACCTGACTCGTGTTTGAAGCCTTTACCTTCTTGAATTTCCCTAATCATAGATCTGGATACAACATCTCTAGGAGCAAGTTCTATCTTTTCTGGAGCATATTTTTTCATAAAACGCTCATTCTGGTTATTAATGAGATAGCCACCTTCACCTCTAGCTCCTTCAGTTATTAAGATTCCTGATGGTAAGATACCAGTAGGATGGAATTGAACAAATTCCATATCTTTCATTGCTATCCCAGCGCGGTATGCCATATCAATACCGTCTGGGGTAGAGGAATAAGCATAAGTAGAAAAGCTGTAAATTCTTCCTGCACCTCCTGTACATATAATTCCAGCTGGAGACTTGATTTTGACAAAATTTCCATTTTTCATTTCAATTGCTGTTAATCCACAGAATAAATTATTCTCTTTAAGTATACTAGTACAATACCATTCATTGTAGAAATTAATATTATCATACTTTTGACATGTATCGTATAAGGTCTGCATTTCATAAAAGCCTACTTTATCCTGAGCATATGTAGCACGAGGGAACGAATATCCACCAAATTTTCTTTGTCCGATACGTCCATCTTCTCTTCTTGACCACGGCATACCCCAATGATCTAATTGATAAACTTCATGAGGTATTGTTTTAACTAGTCTTTCAGCTACATCTTGATCGGCTAAAAAATCACTTCCTTTAATCGTATCATATATGTGAGATTCGATATTATCTCCTTCATCTTCAAATAAAACTGCTGCAGTACCTCCTTCAGCGGATACTGAATGAGATCGCATTACTTGCACTTTGGAAAAAACACCTATACTTAAACTATCTTTCCCATAGGCTGCTGCAGCAATTGCAGCTCTCAAGCCAGCTAGGCCTGACCCAATAATAACAACATCATGTTGAATTGAATCTGTCACTAATTTATCCCCAAAACGAGTATTCAAATAATACAAATATACTTTATGATTAATTCAAGAGAAGTTTCAGCATGAGAGGATATTTTATAGTATACTTTTAGATTAGGTGTTGTCCCTTTTAGAAAGGAACTCGAACAGAAATTGCTCTTGGGATTGTAAATTAACTTAATATTTACATTTATTACTAGTAAATAATTTATTATTATTCTATTATGGTTATAGAGTATTCTAAAAGAGTATTCTTTGCTCCCAATACATCAGACCAAGAAATAGTAGATAAAGCAAAAAAAGTTCTCATTTATAATGGTATAAAGAACAAAGACATTCAAATCAATTATAATACAAATGAGTTAGAAGAGGGAGATCTCTATATTAGTTATGATCCCCCAGATCTTGTCATACGAAATGTCTACCAAAAGAAAAGTAGTGGAATCATAAAAATGAAAAGTATTGGTATGATAAAACTATAAGAATTGAGAAATTTTTTTATCTAATAATTCTAACTTCTCAACTGTCTCTTTTCCACTCTCCATGTTTTTAATTATTACATTCTTCTTTGAAATTTCCTCTGGGGCAACAATTATAGTCAGACACACCCCCTTGGCGGAAGCATCATAAAGTTGCTTTCGAAGAGATCTATTGGATAAGTCATATTCTACTGTAAAACCTTTCTTTCTTAAACTACTTAAAATTGCTATAGCTGAATTTCTAACTGATTCATTGGTATTAGCAATATAGATAATTTTTTTTATATTTGTAGGAAGTTTTTTATGATATTGTAAGGCTAAAATTATCCGTTCTATTCCTCCAGCTGCACCGGCTGCACCAATATCAGGTCGTCCAAATATACTAGTAAGTTTATCGTATCTTCCACCTCCTACTAAAGAACCGACGTTGGACAATGTGTCAAATACCTCAAAAACAATTCCGGAGTAATAATCTAATCCTCTCACTATACCCAGATTTACTCTGATGTTTTGAATACCTCTCAATTCTAAGGACGAAAATAACTCTTGTAAATAACTGATACTTTTTAAATCCTTTAACTTTTCATGAGAAATAAGATCTAAGATGCTTCCTTTGAAAGTAGAAATTTCCAAAAGATCTTGAAGAATTCCTTCGTCAAGAATGTCCTTGTATTCTGCACAAACTTTTCTAATTCCTTTTTTTGGAACTTTATCTATAGCTCTAAAAAGATGTCCTATAGAATTTTCGTCTTCAAGATCGTACCTTATTTTTATATATTCTTCTAGGATTCTTCTATCACTTATCTCAATAATAGTTTCAAGGTTAAGTTTGGTGAAAAAATGGGAAACAAAGTCAATTATTTCGGCTTCTGCATCAGTAGTAAAATTATCATAAATCTCAATATCCCATTGATGAAAAAATCGATATCGACCAGCTTGAGGTTCATCGTATCGGAAAACTCCACCAAAATTCGCTAATTTCAGAGGGATTCGCATCTCTCTTTTTGAGACAGCAAATCTTGTCATCCCTATCGTAAGGTCATAACGTAAAGCGATATCCCGTGATCCTTTATCCTTAAAACTATAAACCTCATTTATTATTGATTCTCCGCTTTTTGCTTCAAGTGTTGACAACAGTTCAATGGGGGAGGGTTCAATGAATTGGAAATTATAGTATAAGGTAATCTCATAAAATTTTTCTCTAATATAGTTGATATAAAAAGCATCTTCTTGAGATATATCCCTCATTCCTCTTGGTAAATCCATCTTCACAATAAAATTCAAAAATCTTGGAATTTAGATTTTCCGTTTTTTCATTATTTTTATAATCTAGTTTAAATCACTTTATTCATGTATGGAAGAGAGATTCAAGTATCTAGATCATATGACAGATCTAATAGTAGAAGCATATGGTCATACTTTACAAGAATTGCTAGAAAATTCGGCTTGTGGATTAATAAACGCTATGTTTGATATCTCCAATGTAGAATTAAATCATACAATCAAGATAATCGCACACGGACACGATTTTAAAAGCTTATTCTATGATTGGATAGAAAAAATTATTTTATCAATTTATATTGATAAGATGATTGTTGCAAAGTTTGATTCTTTTTCATTCTCGAAAATAATAATGACAAAAAAGAATAATAATAATAATAATAATACTATGAACAATAAAGAAACTAATACAACAAACGCCAGAGAAATAGAATTTGTAGTAAATGATCTGGATTTGTATGAAGATGCTGAAAAATCCAATTTAAAAGAAGATAATTCTATTTTCAAAATAGAATGTATTGGAAAAGGAGATATAATTGATTTACATAAACATGAATACAAAATAGAAGTTAAATCTATAACATATCACGAAATGGAAATCAAACGAAACCTAGCCGGTTATTATACTGCAAGATTCTTGGTAGATCTCTGAATTACTAAATTCATCCACTAGCTCTCCATAGAACTATCGATCTATCTTTCTCCAATAATTTTATATAATTTTATAG
This sequence comes from Nitrososphaeraceae archaeon, assembly GCA_036374075.1. Taxonomy (GTDB): domain Archaea; phylum Thermoproteota; class Nitrososphaeria; order Nitrososphaerales; family Nitrososphaeraceae; genus TH1177. The sequence goes on from DASUUM010000084.1 coordinate 7,653, forward strand.
ATTTAAGTTATGATGAACGCTACATGCACACCAATCCAAAGAATAATGACGGTGATTTGATACTAGAACTTTCTGAAGAAAACTTTGAAAAATCAATAAATGGTAAAAAACCTATCCTTGTTGACTTTTGGGCCACATGGTGCGGTCCATGTAAATTTATGTTACCTGTTTTCGACAAATTGGCAAAAAAATATGCCTCAAAGATTGATTTTGGAAGGCTCAATGTGGATGATTCACAATCTATTGCTGTAAAATATGATGTCTATGCAATTCCAACGTTTATCATATTTTATAAAGGACAGACAGTAGAGCGGGCAGTAGGAGCTGTTGGAGAGAAGGGATTAGAAAATATCCTTGGACAAATTAAATAAATCTTAATTCTGATTTATAATCAAAGATATAGACCTAATCTCATTACTGTTAAGAATTATTATCTAACAATAATATGCAATTCATTCTTTCTTAGTGGTATATTTTGAATGAATATGATTATTGTTATTTATCTTGTTTTTTGTTTTAAATTGAGTAGCTCCATACCCATATTATTGACTTTTGATAAACAAATAAACACTCAGCCCAACGCAAAGTACAAAGTTTTATTCATATAGATCAAATATAACCATATGCTGGATCAGATTGTCTTTTTATATTCAATATAAATTCAAATGTTTCTTTTTCTTCTTCATTGAGTCTATGCCCAAATTTTTCAATTAATAGCTTTGCCTGCCTACTATTGAGGTCACAATAAAAGAAATCTCCCTCATTGATTTGTCTGCCTATAGTAGGACCTCTTATAGATAGAGCAACCTGCATACCTTTCCTTGCTTCTTCAATATTTTTTCCTTTATCTTGAATTTGATGAATTATTCCCACTTTAGCTCCATGCTCATTTATAACATGATTTTTTTGTCTAAGTTTTCCTATAAGGATTTCTGCACCGAAAACAGCTGGGTCATTCCTTCTAAATACAAATCCTTTTAAAAACTGTATTTTACAAATAGGTGGAATTTCCTCAAACAAAATAGAATCAGCATGTTCCTTCTGATATTTTACCCAGTCTGTATAGTTTCTTACAAGGTTATAAATTACTTTTTCATTAAAAATGTGAACTTCCCGTTCTCCAGATTCCTTTTTCGCATCATCTAGAACTTTAACATTAAACCCTAATATCACTCCAAGATATCTATCTTTATCTTTAACTGCATGTGCTGCCAAAACATCTCTTCTGGTTATATGGCCGATATCAGCAGTTTGAATGGGAATATTTTCTTTTTTCAACATATCAATTATAGCTTCTAGTGACCCAATTGTATCGCATCTAAGAATCACCCCTAACGAATTAGTATTATTAATAAAAGTATCTTTGACCTCTAATTCAATAAAATGCCGAATTTCTTTTTCTTCTTCTTTATTTCTTAGAACATACAACGGACTTCCTGCCAGTACACCTTCTAAATCAGGAGATACTATTCTTAAACCCGCTGCTGAGATTACTTCAGTTACAGACCTAAATTTATCACGTGGATCGCGCATTTCGTCTAAAGGTTTTGGAAGGAGTAAGGCTTTAACTTTAGTTACTACGATTTCATCTCGCTTTGCAACCATGATCATATCTCCTTGCCTAATAGTACCATCCAATAGTATCATATTAGCAGAAGGCCCTAGACCAAGTTCTTCATTTATTTCCAGAATAATACCTCTAACATAGTCATAACGTCTCTCTAACCGTTTTTTCATATACTGTTGGGCCAATCCTACGAGTACAGCCATCAATTCTGGTATTCCTATTCCGGAAACAGCACTAATTGGCACTATGGCTAGCTCTTTATCAAATTCTTTAATCCTCCAAAAGGCTTCAGAATTAAAGCCCATTCGTGAGAGTGATCCAACAACACCGTAAATTTTTTCATCTAGAAGAGTAAGAACATTAGAATCCTGTTTCTTGATTTCTTCAGTTATAAATCCTAAATTAATTGTCTTTTCCTTTCGACCTTGACTTGTTTCACCCCTTTTTTTCCCTTTCCAACCTGAAACCATATCCACTTTATTTAATGCAACAACAAAAGGAACCTTTCTTTTCTTTAGTATGTCTATACTTTCAACAGTCTGTGGCTCAAAACCTTTGTTCACGTCGGCAACTACTATTGCTATATCTGCCGCAGATCCTCCTCTACTTCTAAGATTAGCAAACACTTCATGCCCAGGAGTATCAATTAATAATAATCCAGGAATCTGCTCATCTGCTTTACTAAGTCGTTCGTATAAAGGTCCGGTTATGGTCTTAATTGTTTCTATTGGAAAAAAGCTTGCTCCAATATGTTGAGTAATGCCTCCAGCTTCACGTGCCTGCACTCCTGTGCCTCTAATCTTATCTAACAAGGAAGTTTTCCCAGAGTCGACATGACCCAATACAACTACTACTGGCTGTCGGAGATTCACGTTGTTACTACTTAAAAATGACTTTAGATTCTTTTATAAAACTTTCATATGAATCGGAAGCATGGATAATATTATTTGTAATACCAAGACCGTAATCTCCTCTAATTGTGCCTGGCTGGGCTTCGAAGGACCTAGTCGAGCCAATCATCTGTCTTACAATATTTATCGCATTTTCTCCTTCTAAAATACAGACAGCAACAGTAGAAGAGGAGATAAAAGACACAAGTTCACTGAAAAATGATTTATTTTTGTGGTCAGAATAAAATTCTTCGGCTTTTTCTTTTGTAAAATTATATGATTTTAGTTCTTTAATCAGGAATCCCTTGTTCTCAAATCGGGACAAAATGATTCCAGTTAGTTTGCGTTGAAAGGCATCTGGTTTTATAATTATTAATGTTTGCTCGCTCATCTATATTATCAATTCTATTTTAGGATTTAGAGACTTTGATTCCACCCTTAACGTATTTGTTAGTCCATTTCATCTTTCGCGGATCTCTTTTTAAATTGCGAAGATTTTTTTTGCATTTGTTTGAACAAGTCCATTGAATAGACCCATCATTCTTGACTAACATAATTCCGCTAGCAGAAGAAATTCGTTGTCCACAAAAGAAACAATTGCGTAAAGAAGTAGCTGTTTTACTCATTTTTTGATTAACCTCATATTTTTTTGTTTATATATCACTTATTATTACTTTATTTTTCTCGCTTCCCTTTCAGTCTCACGTAGCATCAACACGTCATTCATTCTAACGGAGCCCTTCACATTTCTTGTTAGTATTCTGCCTTTATCTTTTCCTTCTAAAACTCTGACTCTTACCTGGATTACTTCTCCTGCAATACCTGTTCTACCAACGATTTGAATTACTTCAGCAGGTACAACTTTCTCTTCTATTGTTTTACTCATTGATTATAACACCTGACTATCTATTATTGATTAGGAGATTTTGTATTCTTATTTTTCGTAGTTTTAACTATTTCATCTAGAATATGTTGCGACTCACCGGCATCAATAATTGAGGCGGCTGCAGAACCAACACTTATTCCCATAGCTTCTCCTAGTTCTTGTTTACTTGGTACAAAGACATATGCAGCATTTCTTTCTTCACATATAATTGGGAGATGGGCTACTACTTCTGGTGGTTCCACGTCTTCTGCGATAATAGCAAGTTTACTAACACCTCTTTCAACAGCCTTGGTTGTTTCATTGGTTCCTTTTCTTATTTTTCCACTGTCTTTTGCTATTCTTAGTGCTTCATAAATAGCACTTACCAAATCTTTTGGTACTTCAAATTTAACATAATATGGTTTACTCATTATTCAATATCACCCTTTGGGATCATCTATCTCTTTAGAAAATTGAGCCTATTAAAATGTTACCTCTATTGGGAGAGATTTGAAATTGTCATTCATATCAATTATATTTTGATATTTTTTTATTTGTATATCTGTCGAAAAATAGATTTGGTTAATTTGAAATAAAAATTAATTACATTCCAACATTTGATATTAATTTATCTTTATCATTAACCTTCATTCTTTTACATAAAAAGTTCTATTTATAGAACATCAAAACATTCTAGTTTTTGAAAAAACAATAATAAATAAACCTTTGATGATTGATTTGATAGGCAAGCTATTATCTGAATTATCAGTGTTAAATTTTGATTAATATTATTATTAAATTTTGATTAATATTATTATTAAATTTTGACTTTTTTACCTTTGTAGAGTTAACCTTAAATAATTATGTTAAATATAATTATAGAGTTTGAAAGAGACAATCGAAAATATCCTGAAAACCAACAAAATAATTTTGAAAAATACCTACGTGTATGGTATGATATGCTAAGAGAGCTTGAATTTGCGCGAGGTTTATTAATTAGGTAGATCAGAATGAAGGCACAAATAAAACGGAATACAACAAATAATTCTAAGGCTCCACAAAAATCAAAAAATAAAAACTTTGACTATAACAAACCGATTGGTAAATGTATGATTTGTTATACCTTATCTGGTTGGCATTGTTATGACTGTGGTAATGACTATTGTCAAAACCATTTTCATATCCATAAAGAAAGTAATCAATGCTCGTAAAAATTAAAGATGATATAGTTATAGCCACACATATATAGACTACTGATGGCTTTATTATTCTAAGCTTTATAAGTAAATTAGTTATTGAGTTAAGTGTCCATCAATATCATTTTAATTTATTCACCTAAAGAATTCAAAATAAATCCTTTTTTGAAAATAGAATTATGAAATGAAATTCATGATATTATTTCTCTTACCACTATATCCAGATAATAACTGTAATGCGGGAGGTGGGATTTGAACCCACGAATCCCTAAGAAACAGGGTTGTAGGAAAAATAGTATGTAGCCGACCAATCCACTTTTCATTCTAAGCATCGCACTGTTCCTCTCTCTATCTTAGAAAGGAACAGACCTGCGCCGTTGGCCTGGCTTGGCAACCCCCGCACTTGAAATACAATTTATAACAGCCAAATTTATCTATTCTTAAATTAATGTATTATGACGATTAAAATAGAAGAAAACAAATCTAATGCACAGCAGCGGTTGTTTGGAACTAATGGTGTTAGAGGAATATATGGACGGGAACTAACTCTTCCATTGGTAATAGATTTGACATACTCATTAGCAACATATTTTAAAACTGGACCTATTGTAGTAGGATTTGATGGAAGAAATTCAAGTCCTATTTTATCAAACATTGTGTCAGCAGTATTGAATGCTGGTGGTTTGGATGTTATTATGGCTGGACAAATACCCACCCCGTGTTTACAATTTGCTGCTAAAACGAGAAAATTCGGAGGTGGAATAATGATTACAGCTTCACATAACCCTCCTCAATACAATGGAATAAAACCTTGTGGTGCGGACGGTGTAGAAATATCAAGAGAAGATGAACTAAGGGTTGAAAAGATCTTCTATAATCGTCAATTTTCAAAAATAGATCAAACTAACAAGACTATTGCTGATCAAAATATTATAAATGAGTATCTGGACAAAGTTTTATCTTTAATAGATGTTGAAAAAATAAAATCTAGATCTTTTAAAGTAGTAATGGACTTGGGCAATGGTGTTCAGTCTTTGCTCGCACCATATTTTTTAAAAAAATTGGGGTGTCAAGTTTTTACACTAAACAGTAACATTGATGGTGATTTTCCTGGGAGAGGACCAGAACCAACTGTAGACAATTTAACTAGCTTATCTAATATGGTGAGAGATTTACATGCAGATTTGGGAGTAGCATATGATGGAGATGGAGATAGAAGTTTATTCTGTGATGAAAATGGAATTATTCATCCAGGAGATAAAACTGCTGCCGTACTTATTAAATATTTAATAAATGGAAAACATAACGGTGCTGAGATTATATGTCCGATAAACACTACTTTAAATGTTCAATTAGTTGCAGATGAAGGAAATTCAAACGTTGTATATACAAAAGTAGGTAGTGTAGAAGTATCTAGAGAGATGATCAAAAGAAATGCTCTTATTGGTCTAGAAGAAAATGGAGGATTCATGTACGGTAAATTAAACCAAGTAAGGGATGGGGCGATGACGACAGGACTGGTTTTAGATATGCTTACAAATTTTTCGCTTGCCAACAAATCAACTAATCATGTATTTTCTGAAATTATTGCATCACTAAAAAAAATAGCTCAATTCAAAACCAAATTTAAATGCCCTTCCAAGGAGGTTGCAAATAAAATAGTTACCAAATGTTTAGAACATGGATCACCTAAAAAAATCGAGAAGTTGGATGGTGCGAAAATGTGGATTGATGATGAATCATGGATAATGGTTAGACCAAGTGGGACTGAACCACTCGTAAGAATGTATGGAGAATCGGTCTCTCAAACACTCTTGGATTCAAAAGTGAGAGAGTATACAAGAATAATAGAAAGTGTGTTAGAATAATATAGAAAAAATATTTTCTGTTATTTATTAAAGAGATTATTACTCATCCTACATATATTAGTTAACATGATTCATAGTAAAAGAATCCGACTACAATAATAAATGTAATTTGGAAGAATTTCCTTGAAATTCTTGGGTATTTTCTTCTACTACTACTGTTGCGGATTAAAATTGATCTATGAACAAATTAAATTAAATTAAATTAAATGATTCTTCATGATTATATTCTTTACTTTAAGATTGAGAGAATTTACGTGATTGGAAATTTGAGTTTAATCATCATGTAAAAATCTCTTTCATAATCATTAGGGTGATCATAACATACAGATCGATAGAAAGACGTCTATCATTATCGGTATCCTCATCCTAATAATAACAATAATAATAGAAATAATAATAAGAGATAATATTAATGAAAATAACATCAATAAAATACCAAAACCAAAAAATTATGTTGAAAGAATGTTTCATCAAAATAAGGTTAAAGAAACTAAGAAAACTTTAATCGAGATAACAGTAATTGGAAAGGACCGAAAAGGTGTAGTCGCCGAAATTACTAACTTTATCTTTAAGAATTACGGAAATATTGAAAAAATAAATCAAAATGTAATAAGAGGACTTTTTGGTATGCAGCTTGAAGCATCATTCAATAGGATAATAAAGGAAGATCTTGATAGAGGCTTAGAAACACTGGCAAAAGAGCTAAAGATGGAGATTAAAGTGCATTACCAAGAACCAAACAGATTTCCTAATATTGCTATTCTCATAAGTAATGAAGATCATTGTATCTTAAAAATACTTGAATCGTACCATAAAAAAGAACTTAAATCAAAGATCCCAATTATAATTGGAAGTTCGACGGTATTAAAACCAATAGCGGATAAATACCACATCCCTTTCTATTTGATTGATCACAAAGATCAGATAGAAGCAGAGGGACAAATTTTGAAATTGTTCGAGGAATATAACATAGATATGGTTATTCTTGCTAGATATATGCGAATTCTGACCCCAAATTTTGTATGGAGATATCCTAATAAAATAATCAATATTCATCCATCCTTATTACCTGCCTTTCCTGGTGCATACGCTTATGTTCAAGCATATGAAAGAGGAGCAAAAATTGTAGGTTGTACAGCACATTTTGTAACTGAAGACTTAGATCAAGGACCAATTATATGCCAGAAATCGTTTAATGTTATGGATACGGACAATATCGATTCCATTAAAAACAAAGGGAGGAAATTAGAAAGCGCTACATTGCTTCACGCCATCAAATTAGCAGTGGAAGGAAAACTTGAAGTGTATTGGGGAAAGGTTCATATTAAAAAAAATCGAGGAAGAAAATAAATTTATGGCTATAATCATGACATTCAATAATTTTTTTAACCATCTAATCCCTACAAACATGATATAATCAAGATAAAAGAACTAATGATATGAAGGAGAAAAAATATTGTTAAACAATGAATAACATTTACTATTTATCTAACATAGATATAGAAAAATGGAAAAAAAAATCCGATCAAATCATAATTCCTATAGGTTCATTAGAACAACATGGACCTCATCTTCCAGTATCAACAGATAGTATCATAATAGAGTATTTAGCAAAAAATATCGCTGAAAAAATTCAGAGTTTATACATTCCCGCTATAACTTTTGGTATTTCCTTTGAACATGAGCCCTTGTTTAATATTTCATTATCTAACAATACTTTCTCCAATCTTATTGGAGATATTTGTGTGTCACTTGCAAAGTATGGAATGAACAATATAATCCTGTTAAATGGTCACCATGGCAATATGGGATCTCTGTATTATATTTCTCAACTCATTTCTCATAAAATTCCCTCAAATGCGCGACTCAACTTTATAAACTACTGGAATCTAATGAATGACTTTGATCATGCTGGAGAAATTGAAACATCGCTTTTATTAGCAATTAATGCAAAGTTGGTAAAAATGAAAAAGGCTCGCGCAAATACAAAAGAGCTCGGTGGATCAAAAGTTGCTTATACAAGTCTTACATCAATTCCTGGTTCTTTTCCAAAAATCACAGGAAATGGAGTCTGGGGTGATCCGACAAAAGCATCAATAATAAAAGGACGCTCATTATTGAATGACTTAATTCTAAAGCTTGAGCAAACTCTAATAGAATTTCGAGAATTTAGTTAAAGTAATAGCTATTCTTCAATTTTTTATTGAGCTATAGTTAGCAAAGGAAAAACATATTGGCTTTAAATGAAATTTTAATATATAACTAATATTCATTTGATAGTAACAGGAAGAGTTAGAATTGTCAATTGATATGGCCGTAAAGGTTTTGGATGAGAGTTTTGGAAAAATTGTACTGATAAAATTAAAAGGTGGTAAAGTTATTAGAGGGGTCCTTCATGGTTTCGATCAACATATGAACTTATTACTTGATGATTCGGTAGAGATAGTAGAAGGCAAGTCGTCAGATTTGGGAACTATTGTAGTACGAGGGGATAATGTCGTTATAATATCCCCACCGCCGGTATAAACTAGGGAGAACAAGTAAGAAGAGGTTGATATGAGAAAATGACAAAAGGCACAACCTCCATGGGCAAGTATACCCGAAAAAAGGTACATATTAGATGTCGAAGATGTGGCCATAATTCATTCCATAAGAGGGGAAAAGCCTGTTCAAAATGTGGCTATCCTGATCCAAAAATGAGAAATTATAACTGGATCAAACGTCAAGTGATGTAATAAAATAAAAACCATATAAAAAAATGTAAATTCTTAATAAATTTTTTAGAGCTTATTTTTTTATTTATAGAATCTTATAAAGAAGGAAGCTTCAGCTGTTTTTTAGAATTAAATATATCCATAGAGAATATAATCTATAGTTAAAATGGTTGAGGAAGTAGTAGACTCATTTTTATTAATAATAACAGGACTATCGATGATGGGAGGAATTATTTTTGGATTATACTATACTAAAATCATTTCCTTTTTTGTTTTTGATTTAAAGAAAAAAAGAAATCACTCAAATAATTCCACAACCAAAGGACAAGAAAAAGCACAAGCATTAGAAAATGCACTAAACACCAAACCAGATTTGATAAAGAAAAATTCCGAGTTAATGGAAGATGAGTTAAAGATATACCAATTCGAGAAAGATCTGGCAACCCATGCTATAGACAAGATTTTGCTTGCATCAAAAAACAAATCAATTGATTACTTTGAAAAAGATCGCCTTTTACTAAAGTATAAAGACCAGTTAAAAAAGTTAAATGGAAAAATGGAGAAAATCCAATCAGAAATAGATATTACCAAATTAATTACTCTTAGAAATGATTTAGCTATTCTATTAGATAACAAAATTTCAGATATTGATGAAAAGATAAAAGAAATCAACTTCAAAATAGGAACTAATTATAAAATTAAAGAAATACTAAATCATAATAGAAAAAATAAATCCCATGATGAAAGCATAAAAACTATTGATGATAATCAAAACTTTAGAGAATTAACAACCTACCAGAATAATTCAACCCAAAAAAGAAAAGAGATGGTTATTGAGAGTGAGAGAAAAAAAATTGATGACCTAAAAGACCAAGTTTTAGTTGCATTAAATAGACTGGATAAAACTGGAGATATGAAAATAAAATTAAAAGATGAACTCGACACAGAAAAAGTTACAGAGACTAAAACTTTTATGGATAAAGATCTCCGAGAGAACGACCAGAAAAAATTGCAAATTAATGAGAAGGAGGAGTATTTAGCTCTAAAAAATGATAAAGAACCTTATAATCCAGCGATTGAAAATAATTTGAATTTTCCAACCATTTTTAGTTCGCTAGGTAATAGAGCTAACACTGACGTTGTTACTCCCAAAATGACATTTGACCCTTTAAACAAGAACGCTGAAGGAAGTTTAAAAAATTATGTTGATGTGAATCAAAATATGATAAGTGAATCGAATTCTTTTCCATACTTAGATATCGAGAAAAAAAATTATAACCCTAACAAAAAAACTCCATTATCAAACATATTGAATCAAATTAGTCCAAATTTTGACCATTCAATGAAATCCATATATGACGAAAAATATTTATCCAAAGATCAGAACAACAAAGACAAATCATCCTTAGATCATAATAATAATAATAATAAAAATAGATTCAAATTTCCATTGGCATTTATTTTTTCTAAAAACGATAAAGAAGATGCAGAAAACAAAAAATTTGAGAAAAGAAATTTTTTTGAGACTAGTGAAGAAAGAAAAGATCCACTTAGCAATATTGCTAATAAAAGTAATAGAAAATGAAATATTTTTTTTATTTCTATAACCTGAGTTAATATGACCTATAGAAATTAGTAAGAGTTATTCAGCGCCTAAAAAACCTATAAGATCAAATTCCTCAGTAGATTTTGTTGATTGAATTTCAGCAAGAGAAATAAGATGATCATCAGGATCTAATATAATTGCATGTTTGCCAAAGGGCTCACTTTTTGGTTCCTTAAAAAATTTAACATTCTTTGCTTTTAGATCCTTGACTACTTGATCCAAATCAGAAACCATAAACCCTACAAGAATATTTGGATGCCCATTACTTTTTTCATCTGCATCTTTTCTTCTCGGATGCAATGCAAGCGTAGTTCCTTTTTCGAAAAATTCAATCCAATCAGTAGTTTTTACTTTGAGTTTTAAACCAATTGTATCTTTATAAAATTTGGTAGACCGTTCCATATCATCAACAAGCAATATTACTGAACCAATTTTGCCGAACATTGAGATTCACTTTTTATATAGGAGAGATGCTTAATAAAGAATTGTAATTTATCTATAAGATATTATCAGAGCAAGAAGGCAACAAATATGTGATGTGATGTGAAGTCTACCTTCTTAATTGAACTAACTCGTTAAGATTTTATTTTTCTTATTGTTGTAACAAAACTAAAAGCTAAAATTATATTTGAAGTATACAAAAAATAGGACTAATAATATTAACTCTATAAAATTGTTAATATTATTGGAATGGCTTCCTTCATATAAACCGTATATTGTATATTAGTTAAAAGATCCTTAATTTATGCTTATATATCTGTTAAGAGTATTAAGATTGATACAAAATTTAATTTTAATATATGACTTAAATATCGAGGATAACACTATAAATAAATAAATAAATGAATAAATGAAGAGAAA
>DASUUM010000085.1:0-3755 GCA_036374075.1 Nitrososphaeraceae archaeon
ATTAATTTTAATGGAAAAGGAACATATTATGAGCCTGTATTTACATGGGTAGATACTGTAGCTCCAACAGCAATAGCATTTATCAATTCAAAAATTTTTGGTGAAGAATATGAAAATGACCTCTTGGTAGGTTCAGTAAAACAAGGACGAATATTTCATTTTAATTTAAATGAAACCAGAACAGGATTAGATCTGCCACCGTCAGGAGAATTGGTAGATAAAATGGCAGATGTTGACGAAGAATTAGAATCAGTTACTTTAGGAAGAAATTTTGGAGTAATTACTGATATAGAAATAAATCCATATGATGGTGCAATTTATGTAGTTGACGGACAGTCAAAAAACGGTAAGATCTATCAAATACATCCTAAGGAATAAAAGAAAAAATAGATTAATAATTTCTTTTCCTAAAGGCTCTAATTAAAATATTATTATCATTTTTTATTAAAATTGTATGTTTAGAATTTTCTTTTTGATACTTCAGCATTATATCATTCATATAAGAATGTAAAAGTTTATGCTATTTATATCCAATATTTAATATTCACTATTTCTATGAATTCCTAACTTGTAAGCAAATAAAAATATTAAACTAACTGGCCGCAACTTTATCGAAGGGTTTAAATCTCACAGAATCCTTTTCAAGCATTTACAAATATTATTATGTTGATATAAGATTTCAACATTCTTTGTTAGGTTAATTGATTCATAAATAAATAACTACAAAAAGTAAGATTATTTCTTAGTTTATGTCATTATCACTTCATGAATTCTCATCATAAAAATAGAATTGGCACCAGAGTTCAATGGGGCCAGTGGGATTGACTCCCTTATTGTATAGGGGTTCATGTACAAGGATCTTCTATATAATTATATGAGGAGTTAAATCTATTTCCTTAATTTAACACATCGGTTTTTCTAATATATTTTATATAAATATCAACTTTAAAAAAGAAATTTAATTTTTTTAATATAAAGAATAATATTAATTATTCCAGAATAATTCTTCTTTGATTATGTAACCCAGCACAAATATACATTTGAATTACTTTTAAAAGTGGATTAAATTACTATGAAATATATCATATTGCTTTTTTTATCATTGTTTGCTACTTCATTACCAATTATTAGTTTTTCACAAATGGACTATTCTGCACATCCTACAATTACACAACAGATCCCATCAACAAATACGCAATCACAACCAGGTTATCTTATCTTAGCAACAATTATTATTAATGATAATGGAGGTACAAAAGTTGCATCAGATTTTACAGTAAACATAATAGGAAAGATAGTAGGAAAGTCATTTATTCTTGCTTCATTTCAAGCTCTTCCAGCACCTGAAATCAAAATTGTTTCTATGCAAGAAGGTAATTATTCACTATCTATAAGTAATGTCCAAGGATATAAAGTCTCCCAACAAAATCAATGTCAAGGTGACATTAAACCTGGAGAGGTTAAAACTTGTTTAATTACTCTAAATGATGACCCAACAGCAACAATACCATTGCCACCACAAACTGGTGGAGGAGGACAACAGACAGCAACAGCACCATTCCCACCACAAACTGGTGGAGGAGGACAGCAGACACCACCACTACTTCAATGTCCAGCGGGTCAGCACTTTGACCAAACAACACAACACTGTGTTCCAAATATACCACTACCACCACCACCCCCTCAATGTCCAGCGGATCAGCACTTAGACCAAACAACACAACAATGTGTCCCAAATATACCACCTCAAACCGACACTCCCTTCCACTTTACAGCAGCTGGTGACTTTAGAGATAATACCAACACTGATGAAAACATGGCAGCAAACAATCCAGATATTGTTCTGATACTTGGTGACTTTTCATACAAGGGAAATGCTAAACAGTGGTGGTCTAAAAACATGGATGCTCTCAACAATCTCAATGTTATTGGAGCTCTTGGTAATCATGATGAACCAAATGATGACTTCCTTAATTTATGGCCACTCAATGGAGGTAAATGGGAATTTATTAAGAAGGTAAATAATGTTGCTTTTGTTGCTTTTGATACCGAGAACAATGATCCATCAACCGTTGATCCATTATTAGCACAAGCACAGGCAGACCCAACTGTAGATCACATTATTCCTTTTGGTCACAAGACAGTATTCACTCCAACTCCAGGAAACCCATTGAAACCAGATGCTGATAGAGGATATTTCGATGTGTTTAAAAAATATGATAAAATCAGAATGATATTGGGAGGGCATAACCACTTTTACGCTAGAATGAATGCAGTTCCAGGAACAGATTTTGTTTATGTGACTGTTGGAAATGGAGGAGCTAATCCACACCAAGATTCAGGTGAATCAGGTTCTCCACCAAAACAATATGTCAGAAGTAATGGAGCTTTACATTGTGATGTTAATAACGAAACAATAATCTGTAAGATGATATCAAATGAAGGAAAGGTATGGGATGAATTTACCATAACCACTGGTAATCCTCCGGCATCAGGACAAAACCCAGCTCAAGCCCCAAAAATAAATACACAACAAGTACCATCAATAATCATACTACAAATACCATCAATAGACAAGCAATGACAACCAGGTTATTCTCTTAGCACCACCAATTATTATTACAATTATTATTAATGATAGTGGACGTACAAAAGTTGCATCAGATTTTACAATAGATATAGAAGGAAATACGTCTACTCATTCATTTCAAGCTTCTACAGCATGTAAAATCAAAATCATTTCTATCCAAGAAGACAAATATTCATGTCTGTGTGAAAACTGAAGAGTATGTAACCAGTAAAATCTAAAGATTTAAAGTTCTCCAAACAAAATCAATGTGAAAGTAATATTCTATATAAAGAGGTTAAAAATTGTTTAATTACTAACGATGATGATGATGAGGCAAGAGCAAACCACAATCGCCATTACAATAACTACAAATCAAAACAAGACAAGTATTATCTATATAGAATTATAATTACACATACAAAAACACAATTATTTGGATGGTATAATCCAAGTAAAAATAGATTACTCCATTTTATAACTTTTAAATTTTAAAATAGGAAAGTGTATACTAAAGCAATTACTAATAAGACTATTGAAATATCGTAGTTTTCTTGTTGTATTTATTGTCCGTGAGAATTATATTGTAACTGCTAATACTACTAATACTAATATTATTTATTTATATTTAAGATGTTTAATCTACACATATACCAGGAACAGCAACCTTTGTGAATAAATGTGGGGAAATTACTAAACTCTTATCACCATATTTTAAAAGTGGAGATTGTGATTCTGGACTAAAAACCAATTTATTAATCGCTTTCTTATAATGCTCCATTGACTCCCAAACTGCATAATTAATAAATACACAACTTTTTCCAATCCCTCTATGTAGTTGTGTAGAAATAAATCCTGGTTGTTGTTTAAAGCGGGCAGCGTCTTCTGCCCAATCCTTTAAAAACTGTTCAACCTTATTTGGTTTTACATTAAATTTGTTTATCAAAATTACTGAACCCAATATTTTTTCTTCAATCTGATCTTTAAATTTCACTCTATCATCCATTTCAACAAATTTTGCCATTATAATATTATTAATTTATAAGATGGTTGGATATGATTATTTCTATTCTACGTTAGCCAATAAATAATTTTTTCAGTGAGAAACAATGTCACAAAAGACAATAATGAAAAGAAATACAATTGTCAATGCGGAGAATCTTTTAGTTCGGTAGAAGAAGAAGAAGAA
>DASUUM010000086.1:0-15718 GCA_036374075.1 Nitrososphaeraceae archaeon
ATCAATTACTGATGAACATATGATTGGGTGTTATAAAAAATATCGTTCAATTATGGGTACTGCTGGAAGAAATATGGCCTTAAATCAAACACCTTTAAATGAAATTTACCATTTAGGAATGTCAAAAGCTAGTGAATCTGTAGGTTGTGGTAACGAAATGCAAGATTCAATTAACGAAGGTGCAATTAAAATACCATCTTGGCCTCTATATTACTCTCTCATTGCTAATGATGTTAGAAAAGGATTCGAACTTACTCTGAAGAAAAGTGAAATATATTTAGATGAAGCAAAACTCGCTTTGGAATTTTTACCAGAAGAGTTCGAACTTAAGCCATTTCTAACATTTTTATTTCTTACAGTGAATCACTATAATCAATATTGGTATCATGATATAACGAAACGTGATCTCTTTAAGTATTTTGAAAGAACTATTCACCCTCTAACACGCAAATTACATTAATCAAGATTGATATAATATGTATTGGACAGAAATTTACCGACCAAAAAGTTTAGAACAGATGATTGGGAATGAAGAAATAAGAATTACTATATTGAAATGGTTGGTAAAATGGCTTCCTGGTACTAAACCATTATTTTTAATAGGACCACCTGGAATTGGGAAAACTACAATCATTAAATTATTATCTTCTATTTTGAACTATGATCTAATAGAATTAAATGCAAGTGATACTAGAAGTGGTTCACAATTAGAAAAATTAGTAAATCCACTTCTTAATAATACAAGTATCTTTGGAAAAAAAATTCTTCTTTTTTTTGATGAAGTAGATGGTATTTATGGAAGAGAAGATAGTGGAGGAATTGAAGTTCTTATAAATATTGTCAAATCGTCAAACTTTCCAATATTATTTGCTGCGAATTCTAGTAACATTAAATTAAAAAATTTAACAAAACTTTGTAAAATAATTAAATTCCAACGTATTTCATCCAATTTAATGCTGATGTTTTTAAATTATGTACTAGATGAACAAAAATATTCTCTACCTTTTGATGATAAAAAGTGGATAGTTGAAAAAAGTAATGGCGATATTAGAACAATGCTTAATATTGCTCAATCTAAGTGTAGTGGTTATGGTCAATTTATAACCCAAAAATTTAAGGTTGATATCTCTGAAGGTCTAAATGAATTGTTTTCTAGTCAAAATAAAGATAATGCCAGAATCATTTTATTATCTTTAGATGGCAAATATTCTGATCCACGGTTTGGCTTATCGTCTGAAGAACGCAGAAAAGATATTGTAAATTCACTATTTACAAGTATTGTATCATCGAATCTGGATATGAATACTTTATCCCAATTATTAGACAGTCTATCGAGAATTGATTTACAAGTAGCACGAATATATAAAAATAGAAATTGGAATTTATTAAAATATATGGATAATATATTAATCGAACTTTTATATGAAAATATGCAGAATAAGATGATATCTTATAATCAATATGGTATTAGCTGGCCTTTAATGGGTAAAATCTTTTCAAGAGGTTTATCTTTACGTAATTTGATTTCTAATCTTTCTACATTCTTTCATGTTTCTTCTAGTACTTTTGGAATGTTGTTTTATCCGTACATGCTTGAGATAATCCGTGAATTTAAAATAGATATTCATGAATTTACTTCAAATTTTATGCTTGATGAAAAATTTGTAGAAATCCTTCAAAAAGAAATGAATAGGACTAAAAAACTATGATGGGGTCTGAATGGATAAAACTTTTAGTCAAATTTAAAGGTAAATGTCAGATTTGTGAAAAGCAAATTTCAGCAGGTGAATACGCTCTATGGTCAAAATCATCAAAAACAATTAAACATTTAGATTGTAATAACAATAATAAGGTGAAGAAGGAAACTTCTGAGAAAGGTATTGTACCAAATCTACATTGTTTCTTATGTGGTAATGTTGTTCAAGATGGGTTTCCTGATGACTTTGATCTTTTAAATCGAGAATATCAAAAAGATACTATATTCTTGTGTAAATCTTGTTTGGAAAATCCTAAATCTTATTTAAAATATCAAGATATATTTTATGAAAAAATAAAAAAAATAGCAAAATTAAAATCCTAATTAGGATTATCTAAAGAAAATGTCAAGTGAATATGAACATAATGTTGGAAAATTGCTTTTCGAAAAAAAGCAAAGATTAGATTTATTATTAGAAAATCCAAATGAAAACAAGTATGAAATACAATTATTGTCTAATGAAATTGAGGCATTAAAAACATTGTTTGAAAATTATAACCTTGGTATGAATGTTTTCAGAAGAGCACAGGGAGGAAGATCAAGTTTACGAGAACAATAGTTTTTCTTTTTTATTAAATTTACCAGTAATTCATTATAAATTTTTTAATAAAATTAATTATAGTATATATTATTTATCTGATAATTATTATGTTATATATATAAATAGCAGAATATCGGATAAATGCTAAAGCCATGCACGAAGAAAAGTTAAAGAAATTGTATGAATTAAAAAATTTAGCTGAATCCGGCGGTGGTAAAGATAAAATTGATATACAACATTCCAAAGGCAAACTTACGGCTAGAGAACGAATTGCTCTTCTTCTTGATGAAGGAAGTTTTATTGAATTGGATAAATATGTGACTCATAGACAGGATGATCCTGAAACTACGAAATTCTACGGGGATGCCATGATTACTGGATTTGGAACAATTAACGGCAGAAAAATCTTTGTGTACGCATATGATTTTACAGTTTTGGGTGGCTCCTTGGGTGAAATGGCATCAAGAAAAATTGTAAAAATTATGGATAGAGCTATTAAAGTAGGCGCACCAATCATAGGAATTCTTGACTCTGGTGGAGCTAGAATTCAGGAAGGAGTAATGAGTTTAGACGGCTATGGTGATATTTTCTATAGAAATACTACTGCTTCTGGAATAATTCCTCAAATAACTGCTAGCATAGGACCTTGTGCTGGTGGTGCTGTATATTCTCCAGCAATAACAGATTTTGTAATAATGGTAGAGAATATAGGACAGATGTTTGTAACTGGACCTGAAGTTGTGAAGGAAGTTTTAAGTGAAGATGTATCATTCGAAGAACTTGGAGGATCTTCTACTCATGCAACTAAATCAGGAGTTGCCCATATGGTTGCAGCTAATGAATATGAATGTATGGAAAAAATTAAAAAATTACTTTCATTTCTACCTCAAAACAATTTAGAAGAACCACCATTAATAGAATCAAACGATGACCCAAATAGACTCGATCCTTCATTGATTAATATGTTGCCTGAAAATCCATATCAGCCATACGATATCAAATCAATCATTATGAGTATAATCGACGATAAAGATTTTTTTGAAATTCATGAATCCTTTGCAAGCAATATCATTGTAGGCTTTGCTAGAATGGATGGTAAAACAGTTGGCATTGTAGCTAATCAACCAATGTATTTAGCAGGTGCTTTAGATATAGATTCTTCTAATAAAGCAGCAAGATTCATTAGATTTTGTGATTCTTTTAATATTCCTATTATTACGTTAGTTGATACACCTGGTTATTTACCAGGTGCTGATCAAGAGCATAATGGAATAATTAGACATGGTAGTAAATTATTATATGCATATTGTGAAGCAACAGTGCCTAAGATTACTTGTATCATTGGAAAGGCGTATGGTGGAGCTTATATTGCAATGGGGAGTAAAAACTTAAGAGCAGATATTAATTTTGCATGGCCTACTGCAGAAATTGCAGTTTTAGGACCTGAAGCAGCAATTACAATAATTCATAGAAGAGATCTTAAATCTTCTCAAGATGCAAAAACAACAAAAAAGAGATTAGCTGATGAATATAGGAAAAAATTTGCTAATCCCTATATTGCAGCAGAGAAAGGAATTATTGATCTAGTAATTGATCCTATGGAAACTCGAACTATGATAATAGGAGCTATTGCATCATTATTAGGAAAAAAAGAAACGGGTCCATGGAAAAAACATGGGAATATCAATCTATAGGTGAAATTAGAGATGTCCAAAATTTCAAGCATTCTTATAGCAAACCGTGGAGAGATTGCTCTACGTGTTATTAGAGCATGCAAAGATTTGGGAATAAAATCAATCTCAGTTTATTCAGATGAAGATAATAGATCAATACATGTTAAAAGAGCTGATGAATCATATAGATTAGGCCCAGCACAAGCGTCAGAAAGTTACCTTCGTATAGACAAAATAATTGAGATAGCTAAATTATCTGGCGCCGATGCTATACATCCTGGTTATGGATTTCTCTCTGAAAATGAATTATTTTCTGAAGAGTGTAAGAAAAATAGCATTATTTTTATAGGTCCAACCGCAAAAGCGATGGAGTTAGCAGGTGATAAAATGAAATGTAAAGAAATAATGAAAAAAGCTGAAGTTCCTACTGTACCTGGAAGTGATGGAGTAGTTGAAGATATAGAATTGGCTGTGGATATCGCTAAGGACGCAGGTTATCCTGTGATGCTTAAATCTGCTTATGGAGGAGGAGGAAGAGGCATTAGATTGGTCAATAATGAAAAAGAACTGAGACAAGAATTTGAACTAGCATCAAATGAATCAAAAGCAGCATTTGGCAAGTCTGCATTATTTATAGAAAAATATCTTACCAACATCAGGCATATTGAATATCAATTGCTAAGAGATTCTAGTGGAAATGGTATACATCTTTTCGAAAGGGAATGTTCTATTCAAAGAAGACATCAAAAACTTATTGAAATGTCACCTTCACCGGTAGTTAATAAAGAAATTAGAGAAAAAGTAGGAGAAATTGCAGTACGTGCAAGTACTGCTCTAGACTATTTAAACGCTGGAACAGCAGAATTTTTATCTGATTCGAAAGGCAATTTTTATTTTATTGAAATTAATGCTAGATTACAAGTTGAACATCCTGTTACTGAACTTGTTACTGGGAAGGATCTTGTCAAGTTACAAATTCAAGTTGCTCAAGGTGAAGACATACCATTTAAACAAAAAGATCTTGAATTAAAAGGCTGTGCCATAGAATGTCGTATAAATTCTGAGGATCCCTTTTATGATTTTACTCCATCTGTAGGATATATTCCAAATTGTAATATTCCTTCTGGACCTGGGGTGAGAGTGGATACATTTCTCTATCCAGGTTGTAATGTGTCTGGTTATTATGATTCATTAATTGCTAAATTAATTACCTATGGTGGTGACTTTAACGAAGCACGAGTAAGAATGAAGAATGCTTTATCTGAATTTACTATTGAAGGAATAAATACTACTATTCCAATTCATAAAACAATTATAGAAGAATCTAATTTTATAAATGGCAATATTTCTACTGATTATATTGAGAAATATAATATTATAGAAAAGATGAAACAAAAAAGAAATCAGGAATACAAAGACAAAGCATATGCAGCCATATCTGCAATTTTATTACAATCTGAATATGTAAAAAAATCAAATTTAAGTCCTCAACGATTGAATAGAATCCAAAAGTCAATGAGTGGAGGATTTTATTAATGAAATTTCAAATAGAAGGTCGACCTGAATTAATTAATGCTGAATTGATATACAATAAAGGAGAAGGTGATCTTTTATTTGAAATAGACGGAAAAAAATATAATTTAAAAATTTTACAATCAAAATCAGATGAATTTGAATTTATGCTGGGGAATACATTTCATCATGTTAAAATTCTTTCTTCTACTGAAACAAAATATAAAATTTTTATTGACGGAGTCATAATTGAAATAAAGAAACAATCCAAAATAACCGAAATTATAGAAAAATCTTTAAGTGCTAAGGGAACTGTAAGTCGAGCTAATAACATAACTAGCCAAATACCGGGTAGAGTCGTTAAAGTCTCTGTTAAAAAAGATGATACAATAAAGGAAGGTGATCCTATTTTAGTTCTTGAATCTATGAAAATGCAAATTGCTGTTAAATCTAATAAAGATGGTGTTGTAAAGGAAGTCAAAGTAAAAGAGGGTTCAACTGTCTCAAGAAACCAAGTTGTTGCTATAATAGATTAGCGAAAAACTTTATTTTTGTTTAGTATTTAAATTATAAAAAATTTCTTTCTATTTGAGATTATCCATAATTTCTTTATAATTAGGCTCAATCATTGGATTATCTGAAATCCATTTATATTGTATTTTTCTATCTTTATCTAATATAAAAATGGCTCTTTTGGCAGCATTGTAATCTTTAAGTGATGCTAGATCTTTCATTACAACATTATATTTTTTAATTACTTCTCTATTATAGTCACTTAATAACGGAAAATTCAGATGCCGATTTTCTTTGAAAAACTTATTAGCAAAAGGACCATCAATAGATATCCCAATTACCTGTGCATTTTTGTTATTTAAATCACTTAAATAGTCTCTAAAGTTACACATTTCGGCGGTACATACAGGAGATTCCGCAGCAGGGAAAAAAGCAAGAATTACTTTTTTATCTTTTATATCACTCAAT
Source organism: Nitrososphaeraceae archaeon (assembly GCA_036374075.1). Lineage (GTDB taxonomy): Archaea > Thermoproteota > Nitrososphaeria > Nitrososphaerales > Nitrososphaeraceae > TH1177. The sequence goes on from DASUUM010000086.1 coordinate 6,464, forward strand.
TTCATCCTTTTCATTTCCTCATTAACTAATTCAAAGTCTGGTGCTGTATCACCTATATTTGGAATTTTTTCTGAATTCTGCATATATCATATCCTTAATTAACTTTATATTAAAATTTTGCCTACTCTTTATACTTTTGTTTCAATGGTGAAATCTTCAAGAGCTCAGTGATTCTTTGCTTTAAAACGATGATAGTTTTTTCTATATCTTCAATAGTATTCTGTATTCCTAATGAAAACCTTATTGAACCAAAGATTTCTTCATGACTCAGACCAATTGCTTTCAAAACATGAGATTCTTTTTGTCTGTTGGTAGAACATGCAGAACCTGTAGATGCTAAAATTCCGTCTTCATCTAATTTAATCAGCAGATCCTCCCCGTTTATCCCTAAAAATGTAAAATTGACATTATTTGGTAATCTGTATTCCAGAGAGCCATTCAATTTATTATTAGGAATCTCTTTATTTATTTGCTCAATTAAAAAGTCTCTCAAATAATACATATACTGAGAATTATTTTTCAAATCTCTCATACTTATCTCACAAGCTTTTCCAAAACCCACAATACCATGGACATTTTCAGTTCCTGATCTAAGAGTCAATTCTTGTCCACCTCCATGTATCAAGGGCTCAAATTTTACTTTATCACGTACATATAAGGCTCCAACTCCTTTTGGTCCATTCATTTTATGGGATGACAATGATAAGGCATCAACCTCTAATTCTTTAACATTTATAGGTATTTTACCAGCAGCTTGAACTGCATCAGAATGAAATATTATCTTTTTATCAAAATTATGAACAATTTCTGATAATTCTTTAATTGGTTGAATAGTTCCAATTTCATTATTAGCTAACATTATGCTAACTAATATGGTTTTTTCTGTAAGATATTTTTTTAATTCACTTTTATCAATAATTCCATTTCTATCTACATTCAAATATGAAATATCAAATCCGTCTTTTTCTAAATTCTTACAGGTTTCTAAAATTGCATCATGTTCGATAGCACTGGTAATTATATGATTCTTTATTTTTTGATTGTTCCTAATACTTTTGCATATTCCTTTCAAAGCTAAATTATTCGATTCTGTCCCTCCTGATGTAAAATAAATTTCACTCGGTTTGGAATCTATTAATGCAGCAACTCTTTTTCTTGCAATTTGAATTGCAATTTTTGATTTTATTCCATGAGTATGGATTGAAGATGGGTTACCAAATAAATTTCCTAAATATGGTATCATTTCATCAATTATTTCTTGAAGTACAGGAGTTGAAGCTGCATGATCTAAATAAATTAAATTATTATTAATTTTATTTTTACTCAATCATTAATCACAATTAGCTTTCGAGATCTATATCCATATAAATCTAAAGAGACATATTTGAAACCTGTACTTTTTAATTCTGCATCCAGTTGATTAAGTTTTCTTTTATCAAACATTTTTTCCATTTCATCTCTTGCAATTTCTATTCTAGCTATATCTCCATGATCTCTTACTCTAACATGACTAATATTAAATAACTCTTTAACTTTTTCCTCTGAAATTTCAATTTTTTTTAATTTCTCTTGGGTGATAGTGTTGCCATATGGGATTCTAGATGCTAAACAAGAATTAGAAGGCTTATTTGCTACACTAATATTATATTTTTTAGCAATTTCTCTTATTTCTTTTTTTCCTATTCTTTTCTCTAATAAAGGACTTTTAATTTTGTGTTCTCTCAACGCTTTCAAACCAGGACGATAATCATTTATATCATCCAAATGGGTTCCATCAATAATGTCTGTAACCTGGTATCTTTTTACATATGCTTTGATATGTTCGCCTAAACTTTTTCGACAATAGTAACATCTTTGTATATCATTTTTGACAAAATTGGCATCTTCCAATTCATTATATTCAATTATTATATGATGAATTCCTATCTCATTTGCCACTCTTTTGGCATCTTCAAGTTCAGATAATGCTAAAGTCTTATAATTTGCAGTAATGGCAATTGCTTTTTCGCCTATTGCTTTTTTAGCCGCAAATGCTACTATCGCACTATCTACCCCTCCTGAAAATGCTATGAATACATTTCCATTTGTATTTTTATTAAACCAGTCTTTTAATTTTAAAAAACATTCGTCACTATTCATAATTATTCGCCTTAAATTTTTTATATATTTGATACATAACTAATTCTTGAATAGTTTTTAATGAATTATTTTCAAGCTCCGATATTTTCTTTAAATCTTCAAACTCAGGTTTGATATTAATTATATTATTTGATGAATCTCTTGTTATTTTTACTTTAATATTATATTCTGATTCGTTAATGATTACTTGCATAATTATCATATTTCTCTCCAACGTTATTCTACTAATCTCATTAATTCTTATTCCTGAAGTTCCGGTTTCTTTAAATAATCTTTCAATAAGAATTTCCCTCCTAAAGTTATCAGAGAGAATTCTTATTATATTGACAGGTCTATTTTTTTTAGTTATTCCAGGAATAACCGTTACATCTTTTGCTCCTTCTTTCATCAAAACCTCTATTAAATTACCAATAATTTCTCCGTCAATATCATCTATATTTGTTTCAATTAAAAACATTTTCTCATTATTTAAACCAACGCTAATTGGGTCCCTACCAAGGACTATTCTAAGAATATTAGGTGTATTTTTTAAGATTCTATGACCAGCTCCTAGACCTATCTTTTCTGGAATTATAGGAGGATAATATCTAATACATTCAGAAGATAGGTTAACTAACATTGCTGCGCCTGTTGGAGTAGTAACTTCTCCTTGATCATTGCCGATTAGACCAAATGATTTTCCTCTAAAAATTTCTAAAACTGCATTTGTGGGATTTGGTATTGTTCCATGAGAAAAGGTAGTTAGACCATTTCCTATACAAATATAAGTTGAATATATTTTTGAGTCAAAAATCTTTAAATCCTCTAATGCAATTGCACAACCAATTAAATCAACAAAAGTATCGATACTCGAAGCTTCATGAAGATGAACTTGACTTATAGACTCGCCATGAATTTTTGCTTCTGCATTTATCAAAGTTTTTATTGAATCCAAAATAAAAGACTTTGAACGAGGTTTTAAATCTAGGTATTCTATGGATTTAGATAAGGCTCTAACCATTTCAATTCCTTTTCTTTGATAAATTTTCTCTTTATATTCAAAATAAAATCTGGTAGCATTAAATCCATTAGAATTTACTTTTTCGAACCTAGCGTCTTTTATCTTGCTTCCTGAAAAAATATTTTCACATTTGTATATCGAATCAATTACTTTTTTTTTATCTGCTCCTAAATCTATTAAAGCAGATAAAATCATATCTCCTGATAAACCAGCAAGCTGAGCGTCAATTATTGAAATTTTAGTCATAATTCTATTGGTTACAATAATAGCTAAACATACATTAAAATTACTTTTTTTTATATTACTCTAATCCATAATGAAAATTTAACCTTTATGCAGTAAATGTTTTAGTAACCTTATAATTTATCTAAAAATAATCCACTCTATGACAATTACAATAGTAGGATCCGGAAGAGTAGGTGCATCTGTTGCATTAAATTGTGGACTAAGAGAATTAGATGATATTTTATTGTTAGATGTAATTGAAGGACTTCCACAAGGTGAAGCAATGGATATTAATCATCAATTATCTGAACATGGAATAGATTCTAGAGTAAAAGGATCAAATAGTTATGAGGATATGGTGAATTCGGATTTTGTTGTACTTGTAGCAGGATTAGGAAGAAAACCTGGAATGACTAGAATGGATTTATTAAATAAAAATGCTGATATTGTAAAGGATGTCTCCCATAAAATTTCAACATATGCTAATGATGCAACATTAATTGTTGTTACTAATCCATTAGATCCTATGACTTATCTTGCTTTAAAAACAACTGGTTTCAAGAAAAATAAGGTAATTGGAATGGGTGGTATGCTAGATTTAGCTAGATTTAAAAGTTTTATTCATGATATTACTGGTTTCTCAAGGAAATCTATTCAGGCTATGGTAATCAGTGAACATGGAGAGAATATGTTACCATTGATTCGTTTTTCTTCAATTGGTGGAATTCCTTTAAATGAATTTTTATCTAATGAACAATCTCAAGAAATATTTGAAGGAACAAAAAAAGTCGCTGCCGAAGTTATTGCATTAAAAGGAGCTACTGTATATGCCCCTGGAAATGCGGTTGCAACAATGATTGAAAGTATTAAGAAAAATAAAAAACAAGTAATACCTGTTTCTGCTTATTTAGAAGGCGAATATGGTGTATCTGATTTGTGTATAGGGGTTCCAGTAATCTTAGGATCAAATGGTATTGAAAAGATTATTGAATTACAGCTGAACGAATATGAAAGAAAAATTTTTGATTTAGGTGTTACAAGCGTAAAGGAAGCAATAAAATTCGTACAGTCAGAAATAAAATAATGGAATTTGAAGAACTATTAAATGAATATAATAATGGAAATCTCTCGATAAACGAACTTAAAAGACATATCACTTCTTTTTATATTCACAATGTAGGAAAAAATATTGCAAAATTAGATACTAATAGAAGAATCAGAAAAGGAATTCCTGAAGTAATATTTGCAGCAAATAAGGATTACTCGGATATAACAAAAATAATATCTGATATGCTGAGCAAAAATAAAACAATAGTTATAAGTAAGATTCAAAAGAAACATATTAGAAAAATAATAGATTTTGTAAAAAGAAAGAATCTCTATTTTGAAATTGGTAAGAATAGTTCTACTATGCTTTTATCAACAATTGCTACAATTAAATGTCATTCTTATAAAATAGGAATTATTTCAGGAGGTACATCAGATATAGGGATAGCAGAAGAAGCTAGATTAATGGCCAAAGCAATGAATTGTGAATCAATTATTTCTTATGATATTGGTATTGCGGGAATTCATAGAGTATTTCCAACTCTTGAAAAGATGATGTCAGAGAATGTACAGGCAATCGTAGTGGTTGCAGGTATGGAAGGTGCTTTAGCTTCCTTAGTCTCATCCTGTGTCAATGTTCCTGTTATTGGAGTTCCTACTTCTGTTGGCTATGGTTTCGGTTCTCATGGTATAGCTGCTCTATCCTCTATGCTACAAAGCTGTGCACTTGGATTAACTGTTGTAAATATTGATAATGGAATAGGAGCAGGATCATATGCTGCATTAATCGCAAACAGAATGAGTAATATAGAAAAAATATCAAATAAATCTGGAAATTTATCTTAATAAAACGTTTATAAGTGCTATAAAATTGTGCATTTATTATTAAAAAATTGGAGAAAGAACTGTAATGAGTTATATACATACATTAAAGAGGATTAGAGAAAGAAAAACAAATTATCATAAACGATCTTCTCTATTATTAAGTAAAAAGAGGTTTATAACTATAAAAGTAACAAATCAGAATATTCTAACACAAGTATTAGAACCTTCTATTACAGGGGATAAAGTAATTACTTCTGCTCATAGTACTAATTTAGCAAAACTTGGTTGGAAGGGATCATTAAATTCTCTTCCAGCATGCTACTTAACCGGTTTGTTGTTAGGTAAAAAAGCATCTTTTAAGGGAATTGATAATGCTATACTTTATACAGGCAAAGATGCATTTACTGAAAGGTTATCAGCTTGTCTAAAAGGCATAATTGATGGTGGAATTGAAATACCATCATCAGAGGACTCATTCCCTAGTACTGAACGTATTTCTGGAGAACATATAGCTAATTATGCATCAGCTTTAAAGTCTGATGCTGAAATTTATAATAAAAGATTTTCCACTATTATAAAAAATGGTTTAAATCCGGAGAATTATAAAAGTCATTTTGAGGAGTTTAAGGAAAAAATAATGAACCTTGAAATTCAAAATTTTATAAAAGATAAAAATAATCGATTAGAGAATAATGGTAAAAATAAAGTAGAGACAGAAGACCATATCAGTAGGGAGTTAACAAGATGAGTCATCAATTTCCTAGACAAGAAAAACAAGTCGAATGGAAACCACGGACTTCATTGGGTATGCTAGTTGCAGGTGGTAAAATATCTTCTATGGAACAAGTTTTTGAAAATGGAATGCGAATTCAAGAATCTGAAATTGTAAAACAACTGCTTCCAGATATGAAAAGTCAAGTAGTTCATGTAGGAATTGTTCAAAAACAAACAGATGCTGGTGAAATGACAAGATTTGATGCACTAGTTGCAGTAGGAAACGAGGGTGGATGGTTTGGAATAGGTAAGGGAAAAGCTGCACAAATGCGAAATGCCATCGATAAAGCTACAAATTCTGCCTATCTAAATGTTATACCAATTAAGTTAGGATGTGGAAGTTGGGAATGTCGATGTAATCAATTACATTCAATTCCTTTTCAAGTATCAGGTAAAGGTGGAAGTGTTACAATTGAGATACTACCTGGTCCAAGAGGATTAGGCTTGGTAGCAGGAGAGAATATAAAAACTCTATTAAAATTGGCTGGGTTAAAAGATGCTTGGACTAAATCATATGGATCAACAAACACTATGGCTTCAACTACAAAAGCTATATTCAATGCCTTAAGAAGCACTTTTACAGCAGGATAGTGACGAGATATGGTCTATCTAGTTATTAGAATTCGTGGATTGGTTAATATTCCAAATTGGGCAGAAAAAACTTTAGAAAATTTAAACTTGAGAAGAAAGTTTAATGCAACAATAATAACAGAAAATCATCAAACTCTAGGAATGTTACGAAAAGTGAAAGACATTGTTGCTTGGAAGTCTGTTGATGAATCCATTATCAAAGATCTGTTAAAAACAAGAGGAAGGAAAAAAGGGTTCCATACATTAAATCAGTCTCCTCTTCCTTCTAATTATAAAACTATTGATGATTTAGCTAATACCATTCATAAAAATAATATTGGTTTGTCGGAAATTAAAGATCTTAAACCCTGGTTTTCACTAAGTCCTCCTAAAGGTGGCTTCAAGAGGAAAATAACAACTCAGTACAATCAGAAAGGTGTATTGGGAGAAAATAATGAGTTAACTGATCTAGTTAGGAGAATGATATAAATACTACAAAATTTTATTAATGGAAGAATGATGATGATTTCGCTAATCTTTTTTATTCATAAAAAAAAATTGAGGTGTCTTGATTATGGCTACTAGGTTTAGAAAAAGTAGGAGACAACGCGGAACCAGATATTGTGGTTGGGGTCAAATAGGTCAACATAGACAATCGGGATCAAGAGGCGGAGTAGGACAGGCTGGTAAACATAAGCATTTTTGGATACGTACTGTTATTGAAGAACCTAATCATTTTGGACATCCTCAAACTAAATCTCATCACAAGGTTTCTGTAAAAAAATGGGCTAACCTTAAAGATTTAGATTTTTTGTATTCCAAATTTGTCAAAAGTGACTCTGAAAATAGAACCTTAGATTTAACTAATCTGGGAATTAACAAGCTTTTAGGAGGAGGTACAATAAAAACCAAGATGAATGTCAAGGTAGAACAAATTTCTCGGCGTGCAGTTGAAAAAATTCAAGCAATTGGAGGAAGTGTAATTTCCAATGAGTACCATTCAGAATGAAGGTTTCATTCGCAAATCAATAAAAACAATTTCTAGATATATTCCACAAGTAGAAAAACCAAAGAAGAAAATAACTTTAACAGAAAAATTTGTATGGTGTGGAATAGCAGTTTTTGCCTATCTTGTTATGGGTCAAATTCCACTTTATGGTGTCACTGATGAACCACAGTTTGATTTTCTTGCCTTCGCACGTGTTATTTTTGCCGCACAACAAGGAACTATATTAGAACTTGGTATAGGACCTATTGTAACTGCTGGGTTACTTATGCAATTGCTTAAAGGCTCTGATATTTTAAAATTAAATTTTAAAAATCCTGATGATCGAGCTCTTTTTACTTCGGCAACTAAACTTGTAACTATAATTGTTATTATTGCTGAAGGTGGTCTTTATGGAGCAAGTGTTTATGGACCTTTGGTTGCTTCACCTGATTTTGTACCAATTTTGATAGCACAATTGATATTTACTAGTCTTATTGTTATGTTTTTAGACGAATTAATCCAAAAGGGTTGGGGATTAGGATCAGGTATAAGCTTGTTTATAGCTGCAGGTGTGGCTCAGACTATATTTTGGAGTGTATTTAGTCCTCTTGCAGGACCAGATGGGCCAGTAGGAATTATTCCTTTTGTAATTGATTCAGCCGTTAATGGAGAACTTTCTGATACTTTCTTTAGGAGTGGCCAATTGCCCAGTATCTTTACTTTTATCTTGACAGGAGGTGTTTTGGCACTTCTAGTATATACTCAGGGTATCCATATTGACATTCCAATCGTTTCAACCAAGTATAGAGGCTTTACTGCAGTCTATCCAATTAAGCTTCTTTATGTGTCTAATATTCCAGTAATTTTAACCACAGCTTTGGTTGCCAATGCAATATTTATGGGTCAAATGCTATGGGCAAACTATAATCCAGAAAATGATAATCCTTTCTTTAATTGGATAGCTCAATTTGATCCAACACAACAACAGACTCCTATAGGCGGTTTATTATATTATATTACTACACCAAGAGGACTGGATGTAGTTGCTCAGGATCCGATTCGGGCAGTAGTGAATATTATTTTAATAACGGCTATTGTTACTGTATTTGGCCGGTTATGGGTAGAATTAGGTGGCCTTTCATCAAAATCAGCAGCTAAAAATCTATTAGATGCAGATGTTCAAATACCTGGCTTCAGAAGATCCCAGAATACAATTCAAACTGTCTTAGATAAATATATTCCTTCTGTAACTATAATTGGAGGTATAGCAATTGGTTTATTGGCATCGATTTCAGATGTTCTTGGTCTTTTTGGTGGTGGTATAGGGTTATTGTTGATGGTAGATATTCTTGTAAACTACTATAATTTGTTGATAAGAGAAAAGGTAGATACTACTATGCCTAAATTGGCGGCTTTGATTGGAAGAAAAGATTAAAAGAATAGTTGTGGTAGGTATACCTGGAGTAGGTAAAACTACCGTAGTCTCTAGTGTTAAAAATACACTTGAAGAAAAAGGTGTCAAAACTATTCTAGCAGAATTTGGAAAAATAATGCTAGAAGAAGCAAACAAGTTAAACATAACAAATCGAGATGAAATAAGAAGACTTTCTATCTATGAACAGAAAAAATTACAAAATCTTGCTGCAAAAAAAATTTCACAAATAAATGCTGATGTAGTAATAATTGA
>DASUUM010000087.1:0-3753 GCA_036374075.1 Nitrososphaeraceae archaeon
TACCTGTTATTAGTGTAGTCTTGATAAAACTCAAATTCATTGTTTTCATCTTTTCATATTGTTGATGCGTTATTCTTCCTCTTCCAGACAATAGCAATGCGGCTGAAGCAGAAAAAAGAGATATGACAAAAACTAGTGTTAATATTTTTTCGGGTAAAACTATAGAACCTCCTATAGATGTAGGCGCTTGATTAATCTACCCTTTATTGTTAAAATATTTGTAATTAAACAAATCCATAATCCTCTAGAATGAACATCATGAAGAAGAAAAGCAGACTATGACTTGGGACATTTGTCTATATTGAGCCAGTTAGTTGATTATATATCCTACTATCATTATCCTATAAGACTATTAAAAAATTTATTTTTGATTAATTAGTATCTAATGATATAAAATATAGCCTTCATTATTCATATATATTTTAAATTGCTATCAAAATAGATTTACTTATACATAACATAAGATCAAGAATATTTTTGTATGTTTATCAATATAACTAATATTCATTCAAAAACTATAATTTTATCTGCAATGTTTTTGTCAACTATCTTTTTTATATTATTTTTTTCATTTAACGTAAAGGAATTAAATGCTACTACTACTGTAATTAATAAAGATGTATCAGTAATATATGCAGGTTCTCTAATCAACATTTTTGAAAATGAGATTAAATCAGCATTTCAGAATTTAACAGGATATAATTTTATAGGAGAAGGAAAAGGGTCTGTACAGATTTCCAACATGATCTTGGATGGATTCAGAAAGCCAGATGTATTTGTGAGTGCTGATACAACTCCTATTGAAAGATTGATGAATCATAATCCTCCATTATCCAATTGGCTTGTCAAATTTGCATCTGCTGAACTTGTAATTGCGTATAATCCACAAAGTCCATTTGCTTCAGATCTGGCTAAGGCTAGCAATGGTGAGATACCATGGTATAAAGTTCTTGAGAAAGAAGGATTAAAATTTGGAAGAACTGATCCTGAATTAGATCCTAAAGGATATTATACAGTTATTGCTGCAAAATTAGCAAATATTTACTATAATGATTCTACAATTAAAGATAATATTTTAGGTGAAGATAGAAATAAGAAACAGATTCTTCCTGAAGAAATCTTAAAGTCTATTCTGGATTCTGGACAAATTGATGCAACTGCTGCTTATAAACATGAGGCAATAGCAAAAGGACTTCCATATATTACACTTCCAGATCAAATTAATTTAAGTGATCCCAATTATACAAATTATTACAATAAAATATCTTATAAACTGGAAACAGGTGAAACTATTTATGGTAATTCAATATTTTTTTCATTTACTATACCAACTACTGTTAAAAATATAGAAGGTGCCATCTCTTTTGTTAAATTTTTGTTATCAGATAATGGAAAGAAAATTTTAGAACAAAATGGACTAAGTCCTATCAAACCAATTTCACAAGGAGACTCCTATAAACTGAAACCAGAAATTTCCTTTTTGTTCCGGAACATAAATAGTATTTCCTAAGGATAGTAATGGTGAATAGGATATAGTTAACTATTATTTAGGAAAACAAAATATATCTGGATTTAATATTCTCTTTTCAATTTTAGTAACAATTCTTGTATTATATATAATCTACCCATTTTTTGGATTAATCTTTGTAATAGAACCTGTAAGTTTGGTAGAATCATTGAAAAGAACTGAAATACTAGATTCTGTTATTTTGAGTTTAACTACTGCAACTATTTCAACTATACTAATTTCAATATTTGGAATTCCCTTGGCGTTTGTTTTGGCAAGATTTCAATTCAAGGCTAAATTTCTAATTCGCATGATTGTTATACTTCCACTAGTTCTTCCTCCACTTGCCAGTGGAACAATACTTTTGGGCGCCTTTGGTCCTTATTCATTTCTTGGAAAACTGATTCCAGTAGATTTTACACAATCAGTTATTGGAATCGTTATAGCCCAAACTTATGTTGCTTCACCTTTTCTTATTCTTCCTACTCAGGCTGCTTTTGAAGCCATACCTGAAAGATATGAAATGGTGGCAAGGACATTAGGAAAAAAGAAGTGGCAAGTTTTTTTAAGTATATCTCTTCCATTAGCCAAGATAGGAATTCTTATTGGTTTGTTGATGGCATGGATCAGATCTATTGGTGAGTTGGGTGCTACAATTATGATGGCATACAATCCACATACTATATCTATTCAAATCTTTGAAGATAGTGCTATTGGTGGAATAAGAAATTCTGTTGCTGGAATCATCTTGGTCATTGTAATAGCACTTGTTGCTTTAACAATATTTGTACTAATAAGAAGGCAACAAGTTCTGAAAATTGGCTGGTGACAGCTTACTAATTGGTATTAGAAATAATTAACATTACAAAAAACTTCGGAAAATTTCGATTGGGACCTCTAAATCTTACTGTAAATAATAAGGATGTAATGGTTATATTAGGTCCTACAGGAAGTGGAAAGACTACTCTCATCAACTTGATCGCTGGAATTTTAAGACCTGATAATGGTAAAATTATCTTAAATGGTACAGAGATCACCGATCAACCTATAGAGCAAAGAAAAGTTGGATACGTTTTTCAAGATCCATTATTATTTCCTCACTTGAATGTATATAATAACATTCTCTTTGGATTAAGAAGAAAGGAGCGAAAAGCTAAAGAAAAAATTTATACTATAAAAAAAATTATTGATGACTTAGATATTGATCATTTGTTAAATAGATCAGTGAATAACCTTAGTGGTGGAGAAAAGCAAAAAGTTTCATTAGCAAGAATTCTTGTCTTAAATCCAAATATAATATTGTTAGATGAACCTCTTTCTCATATTGATCTGTTAGCAAGAGATAAATTGAGAATAGAATTGAGACGCATATTAAGAAAACAACAAATTCCAACTATTTATGTAACTCATTTTGAGGAAGATATTTATGCATTAGCAGATTCAATCGCATTTTTAGATAAAGGAAAAATAGAAGAAATTGGGACGCTTGAAGAAATACTTAATGTGAATACTAGATCATCATCATCACCATTTTTTAACAAGATAATATCTGCAGGTAATTATTTAACTGGAGAAGTAATTAAATGTGAAAATGATCTAACTGAATTTAAAGTAGGTGTGAATATATTATATACTGTTGGAAGTTTCATACCTAAATCTAAAATTGGAGTTATAGTCAAACGTGAAGATATTTTACTATGCAAGGAAAAAATAAAAACTAGTGCACGAAATATAGTTTTTGCCAAGATAATATATATAGTTAAGGCAGATAACATGATTGACGTATATCTAAAATCTGGTAATATGAATCTGGTTTCAAGAATAACTAGATCTGCTTCTGAAGATCTAAGAATTGTTACAGGCGATTATGTATATGCAGTTTTTAAGGCTTCTATACCTCATTTGATTAGAGAGGAATATAATGAAAAGGACATTGTAAAGAGTGAATGACAAGGTAAAGGAAATGCATTGGCTAGTCTATTTGATCAATTACTTGTTCTAAGTGAAAGAATACAACAATTAGAAAGAAAACAATATGTATAATACTATCAAAATTAATAGAAAAAAGATCCCTAGTCTTCATTCAAAAGCCAATCGGTATTTTGACCGTTGATAGTATTATAAAATGGCAATACCATCAATAAAACTTATCAATTTCCGGCGCCGAAAAATTTTGTTATAGTAGTGGTGTTATTAAAAACATGATTTAAATTTTTCTTTCTATAATCATCTTTTATTATCAAGAC
>DASUUM010000088.1:0-2427 GCA_036374075.1 Nitrososphaeraceae archaeon
TAATCGTGCTGCTGACCCCATTGTTAATCTTTGATCAACTAGAGGTATTACTATGAGATTGGGTGAATATGATCTTGTTGATTCTACATTAATGCTAGGAACTGCTGTATATACCAAATCTGTACCAGAACGTAAAGCTGCTATTGATGCCAATACTGGAGCTCCATGATAAATTCTACTTCCTCCTACGACTAGTACAATTCCATTATCTCCCTTTCTTGACGAATTTTTTCGTGGCACTAATACTTGTTTTATCTTATAGTCATTTACTGTCACTAATTCAGGAGATTCCAATGTTTTATTAAAATGACCATAATCAATAAACCTTACTTGAGTTGTTGGATATCTCACTAATAGAATAGAACTAGTAGTCTTTTATTATTGGCTGGGTTCTATTGTATTACCCCGGAACATTTAAAGAAAGAAAGAATAGATTATACTTTGAACAATGTTTTCCCTATCAAAACCTATCGAGATAGTTTTTTCTGAAAAAAAAACTCCGTCTTTAAATTCACCCTATTTAATCTGTGGATTTCCTGGAACCGGATTAGTAGGTAAATTAGCAGTTGATTATTTGATAAAAGAACTTGGTGCTATTCATATGGCTGATCTCTTTTCATCTTATTTTTCGCCACAGGTAGTAATACAGGCAGATGGCACCACCAATATAGTTAAAAATAGTCTTTATTATGTCAAGAATGATAATAATAAGAATAATAATATTGATATTAATAAAACAAGCAAAAACAAAAAAGAAATTAAAGATATTAGCAAACCAGAAGTACAATTAAATCAATCAATAAATGGTCTTCCTCAATCACCAGACTCTTCCTTACAATCTACTGCTGCTAATTATCCGTTATCATCTAAAGATCTAATTCTTCTCACGGGTGATTCACAGCCAGTAGTTCCAGGTTCAGAATATGTACTATCTGAACAAATTTTGGACTTAATTACAAAATTCAAGATTTCAAATATCTATTCATTAGCATCATATGTTACCGGCACCTTTGTAAATGATCCAAAAATTTATGGAACTGCTACTAATCCAGAAATAGTAAAATCTTTTAGAGCCTTTAATATTTCAACCCTTGACAATGGAAATATTACAGGAATGAATGGTCTAATTCTTGGATTAGGGAAACTTCGTGGTATAGAAGGAATCTGTTTGTTAGGTGAAACTTCTGGATATGTAATTGATGCAAAGGCATCAAAAAATCTTTTAGAAATTTTGAATAACGTATTGGGAATACATATCAATATGGATGAAATGAATAAAAGGTCTAAAGATACAGAAATCCTTATTAAAAATTTAGAACAGCAGATGATGGCAAAGTCGGGACAATTTCCACAAAGTGTTCCAACTGAAGAACAAGAAGAGGAATTGACGTTTCCCCAAAACAGAAAGTCTAATATGGGATACATTAGTTAGATAATAAATTTTTTTTAATCTACCAACCTAACTACTGATGAAACTAATTGTTAGTCTAATTTTATCTAGTTCTAATGTTATCTAATACATTCAATTACAAATCTAAGATAAATACTATTATTAACAATCTTTGTTCAACATAAGGTATGTTCAATTACGTAACTGGCCTACTGCTATCATTTTCGGTAATTTTTATTATCATTGTTTCACTTGATCTGGAATTTATTAATAGTTCTAAAATATCTTTTGGTCAAATCTCTAATTTTAGTGATAACAATGATATTAGCAGCAACAACAACAGCAGCAGCAGCAGCAGCAGCAACAACAACAACAGTAGTAAAATTGAAATAGCAACAACAAAAGAAAAAGAAAAAGAAGAAGCAACAACAACAGAAGATTGGTTGACTTATTCCAATAATAAATTCGAACTTAAATATCCACCTGTTGGATGGAATGTAGAAAAAAAATTATCCAAATTTCATGTCCTTGATTTTAAATTAATTAAAAATGATCCATTCTCTTTTATCGGAATCTCATTTTCCTCACTTGCAGATTCTGACAAGTTTACAAATGAAATTATTTTAGATGAATCAGAAAATTTTTATATGTATGCCTCATCTTCTCTATATAAGGTGTATGAAGTTTTAGAAAAAAAACTAAACAAGTATACAATAGATGGTAATCCTTCATCTTTTCATAGTGTCAAATATAAATATAAAGATAATGGCCTTGAAGGTAAACTTTTGGAAATTTTTTCGATTATTGATAAAAAATTATTTACATTAACTTATCAGTCTACAATAGAAAATTTTGATAAAGATTTACCAGTAGTTGAAAAAATAATAAACTCGATCAAAATAATAAATTAATAATTAAACCAATATTCTAATTTTAAGATGGTTTTATTTTAGTAGCTAAAACTGAGTATATAACATTCCAAAAACATAAAGGATGGTTCGATAGCATCATCTTCTTATATATTTATGGAACTTCAT
>DASUUM010000089.1:0-9412 GCA_036374075.1 Nitrososphaeraceae archaeon
CTGAAACAGCAGCTATTAATCTACATAATGTACTTTCCAACAAAAGGCCGTTATATCTAGTTAATAAAAACTTGAAAGAAATAATTAGTAAATAAGAAAAATTGAATAATACTGTTACTAACTGTCTTTTAACCGTTGAAGATAAATATCCTCATAATCTTCTTTGGAGCCTTTTATACAATTAGTAGATACCAATTTAATATTCTCTACTTTTAATTTTCCATATGGCAGAGATTTTTTTGTTTGTAGCTTTTCTATTTTATATTTAATTAGTTCCAAATGTTCAATACATGATACCCCAATAAGGTATTGTTCATTTGATATAATCGATAATATATAAGAAGGTGGAAGGTTACATCTGGTATTTCTATATGAAAAAGAGCATTTAGTTGGTAGATTCAATAGTATATAATTGGTAAAAGAATCTTATTTAATCTAAACTAATTCTTCTAGACAAATATGAGTATTGCAAGTATTCTTCAAGAACGTTCTCTAAAATGTTTAAAGAGATTTATAAAAGAGTATATCAATTACAATGAAATATTATGGGAAGTAGAAAAAGGCGCACAGTCAAACCTCAAAGAAAAACAAGAAGTGTTGAAGGTCGTTGTCCAAAATGTACTACAATTGTAAGATTCAATGTTTCTGGTCCTGTTGGTGATGAAATATATGAATGTAAAGGATGTATGTCAAAGTATCATATAGATGAATTATAAATTATGTAAAGATATAGAACAACTAAGTTCAAATATTACATTGTAATACTATGATTTTCATCTTTTGAAAACTTATTATAACTTATTATTCTATCTTTTGTATATTATACATTGGATAAAAAAATAGAGTACTCAGGTTCCGTTTATTTATATAGTAGTGGTATGCCTGTGGAACTTATTGATGTAGCAAAATCTAAATTAGTTAAGGATCATGGTATTTTATCAGATGATATTGTTTTAATTGAAGTACCTGAAGGTGTCCCTGAGGGATCAATAATGATTACAATTTGGCCTCATTACCTTTCGGTTGCAAAAGTAAAAAGAGTTCGAAATGGTTCAATTTATGCTCCGCAATTATTTAACATTGAACTATGAATAATAATTTTTTAGATTTGTAGTTAAAAATTAATGTCTCTCTATTTAAGTATATGTATATGATTATTTCTTTTTTTTGTAAACGTGCCCGACATTCTGATTGTCCATTAGAACTTCCTGTAGATGAGGTCTGTGGTCCTGATCATGATTGTTCTTTTGATATCAAATTAACACAATGTCAGTGTTCATGTCATAAGTAAAAGATAAACTAGTTTCATAATATTTGACTAGGTTCATAATATTTGTTTTTGCCATATAGTAAAAACTATATGGCAAAACAGTAATATCTTATTATGCAAAAAATTAATAATATTTGTTCTTTTTGTAACTCACCCATTCCTCAAGGAATGAGTCTTTGTAAAGATTGTATAAAATTATATGACATCAAAATAGGTAATTATGAAAGTGATGGATGTGGTTGTAACAAATAAGATAGGATTACTAATTTTTAAATTTGGGTCAGAAATTGGTATCGCAAATCATTAGTAGTTTCTTCATACAGCCACCACTTCATCATTCCCTTTGTTTTTTATCCTATCCCAATACTTTCTATCAAATTTGTTGCTTTATTTTTAATTTCATCATTTATTTTTACCATGACTAATCCCTCTAAAGGTTGGCCATAAAAAATAATTGAATCTAGAGGCGCAAGGGCAAAAACTGGTAAAGCAAGCAGGTCTTCTTCACCATCTATAAAAATAATAGCTTTCTCTCCTCCGACTAATATTTTTTTTATTGTTAAATAGGCTTCCTTTGATATTGTCCCTTTTCTATTTTTACATTGGTATTGATTATAGATATGATTTTTTGTTAAAAAAGATTTCTTTAAGTTTAAAATTTCTAATTCAGATCGTTTAACTCTTCTTTCAATTCCGTCTATTATTGCTAAATTTGGCATTAGACCAAAAGAAATAATTTTTTCTGTTGTAGCATCACCCACTGTAATTATAATTTTAGATTCTTTACTCAAACAAAGAATAGTTTCTTTAGAAATATCCTTCTGTTTTATTAAGGAACCAAATGGTTTTTTTAAAATATCAATATGCTCATCTTTAAGAGGCATTTTCTGCTGGTTTTAAGTTATTTTGTTCAGAATTTTCTTTGTTATTTTCAGATTGTTCTTGTTCTTGCATTTCTAAAGCTAAAACACTTACTCTACCAGCAACTAGTTTTGCAATCTTTAATAGTGATTTAGTCTGTCCTGATTCAGGATCGGAAATAATAATAGGTTTTCCTCTTTCACTTCCCTGCATTATTTGTGGATTCAACGGTATATCTCCTATATAGGGAATCTTAAACTGTTCACTTATTTTTTGTCCTGCACCATTTCCAAAGATATGTATATCTTCCTTGCAATTGGGACATTGTAAATAACTCATATTTTCTATTACTCCTATTATTGGTACATTTAATTTGTTAAACATCCCTATTGCTTTGACTGCTACATTCATTGCAACCTCTTGAGGTGTAGTAACCACTAAGATTCCAGTAATTGGAATTGTCTGAGCAATTGTTAATGGGGCATCTCCTGTTCCAGGAGGTAAATCAATGATCAGATAATCAAGTTCTCCCCAATTCACATCTGTTAGAAATTGTTTAATAATTCCAGAAATTATAGGCCCTCTGTAAATGCCTGCTTGTTGTGATTGTTCATAAAAAAAACCCATTGAAATAATTTTTACCCCTTCTGATATTGGAGGCTGGATTTTATTTTCTATTACCTGAGGAGTGTCTTTCAATCCTAGCATTAATGGTACGCTTGGACCATAAATATCAGCATCTAAAAGACCTACTTTGGCTCCCGTTTTTGCGAGAGCTATTGCAAGATTAACAGAAACTGTTGTTTTTCCAACACCTCCTTTGCCACTTGCAACTGCAATAATATTCTTTACGCCAGGCAAGAGCTCATCTAAAGAAATAGATCTTCCCTCCATCACTTTTGCAGTAACCTTTAGATCTAAATCCTTAATGCCTAAATTTGAAATTGTGTTTCTTACATCCTGTTCTATTTCACTATTAAAAGGACATGCAGGAGTAGTTAGTTCTAATGTAAAAGATATTTTATCATTATTAATAGTCATATCTTTTATCATACCCATAGAGACAATATCTTTATGTAATTCAGGATCGACTACTTTTTTTAAAGAAGACAGTACTTGATCAACCGTAACCATCGTGAAAAGCTGCTCTTTAGCAATATTTAAATATTCATTTTATACTTAAAATGACAAGTCATTTTACTTATTGGATTTATCCTCTACTACTTTGTTTCTTCATAATTATATAAACAAAAGGTTCATAAATTGATATATTATATCCTATCTCGTCCAACATGTTTTATATAGCTTCTATGACCGATATCGTTAGAATTCCACCAAGTAGACTTACTAATTCATTAAGAAATACTGCAATTGGAATTCTTAAAGAAAAGTATGAAAGTATGATCAGTTCTGAGTTGGGTTATGTTATAATGATTATTGATGCTAATGTTGATTCAATTGGTAAATTAGTTACTGGAGATGGGGCAACTTATCATAAAGTCATTTTTAAAGCACTGACTTTTTTTCCAAAGATTCAAGAAATAGTAGAGGGAGAAATCATAGAAATTACAGATTTTGGGGCATTTGTACGAATAGGACCTACAGATGCTCTTTTACATCTTTCTCAAATTACCGATGATTATTTAAAAAGTGATATTAAACAAGGATTGATAATTGCAAATGAGTCATCCCGTTCCTTAAGAATTGGTTCTAAAATGCGGGCAAGAATTACTGCTGTAAGTCTAGGTAAAGGATCCTCTATGGGTAAAATAGGAATTACTTGTAGACAGCCTTTTTTAGGCTCATTTGATTGGATTAAAGAAGAAATAGAAAAATCTAAACAACCACAACCTCAAAAAGAGAAAAAAGGAGGAGGGGGAACGAAGTAGCCTATGCCTAGAGAATTAGCATGTAAAAAATGTAAAGCTATTACAGTAGGCAAAGTTTGTCCAGTTTGTAATTCTACCGACCTTTCTAGTGACTGGTCAGGAATAGTAATTGTTTTTGATCCAAATACTTCTTTAATTGCAAAAACTCTAGAGATAAAAGTACCTCATAAATATGCCCTTAAAGTTTCTTAATGAAAAGACTTTCTGATCAGTTGAAACTAAGAAATTCCCTTCTAAATTTTTTACAGGAGGATATAGGAGTCGAAGATATTACTAGTAATAATCTTAACAATTTTAATAAACTAGTCAAGGCTGATATTATATATAAATCAGATTTTACAGGTATTTTATGCGGCCTTGAAGAAGTGGAAATGTTATTTGATATTTGTAATTGTAATTCAACATGTATTAAATCAGATGGTATGAGTATTTTACCCAATGAAAAAATAATTGAAATTAATGGAAAAGCAAAAGACATATTGAAAGCTGAGAGAACGGCTCTAAATTTGATTATGAGAATGAGTGGGATTTCTACTTTAACAAGAAAATTTGTAGATATAGTCAACCAAATAGAACAACCAATTTATATAGCATCAACAAGAAAAACTGTTCCGGGATTACGACTCCTTGATAAAAAAGCGGTTGTAATAGGAGGTGGAATAAGTCACAGAATTAGGCTAGATGATATGGTTATGATAAAAGATAATCATATAGTAGTAGATAAATCTATAAGAAAAATAATATCATCAATTAGAGAAAGAATAGGATCTTCTAAAAATATAGAATGTGAAGTCAAAAATGAATATGAAGCTATTGAAGCTATAGAAGCTGGCGCAAATATTATAATGCTAGATAATTTTTCTGTATTAGATGCTAAAAAAACAATTTTAAAGATTAATGAGTTAGGTTTGAGATATCAAGTAAAAATTGAGATATCAGGAGGAATCAATTTACAAAATATAATTGATTATGCTAAATTAAAACCAGATATTATTTCAATTGGATATTTAACACATTCAGCTCCTTCATTGGATTTTAGTTTAAAGATAAGAGATAAGTAATTAACAATAAAAATAAAAAAATAGTTTTTACCTTCTGCGTCCACGTTCAGGTTTTTTTTGGCCTGGTAAAATTCTTTTCTCAAATCTCTTAATGAAATTCTCTTTATTACGTACTTTAGAGATAGGACTAATTCTTTCCTTGGCCTGAACTTTTGGGGTTTGCCCCTTTACTTTTCCTGCTTTAGTAAGCGATCCATGAGTTGGCATATTTTCATAGTCAATATGTTCCTAATAAATTTGTTGCAATTTTTAAAGAGGCAATCTATGTCTTTAATATAAACATATTAGGCAAAGGTGTCCTAAATAGTACTAATTTAAATCTCGTTTAATTCTAATATAGTTAAAATAGCAAATGAGTTTATCAAAGAATGAGTATATCAAAGAAATTTTTTCTTTAAAAAAAGAACGAGATGCCATTATTCTGGCACATAACTATCAATTACCTGAAATTCAAGACGTAGCAGATTTTATTGGAGATTCATTAGCTCTTTCTCGAAAAGCAGAAAAAACTAGTGCTAAAACTATTATTTTCTGTGGTGTTCATTTCATGGCAGAAACTGCTTCTATTATTTGTCCAGATAAAAATGTATTAATACCAGATGTAACTGCCGGCTGCTCTCTTGCTTCTTCTATAAATCCTACTGAATTAACATATTGGAAGAAGGATCATCCGGATGCTATAGTTGTTAGCTATGTTAATACCTCTGCAGAAATTAAAGCATTATCAGACTATTGTTGTACATCCTCTAATGCTGTCAAAGTAGTAAATAGTATATCACCAAATAACGATATTCTCTTTCTTCCTGATATGTTCTTAGGTTCATATGTAGCAGAAGTTACCAAAAGAAAGAACATGTTTATCTGGCCAGGTGAATGTCATGTACATGCCGGTATTAGAGCAGAAGATATTAACAAGATGATGAGACAGTATAAAAATGCAGAATTCTTGGTACATCCAGAATGCAGTTGTACATCATCTACTATGTATCATATGGCTAAGGGTGATTTGGTAAATGAGGGTCATATTTTATCTACTGAAGGTATGATGCAACAAGCTAAAAATTCATCTAAAAGTGATTTTATTGTAGCTACTGAAACAGGGATATTATATAGAATGCAAAAAGAAAATCCGACAAAAAATTTTATTCCAATTAGAAAAGATGCAGTCTGTCAGTATATGAAAAAAATTACTATTGATAAAGTTTACAATTCGTTAGTAAATAATGTATACCAAGTAAAAGTTCCACAATCAGTATCTCAAAAGGCTAGATCTGCAATAGATAGGATGTTATCAATTGGTTAATACTTTTTATATATTTGATTCCTGCTTAGAAAACAAAAACAATCTATTAATTATGACCATATATAAGTACTTTTCATTGATAAAAAAAAGTTGTTATAATTGAGATCTTTAAAGTTTTAGACCAAAAAAATAATCCGGATTTGATTTTAGGAAACTATTTTAATTGATAAATTGAAGATCTTTATTAACAATTCATGAAAAAGAATATATCAATAATAGGTTGTGGTGCTATAGGAAGTGAAGTCGCACTTTTTGTAGATAGAATGATGATAGAAAATGTAACTATTTCATCTTTCCTTGATATTAAACCTGAGAATGCTGAAATTCTTAAGTCAAAATTATCAAATAATAATCCAATAGTCTTTAACAATTTTTCTGATTACATTAAGTCTGATACTTTGAAAGATGTAGATCTCGTGGTCGAAGCTGCATCCCAAAATGCTCTCACAAGTTATCTTAATCCAATTATTTTATTAAAAAAAGATATATTAGTTATGAGTGTTGGTGCCTTTGCTAATCCTGATTTCTTTTCTCAAGTGATAAAAAATGTAGAAAAAAATGATATCAATCTTTATGTTCCATCAGGAGCTATTGCTGGCATAGATGCTATTAAGAGTGTTAGAAATTCAATAAGCTATGTTACTCTTACAACTACAAAGAATCCAGATTCTCTTAAAGATTCTCCATTCTTTAAAAAAACTAATTTAACATTAGATTCTATTAAAAAAAGGACTTTGATTTTTGAAGGATCAGCTATTGAGGCAGTTCAAAATTTTCCTGCTAATATAAATGTTGCAGCATTGTTAGGTCTTGCTAGTATAGGTGTTGAAAAAACAAAGGTTAATGTAATTGCAGATCCATCTCTTCGTATTAATAAACATGAAATTAAGGTAATAGGAAAATTTGGAGAATTGATAGTGAGAGTTAAAAACGTTCCTAGTGTTACTAATCCAAAGACAAGCTATTTAGCAATATTATCTGTCATTGAATTGCTTCGCTCAATTACTACAAAAGGAATAAAATATGGGACATAAAAATCATTTAACAAATAATACAATGGATTTGAATTATTTATTCTCTTATTGTCTCGTTAGCAAAAATTTGAAATTTAAAAGTTAACGATCATGATAAATAATATAATTGCAATAATTGTAATTTCTTTTATTATTGTCGGTTCATTATGGGGCATTGGTAATCTATTAAATCCACAAGAAGAAAATAATGTTAATTCTACTGGTATTTTATTACTTGCTGAAAATAATTTTTTTAATAAAACAAATCCTACACTTTATGTTAATAGTAATATTCCTCAAAAAATCACTATTGCAAATAAAGATTTTGTCAGACATGATTTTATTATTGATGAATTAAATATTAATACAGGCTATCTTTATTCTAATCAAGATTTTACCACAGCTATAGCTTCAAGAGAATCAGGAATATTCGAGTATTATTGTTCTTTGCATCCATCTACTATGCGTGGAAAATTGGTAATTTCCGAGACTAGATAATTTTCAATTCTTTTTATATAATCTATTAGACGCTTATTCGAAAAAGTTAATTCTAAGGAATTGGTAATATGATCTCTGATGTTTAACTCTGATTCAGGAAAAAATAATTATGATAAAAAAAAATTCCAAAAAATTAATTTGGGAATACGACAAACAGTACTTGAAAGAGCACGATATCGATGTCAAGGTTGTTCTATTAAATTTAATACACAAGAAATTCCTTTTTTTTCGCATATTAATGGCTCATTAAAAGATAATCGTCCTGCTAATCTTAAAGCACTTTGTAAAGAGTGTTATGCCAAGACTGGAGAAAATAAAATAAAAGACAATATGGTAGGAAAAATTCGATCTATTATTAGGCGCGTAATTTAACTACATTTATTATTCATTCTAAAATTGTTTTTTATAAATTACTATTTTGATTTGAGAAATAATTCTTTATGTTCTAGACAGCAAAAATGTTCAATTTTGAAAACCCCTCGATTAGAATCTCCTTCAATATGCGGCCATCCTAAATCAAAGAACTTTTCTCCACAATAAGCGCAAATCTTAAAGTCCATTTATAATAATTTTTCAAAATAGAATAAATTCTTTTTTTTAATAACTTATATATTCATTGCATATGTTATTTAACTATGCCTATAATACTTCAATTAATTTGTGATCAGTGTAAAAAAGTAATTTTAGAAAAAAGCGGGGAAGAAAATCTCAGTCTTGAGAAATTTCCGATTACAAATGAAGAGACAGAATTATTAAATAAAGAACATAGAGGTCATGAATGCCATATAGAGGCGGTAGAGAAAATAGATTAAATTTTTTATTCTCAAAGAAAATTTTCTGCTAATTTCTCATATATAATAAACTGAATGTATTTTTCAAACTTCGATAACTTTGATAAAACATTTCTCTTCTTTTTCTATAATAAATTTTTTTGAGGAAAAATAAAAGAGAATGTTATAGAGGAAACTTTAAATTTAATGTTTTATCCCATAGTCCTAATGTCTAAAGGTATAACAATAACCTCAACAATATCAAGCATATTTCTTTTAACACTTCTGACAATTGGTCTGCAAATTAATGCCAACGCTGTATTTGCTCAAGAAAGTGAGATTGAAACAGTAAATGCTACTGGTACTCAAGCAGGTAATGCTACAGGCGCTCAACAGCAAGAAAGTAGTGTTCAAGCAGGTAATGCTACTAGTAATGCAACCGCTACTAAAGAAAAGCCTGATGCTGCTACAATTTCTATAGGAGAATCCTTTGCTCAACAAGGAACATTGACGTCTATACAAGATCCATTACCCGGACACGAAGGTCATCAAATAGCAATAATTTTACCTCCTAGAGATGATAGTGCAATATATGAAGGAACATTAACATTTACTTCTAGTAAACCAACAGAGGTAGTAATATTACAAAACTTTGCAAATGAAACTGCTGTCGATGCATTTTATGGTGGTGTTGCCACTGCGCCCTTAGGAGAGGGAACAGTAGCAATAAGTCTTTTGACTCCACAA
>DASUUM010000090.1:0-2090 GCA_036374075.1 Nitrososphaeraceae archaeon
ATTTTCTTTTTTCAATTTTTCTAATTCTATTAATTTATTTTCTTTTTCTGAAGAAAATATAAACCAAAACAAAAGGAACTATTGCAAGTATATATGAAAAGTGTTCATAACTTGGTCCAATACCATTATGTAAACCAAATTTTAAACCAAGTACTAAACCTAAATACATGGTAATTGCTCCTGGAATCATACCAAATTTTATAAATTGATGAGATCTGATTTTGAACTTGTCAATATCTCTATATGGATATTGTAGATGGTGATAAACTACAGGCATGACAAAAAATGATACAGCAAAAGTTATAGAATAAAGAGAAATCATGAGTATAATACTATCCTCTGTTGTAAATCCAGTTGGAGAGTTTATAGAAATATTTAGCAGAAAACCAAATATTATTCCAGATACAGAAGATAAAACGCTACCTTCTCTAACTACACTATCAAAATCCTTAACAATATCATCTTTTACTTCTTCTCTCTTCTGGTTCTCTTTTTCATTCATCTCAAATATTATACTATGATACTGATAATATATAAAAGACCAATTTATTACAAAATTATTTACAATTATAACAATATCTATCTATATACTATATTGAATGATTGATTGATTGATTGATTTTACTATTTATTTTGAATATCATACAATACAACAAGTATACTCAATTAATAATACTAAAAGAAAGATATTATAAAAGAAAATTTGAATAGCACTATGCCTCGTATCTTATGCGTAGTAGGCTATGGCTGCTAATCTGGACCAAAAAAATTATTAATTAAAAATGATATTGTAGGTGTGAAAGAAATTAATCCCTTTTGTATTGTTTTGCTTCTTTTTCTGTAATTCCAAACCATACAAATTGTCCATCAATATGTATTATAGAAGATTTTGGAATATAGAATCTATCTTTATCAATAACACCTTTTTCTGTAATCACATAATCATCTAAAACTTCTTTAACTTCACCTAGATCGGCATCTCCTGTTCCTCTTGCTTCTTTTTTTAATACATGTTGTGGTTTGTAGATAGTAGAATCACTTGTCATAATGACTAGATATAATAGAGTTAATATTCTATATATTAATTGGAGATAATTTAATTGTCATAACCCTCCAAGGAATATTCATAACAATAGAAGGCTATGACGATTAGGACTCAATCTTATACTCCTATAAGATTGTAAATCAATCGATATTATGATATTTAATAATTTGATATAATTATTTGCTAAGATTTTACTAATTGTAATCATAGCCTGAACTCAATCTAGGTTTATAGATACACTCAGACTATGACTTGTTTGGTTTGGTTTGCCATTTTTTTAGTTAGGTTAGAAGTATGTATCAAATAATGATAAATGTATTTAATACCTCTTGAAATTCTCATTCTATGTTCTGAAATTAATCTATATTTTAATTACAGTATGTATCCGTTATTAGGATAAAAAATAAAAAAAAGATAGAGATTTAAGGTCTACCTCAATGGTGGATTGTCAAAGCAATATGCAATAACGTTAAGTGTTACTGTCGAGGTATTACCTATATTTGTTATTGCAGTTACCCAATTCCCTCCAAATGGAATCACTGAAGGTTGATTTATGAATGTTGTCAGTGAATCCTCATCATCAATACTAGATCCAAACAGATTATATCCTCCCTCCACTGCGAAATCACCAGTATCACAATTAGCGGATGTAAATGTAAAACTAGTAAGAGGTGCAGAAGTAGAAGAGTTCTGAACTGTATATATTGTCGAAGAATTTAGTTGGGTAATGCCTGATGGACCTTGAATTCCTTGTATACCCTGGATTCCTTGAATTCCCTGTTGACCTGCAGGGCCTGGTGGGCCAGGTGGACCTACTTTACCATCTCTAAAATCTTTTCTATCATCTTTTTTATCAAATTTATTAAATTTACAAAATTCTACAGAACCTACAAAGAAACCTTCGAATGGACCTGTTCTACATTCATATTTTTTGTCGTCTGTTGGATATGTGCTATAACTATCGTCATAGTATCCTTGCGCCATTGCTGGGTTATTGTTGAGAAATGGCACTATTGCTAACATTACCAATGAACTTGCTAAAAGT
>DASUUM010000091.1:0-2929 GCA_036374075.1 Nitrososphaeraceae archaeon
ATCCGTATATTCAGGGAATTTAGATCTAAAACCAGGATACAAATAATATTCAGAACTTGTCCATTCCCAAACATCACCGATCATTTGATAGCATCCATAGAAACTCTTGCCTTTTTCATATGAACCACATTTAGATGGCCTCCAAAGAAAAGATTCTAACAAGTTTGCATGTTCTAGACTGGGAATTTGATCTCCCCATGGATATGTTGTTTTCTTTTTTATATCATCATTCCAACTAGCTGCTTTTTCCCATTCTGCTTCTGTTGGTAATCTTTTCTTTGCCCAATTTGCATATGCATCAGCTTCGTAGTAGCTAACATTCATTACTGGTTCATCTAAATTAATAGGGGATATACCAAAGAAATCTTTTTTCATCCAAACATCTCCTTTTTTAAACCAATAAAGTGGAGCAGACCATTTGAATTCTTGAACAAGATCCCATCCATCTGAAAGCCAATATTTGTATTTTTCATAACCTCCTTCTTCTATAAATTTCATGAAATCACCATTAGATACAGGAGTTGAGTCAATTTCATAATCATAAAGATATACTTTATGTTCTGGTAATTCATTATCATATGAAAATCCATCTCCTGAAAATCCAATATCGAAAATTCCACCTGGAATTGTTACCATATCTTTTTTTCGAACATTATGTATTTTTTTTTCAATATTATTATTTATTTTAAAAGGCCTGTAATTATCAGTAGAATCTGGAAATCTTTCAAAATAATTTTGAAAATCATATATCATCAGTTCTTGATGTTGCATTTCATGTTGATTGGCAAGTTTTAAATCGTATTGGATTTCTTTAGTTAAAGAATTTGATGCTTCAATTTTTTCTAAAAATAATAATACTTTTTCATTTAAGTATTTGCGATATTGAAGGCTTTGTGAAACAGTAGGCCTTGGAAATTGCCCTCGTTGATTTTTAGGAAGAATATTTTCAAATTTTTGATAATATGAATTTAGATAATCTAGGTTAATTTTTTCAAGTTCTAGTTTCTCACCATATTTTAATAATATTTTGTGAAAGAACCAAGTTACATGTGCTATATGCCAATTTGGAGGACTGCCAAAAGTATCAGATTGAATTACAGCATCTTCAATACTAAGAGTTTTGAATAGATCATCTGTCAGTTTCCTAACCTCGGTAAATTCCTCGATAAGATCTTCTACTTGTTTATTTATTACCTTAGTCATAGAATTTATAAAAGTATTTAATGCAATAAATTCTTACTTTTTTTAAAAATTTATTTAATAAATTGACACAATAGATATAATAATAAATTATAGATTGCTATATATTATAGGTGTAGATCAAACGAGCAGTAAATTTTTTTCTTCCAATAGTAGAAATATGATAAAAAAATTAGTTGAAAATTCGTTTAAGAGTATTGATGAAGGATTATATAATATAAGCAATATTGATTTTTCTCATGATGCTTTTAGTTTAAAAAAAAAGATTTTAGATTACAAGGCAAAAAGCCTAATACCAATCATCAGTGAAATAAAATTTTCTTCACCATCAAAAGGAGTAATTATGAATAGAAATAATGATACAGATTTGTTAAACATATCAAGAAAAATGATAGAAGGTGGAGCCGCTGGTCTTTCAGTTTTAACACAGAAGTATTTATTTAATGGATCTATAAACAATTTTGTCACAATTAGACGGCATACATCTATTCCAATGTTAATGAAAGACATAGTTGTAAGTGAAATACAATTAGACTGTGCTAAAAATATCGGAGCAGATTATATTTTATTAATTATGAATATCTTCGATAAAAATCTTGCCGAAGGTGATCTAGATAAATTTACTGAATATGCACACAAAAAGGGATTGAATATTTTATACGAAGCTCACCATGAAAATGAATTCAAGGAAATTTTAAAATATAATTTGAAAAAGCATGATCTAATAGGAATCAATAATCGTAATCTTGATGATCTTCAAATTGATTTACAGATAACAGAAAAATTATTAAAGAAATTTGATAAGGGAAAAAATGTGATCGTTAGTGAAAGTGGAATAAATAATTCTAATCAAATAAAACAATTAAGAAATGCAGGAGCTGATGCATTTTTGATTGGAACTAGCATAATGGAAAAGAATGAAAACATTTCTCATAAGATAAAAGAATTAGTTAATATCATTCAATAGATTTCTTTATTAATTTGTGAAATGATTGTTAATAAAGGATTATTACCTAAAAGACGCCATGGTTTAGAAACATCTAATATATATGTTCTAATCATTTACAATAAATTAGACATTTACAATATAGTAATAGAAATAACAGACATTACTTCAAAAAAGAGAGAGATTAAACTCGATATCAATACAAAGTATATTCATAGAATAAAAACTGAAAGAATATAGGTTTGATAGGAGTCATATTTTGAAACTAAATTAAACACAAGTTACATATATCATACTTGATTTATTTCATATAGAATTCAGATTATGCGATATAACTTTCCATTTAATGGTAAATTTGGTGATTTTGGAGGTAAGTACATTCCTGAAACATTAATTCCTGCTATAGAAGAATTAGAACAATCATATCAAAAATTTAAAAATGACCGTGATTTTAAAAAAGAGCTAAATTACTATTTGGAAAATTATGCAGGAAGGCCTACTCCAATTTATTTTGCAAAGAATCTTACAGAATATGCAGCTGGTGCTAAAATTTATTTAAAAAGAGAGGACCTTCTTCATGGTGGAGCTCATAAAACGAATAATACTATAGGACAGTGTTTGTTAGCAAAAAAGATGGGTAAGAAAAGAATAATTGCAGAAACAGGTGCTGGTCAGCATGGAGTAGGTACAGCTCTTGCATCAGCAGTTCTTGGGCTTGATTGTGAGATCTACATGGGCTTTAAAGATACAGAAAGACAGAAACTCAATGTCTTTAGAATGAAA
>DASUUM010000092.1:0-13200 GCA_036374075.1 Nitrososphaeraceae archaeon
AATGTATATGAATGGTTAGAAACACCTGGTCATCCTGGTTCTGAAAAAAAACCTTTTATGGCCAGAGAAAAAGATTGTATATTTTGTCTAGCATGTGAAAATGTGTGTCCACCACAGGCTATCAAAATTTTTCAACCATAAACCTAATAATATTACCATTTTTCTTTTATTAATGAATTATGTTGATAAAGACGATTGGAAAAATTAAATCTTGTCGCAACAGGTGGAACTTTTGACTGTATTCATATTGGTCATTTAAAACTACTTTCAACTGCTTTTGATATCAGTGAACATGTCATTATTGGACTCACAAGTGATGCGTTTGTAAAAAGTTTTAAGTTAACTTGGAATATCAAAAACAATTATCGAAGGAGACTTTTCAATTTAAAAAAAAATATTTCGCTAAATTTTAAAGATGCTAATTACACAATAATTAAACTAGAAGATGAATTTGGTCCTGTTATTCATTCATCAAAAATTCAAGCAATTGTAGTTAGCGAAGAAACGTTGGTGAAAGTAAAGGAAATTAATGAAATCAGAATTAGTAACCATCTTGACCCATTACGTGTTATAGTAGTTGAAATAGCAAAGTCTAGCGATGGAAAACCTATATCATCTACTCGAATAAGAAATGGTGAAATTGATTATAAAGGAAAAATTCTAAGGAAATGATAAAGAGGACAATTTTTTTTTAGTAAGACGATTTTATTTTAATTTAATAATAGATTGAATGTTAAATGTATTTTGATAATCCTGTTAATTTAGCGTCTGCTAAAATTGATAAATGTATTCGAAATTTACGTTCAGGTCTAGAACCAGATCTATTACTATATTGGTATAAACAAATTCAATATGAATCCATTGAAAAAGTAGAACACGAGTTAAAAGATAAAATTCATTTTGAACAAGATCGGATTTTATGGATGAGATTTAAAATCAATATTTCAATCCGTGCAATTCCTTTAGTTTTAGAAATAATAGAAAACTGTATTCCATTAATGGAATATTCTACTGAATTATATTTTAGGAAAATTCAAGAAATTTTACTAGAAAAAATTGAGACTACAATTGATGAAAATAAGGATAAAAAAAATACTAAATACAAAAAACATAAAAGTAGTAATTATAATACAAAAAAGTCTAAAACAAGTAGATAATATTATTTCATTAATATTAAAACAAAATCGTTTCTGTTATTATTCGAATCTCATTATTAGAACTTAAATTCTCTAGAGATACAAATCTTCTTTTACCATTTTTTATTTCTTTGATCAATAAGAAAAGAGAATTTGCATTATCTTTATTCTTTAACGTAATACTATGACACGATTTATCTTTTAATTTAATTATTATTTCATTGTCGATTAAATTTTCAACATCCATTACAAAAACTGAATCATCTTTTTGTATAGAAAATAAACTTGTTAGTTTCTCCCTTTCATATTTATCAGAACATATAATGTGGTCTAATTTTCGCATGTTAGACATTTCTAGTCAAACATAAAATCTTTTACTTTGTCCTTAGCTTTTTCCCTTTTTCGTTTAAATTCAATTATGAATGTTCTAGTATTATTGGCAAGATCACTTTTACACTCACCACAAAGTAAATTTCCACTTTTGCATCTAATATAGCGTTCCACAGATTCTTTCTCATTATCAAAAAAATATTTCAGGTAACCATATACTGGACATATATCAGCATTTGCTCCTAACTTTTTTTGTAATGAAACTGTGGCCTGTCCGCCTGTAAATGAGGATAAGACTTTTTTTTCAACAATTTCTGGTTCATCTGTTGTAAATATTGCCGTTTCAGGTTTTGAAGACGACATTTTGGAAATTCCTCGTGACAAACTTGGTAGAAATTTACTATGTATTTGAGCAGGCTTGTAAAAGCCTAATTTTGCAGCTATATCTCTTGTTATTCTCCAGTAGGGATCCTGGTCAATTGCCGCAGGAATTAAAACTGGTGTCGGTTTGTTTTCAATTATTGAAGGCAGAAAACAAGGAGCAGCTTGAATAGGGGGAAAACCAATCATACCTATATTTGTTGTATTTGTAAAACCAAAAACTGCTTTGGCGGTAGAAAAAGTAATTTTTTTTGCAATCTCCATTGCAATTGGATATAAATGATTAATATGTTTAGTGTCTATAATTATCTTCGTTAAATTAGGCTTGAAGCCTATTGCTATAATGTCAAGTATATTTTCCGAAGTATATTTAGAAATGGTTTCCCTAGTTGCTCCAAGATTATAGAGAAATTTCTCATCATCAGTTAACTGAAATAATAATTTAGAACCAAATTTATCCTGTAAGTATTTAGTAAATAACCATGGCAAAAGATGCCCGAGATGTACAGAACCTGATGGGCCTCTTCCAGTATAAAGATAAAAAGGATCGCCATTCTCGTATTTAGTTAGTAACCAATCAAAATCTCTGTGAGAAAAAAAATATTGAGATTTAATAAGTGGATGGATTTCCCCTGTTAATTTTTTAAATTTTTCAATTAACTCTTGTGAGAGAGCTTGGGTTCCAAATTTCTCTATTAGTTTAATATAGGTTTTTTCTTCTAAATCACCAAGAACCTCCCATGGTGTAACAATAATATCTTTATAATTATCATGCGGATTATTGATGTTATCTGTATCAATATTAGGATGACCTTCCATTTTCTTAAATAGTGAAATTACAAACGTTTAAACGTTTAAAAATAATTTTTATTAAGGTTAATTGGAAAACACCCAAATCAATATCGATGAGTTGCATCCAATCGAAAAAAAAATTATTAGTTCGATAAATCCTTTTTCTGAAATTTCAACAACCGATTTGATAGAATTGACTACTCTTACTCTTGACCAAATAAGAAGAGGATTGGAATGGTTAAAGTATAAAAATATAATCGAATCCAACAAAACTTCTTATTTAATATCATTAGATGAACTAGGAAGAAAGGCCATAGAACATGGCCTACCTGAAAGAAGATTAGTAAAAGCTGTAAGAGACGGCAATATAACTATGAGAACAATATTAGAAAATGGATTGTTGACGCAAGGTGAAATTAATATAGCAATATCCAAGGCTAAATCTAATAAATGGATAAATATAACAAGTTCTAAAACAGAAGGATTAACGTTTAAAGTACCAGAAAAGCTTGAAAATGCAAGTGGTGAAGAGTTGCTATTGAACAAAATTTTTTCATCCGAAAAGTTAAAAGAAGTAGATTTAACGAATTCTGAATTAGGGTTTCTTAAGTTACTAGTAAAAAGGCCTAAATTTATTAGGTTTAAAAAAGATGAGGAAAAAGTATTTCTTACTGACTTGGGCAAGAAGATTAAGACCAAACTAGATTTGGAGAATATCCATGATAAAAACTTTCCAAACAAAGAAAATATTACCTTATTAGTTCCAGAGCATTTAATAGCAGGAAAATGGAGGAGTTTGACATTTCGCCCAATTGACGTCGAGGCTAACGTACCTATGGCAAATCCAGGAAGAAAACATCCTTTAACTGATTTGATTAATGAGATTCGTGAAGCCTTCACAAGTCTTGGATTTGTGGAAATTGATGGTGATTTTATTCAATCAGCCTTTTGGAATTTTGACGCCCTGTTTACTCCTCAAGATCATGCTGCCAGGGATATGCAGGATACCTTTTATTTATCACAGAAAATCAAAACGCAGTTAGGAAATAAAAATCTTATAAAAAAAATTGCTGATACACATATACATGGATGGAAGAATTCGTGGAATATTAATCTAGCTAAAAAACCAGTTTTACGGACACATACTACGCCGGTGACTTTAAAATATCTTTCTGAAACAAAACCAGATGAAGCAAGAATTTTCACTATTGGACGCGTTTTCAGAAACGAAAAAGTCTCATATAAACATCTAGTAGAATTTAACCAAATTGAGGGTGTAGTAACCGGAAAGCAAATAACTTTAAGAGATCTAATGGGTATCCAAACGGAATTCTATAAGAAGATTGGAATTAAAAAAATAAAATTTTGGCCAACTTATTTTCCATATACGGAGCCATCATTACAGTCAATGATCTTCAACAATAATTTAAATAAATGGATTGAGTTATTTGGAATGGGCATACTTAGGCCAGAAGTAATACAACCTCTTGGAATAAGAAATCTTGTTTTAGCATGGGGAGGAGGGATTGAGAGAATAGCCATGTTAAAGTATGGAATTTCAGATGTAAGGGAATTATATAATAATAAAATTGGATGGTTAAGAGGTTTAAGCAAATGCCAGTTGTAAATATCTTAAAGACACGTATTAAAAGTGTTTTTCCAAATAAAAATATTGAAAAAATATTAGTTAAGCTTCCATTTATTGGATTAGATATTGAAGGAATAGATAAAGAAAAAATAAGAGTAGAATATAATCCTAATCGTCCTGACTTTTCAAGTGATACAGGTATATTTAGATCTTTAAAGGGATTACTAAATGAGAAGGTAGGTATACCTATTTTCAAGTATTCCTCAGATAAGTCATATCAAATAACTATAGATCCCAAGATAAACCAAATAAGACCAATAATATTATTTTTTGTTGCTAAAAATAATAAGGTAAATAATTTTATTCTCAATCAATTAATTTCTATGCAAGAGGATCTTCATAATGGGATAGCCAGAGGAAGAAAAAAAGCTGCGATAGGTCTCCATGATCTTAATGCTATTAAATTTCCGTTAAGCTATAATACAAGAGCTCGTAATGAATCGTTTATCCCATTAGATCAAACTCGTTCATTTAAATTTAAAGAAATATTATCTGATCTCGAGGTTGGAAAAAAATATAGTAGTTTATTAAAAAATTTTAATCACTATCCTACTATCGCTGATAGAAATAATCAAATCCTCTCTTTTCCTCCTATCATAAATAGTAGTACTACCAAAATAAATGACAAAAGTAATAATTTACTCATAGAAATAACAGGTACAAATTTAGAAACATGTAAGAGCATTTTAGCAATACTTGCTTATTATTTCTATGAGGAAGGCTATGAAATTGTGTCGGGAATTGTAAATGACAATAAATCTACATTTTCTTCATTGAAACTTCTTAAAGACAACGCAATTTCAGTTGATACAAATATTATTAAAAGCTATTTAGGCTTGAACCTATCAATTAAAGAGATTATAGAAATTTTAAATAGATGTCGAATAGATGTTTCAATAACAAACAATAAAAAAGTTAAATGTTTAGTTCCTCCTTATAGGAACGATATAATCAACTCTATAGATATTGTAGAAGAAGTGGCGATAGGATATGGAATTGATAATATTAAACCTACTATACCCTCATTTTTAATCTCCTCAGGAAGAAGAAACGAATATTTTAAAAAATTTGATGAAATAAAGGAGACACTGATCGGGCTCGGATTTTTAGAGATGGTGAATTTTACTATGTTAGATCGAAATATTTCTAATATATTTAATTTTGAGGATAAAGAATTACTTGAAAAAATCAAGGTAAATGAAAGCAAAAGTAAGGAACATGAATTTCTTAGAACCAATATATTATCCTCTTTGGTAAATAATCTTTCCTACAATGTTCACGAAGAATATCCTCAAAAATTATTTGAAATAGGAAAAACATTTAGTTTTAAAAATAAAATAGTTGAACAATGGAATTTAGGAGTTGTAATTGCATCTAACAATTCTAATTATACAGAGGCTAAATCGATAGCAGAATCTATTTTCAAAATAAATTTTGGAAAGCACATTCTTACAAAAAGAAATGACAATAATAATTTATTTCTAAAAGGTAGATGTGCGGATATATTATATGAAAGTAAAACAATAGGCTTTATCGGAGAAGTCACCCCTGATTTGATTACTAAATTCAATTTACACGTTCCTTTATCAGCCTTTGAATTAAATTTATCATCTCTATCAAAGATTGGATGCTAAAATAAATTTAGTTGCATCCTTGTATCTTTCTTTATTTTAGTATAAAACAACAAAGATGATTAAAAATAAAAGTAACTTCCGTGATAGTCATATATTAATACATAATTGTTTTATAATGGCTTATAGCTATCTTAATTACCGAATATTTAGCTCAAGTATTCGGTAACCCCGTTATAGAGAGTGCACTAGGAGAAATACACCTTTGTGTATGGCTATATCTATGAATAGTTGTGAGTCAGAGGCGGGGGACAAAACCAATTCGTTAGGTAGTGCTTAAAATAAGGCTACGCAAACCAAAAATAGTAGAGTTGGATTAATGAATCGACCATTACTGAGTGAAATCAACTATACTTTTCTTTATAATATATTTTGCCTCATTAGAAATATCGTATTTTTCAAGTATTTCTGTTGAATTCTTAATGAGTAAATTCCTAAAGTCAGGTTCGCTTGCAGCCCTGAGCAGAATGTCACTTATTATTTCTGCTTCTTTCTGTCGCGAAATCAAGATAAACGAAAAAAACAACGAAGTTCTATATAATCTTAATGTTGAATTAGTAAAATTGATAAGAACTTTAACAAATAATTTTTGTAGTATTGATATTTCGAAGTCAAAAGAAATGGACGCTTAATGGAACATCCCGAGTCATCCCAGTAGAGAATACTCTAAGCCATATTTTAGAGTTAAGTAAAAAAATTGGGCTTACTAGAATTGCAGATATTACTTACATGGATAAATTATATATACCTAATTATTCCTGTGTTTTACCGGGTACGGAAGATTATATTTGGGTATATAGTGGAAAGGGTGCTACGAAAAAACATGCGAAAGTAAGCGCAATTATGGAAAGCATAGAACGCTATTCTTCTTTACCTACAAATTTTACTAGAAAATTTATTACTGGAACTTTTAATGAACTAAAAGAATCTTATAATCTTCTCCATCCTGATGATCTTGTTGAACCACTTACTTTTGATTTTCAAAATGATATGTTAATGGATTATGTAGAAGGCTATGATATTATTAATAAGGAGAATATCTTGGTTCCTGCGGCATTAG
Organism: Nitrososphaeraceae archaeon; assembly: GCA_036374075.1. Taxonomy (GTDB): domain Archaea; phylum Thermoproteota; class Nitrososphaeria; order Nitrososphaerales; family Nitrososphaeraceae; genus TH1177. Next base: position 6,979 of record DASUUM010000092.1, read on the forward strand.
CATTATTCAGGTATACTCCTAACTCACATTCTCTCAATCCTTTTGCATTTCATCATACTAATGGACTCGCATCGGGCAACGTTTTTGAAGAAGCAGTATGCCATGCATTATGCGAAGTAATTGAAAGAGATGCCATAAGCTTAGCTCAATTACGGGCAAGTGCAATTCCATTCCATATTTTGTCTAAAATACATCATAATTTACGAATACAAGGATATCATATTAATTCGATTTCCAAAGAACAATTTATCGATGATAATTCTTTATATCAGGATGTTAAAATTTGTGAAGAAGACAATTTTCCACCAGTGACTAATTTAATAAAAAAATTCAAAAAATTTAATATCAGATTGATTATTAAGGATATCACTACAGATATTAAGATTCCTACCTTTAATGCTGCCTGTGTTGAGTGGATATCTCATGACTATGGTTATTTGGCGGAAGGACATGGTACCCACCCAGATAAAAGAATTGCAATATTAAGAGCCATAACTGAGGTTTCTCAAACAAGAGCAGCAAATATACAAGGTGCCAGAGATGATTTAAGGAAAATACACTATAATGATAATAATACAGACGATAAAAATGCATGGCAATTTATGTCTTCACAAAGGACAATCAATTTTTCAGATATAATAACTTATCAGAATGAAGATATTTTAGATGATATTAAGCTTATTATTAAATTCTTTAAAGAAGTAGGATTAAATAAGGCTATAATAGTCAATTTAACAAATCCAAAAATAAAAATTCCAGTAGTGAGAGCTATAGTTCCTGGTCTTGAGACATTTAAGATATCGAAATCTATAATGGGTTTTAGAGCTAGGAGATCCTATAAATGAATTTACCAATTATTTATTTAGGGCCATCTTTAGAAATAAACAAAGCAAAAAAAATAATTGACGCAGACTTTAAACCTCCAGCGAAAAAGGGTGACTTTATAAATATAAATCTATTAACAGAACGAAGAGTTATTGTTCTAATAGATGGAGTTTTCCTTCAGGAATATCCACCATCTCCAATTGAAGTTTTTCAAGTTATCAATAATAAAAACTTTAAAGTTTATGGCGCCTCTAGTATTGGAGCATTACGCGCAGTAGAATTAGAAAAATTTGGAATGAAAGGTATTGGAAAAATCTTTGAGTTATTTAAAAAAAATATCATTAATTCAGATGATGAAATTGCAGTAACATTTGATTCCAATTATAATCTTCTTTCTGAAGCAATGATTGATATTAGATATAATATTTTTTTATGCTGGAAAAAAGGAGTAATTGATAAAGAAACAAAGCAAATCATGATCACTTTAGCTAAGAGGATTTATTTTCCTTTTCGGAGTTATGAGAACATAATCAAGAAATCTCTCCATCTTTTTCCTTTAAAAGAAAAATACATATCAAGATTCAGTGATTATATTTTTATTAATAAAGTAAGTCTAAAAGAGTTAGATGCCATACGAGCACTTGAATATATATCATCATTACCTAAAATATAAATTGTTATTTAAATTTTATTTCACAATCATCCCCTTTTCATAAACTATTTTATATCGTACCTAGTAACGTATAGTATGACTGAGAATCTCTCCAAATTAAATGCTCAATATAAAACCAACTGTAAAAAAATACTCGAACTGTCACCTAAAATTCGTTATGTAGGTGTAACAAATAAATTTGGTAGAACAATAGCAGGCCAACTTAGAATTGGTATAACTCCTCTTTTAAAAACAGAAGAAATGAGGAACGAATTGTTTGTTCATTCTATGATTTATAATATCCGAAAAAACTATGAAAAATCAATAGGAGAAACCGAATTCATTTTTATTTCTAATAAAAATGTCGATATGGTTAGTTTTTATATTAATGAATTAATTTATTATATTACTATAGACAAGAACATAGACAACAATGAATTATATACCTTGATCAAAAAAACTAGAGATCTCGCATCATTATAATTTATTTCAATTCTCTTTGGTTCAAATTAAGTTAAAGATTTTAATTTTCCTCGCATTTCCTTATCTTTATAAATTGACGGATGACTTGGATCAGCTAATATCACCTCATACCATGAATGTTTACCATCCTTATACAAAAAATATGAACCCATTATTTCCATATTTGGATATTTTTCATTAACCCTTCTTTCAGCTACTAACCGCATATTTGTTGCTTGTTTAATGTGAACAACTCCACTGTGTTTGGGTCTTCTGCCTGCGACTGGTCGCTGCTTTCTCATTCCTCCTCTTCCTACTCGTGCTCTAATAATTATAATACCCTGCTTGGCTTTATATCCTAGTCTTCTTGCTCTATCTAACCTACTAGGTTTATTTATTCTATGAATTGATAGCTCTTTTCTCCATCCAACTGCTCTGGATTTCAGTTCCTCGCTATTTGTTTTCCACATTTTAGTCCAAGTCGACGCTAACTGTCTGTACATTTTAAAATATAATAAAATTCTTTCAAAAGGCTATATAAGAATTTCTTTTATTGAAAGGATACCATTCTTTTAGCTTATAAACAATAAAGAATTTTGAAAAGGAACGTTAAATTGAAACTATAAAATCTATTTCTATTGTGCTTCCTAATGGAAGACTTTCTACCCCAACAGCTACCCGTGAATGTTTTCCTTTTTCACCAAATAGTTTTTCCAAAAGATTTGATGCAGTGTTAACAACCGTCGGATGATCTGAAAAAGAATCGATACAGTTTATGTATGCAGATAACTTTACTATTTTTTTGATCTTCTCAAGGCTTCCCAAATGATCTTTTATTAATGCTAGGGCGTTAAGAGTACAAAGTATTGCTGCGTTTTGGCCTTTTTCAAGGGTTGTGTCTTTTCCTATTTTCCCTTTATACTTTATTGTTACTGGATAGGAACTTGTATCTATAGGAATTTGTCCAGAAACAAAGATTAGACCATTTACTTCAACCAATGGAATATAAGAACCAGAAGATTTTGGAGATGACGGCAATTCAAATCCTAATGCATATAGTTTTTCATCAATACTTATCAATAGTGGAATATGAAAAAGTTGTATTATTAAATGTATTAAACAATTAAAATAAATTAATAAAAATAATAATTTACTGCATGATAAAGCGAGTTTTATTGTCGGTAGCTATAGCATCTATAATTACTTATTTAGTTTATCTAGTTATGATTGATTCTTTGACTCGACCCTCAATTAATTATCTCTCTATCTCTAATGACACTGCTGTTTCCATCATTTTTAAAAAAGAAAACTTATCGTCTTACCATCTCAATAACATAAATTCTAAATATATCTATATAAAAGGAAATGGTGAACTCTATGAATCAAAAAAAGATACTAACTTGATAGGTAATTACCTAGGAAAAACTGCTCCTACAATTACTACTGGAAATCATTTTGGATGGGAAGTAACCTTACCGACATTAAATAAAAGTTATTATGTTGATCATTTAAGAGGAGAAATTATCTCAATCAATTAAAATCCTTTTTATTTATAACTTCGATTCTAAATAAGTCAAGTAATAATTATATTTGTATCTCAAAAAATTTTATCCATGCAAATAACTGGAAATATTTTAGTCTGTGACCCCATATCCAAAATAGGAATAACAATTTTAAAAAAAGCTGGCCTCAATGTAGTCGATAAACCTTCTATAACTAACTCTGAATTATTATCAGAAGTTGAAAACTATGATGTAATTGTAGTGAGAAGTAGGACCAGAATTACTAATGAAGTTATTTCAAATGCAAAAAAAGCTAAAATTATAGCTCGAGTAGGAGTAGGACTGGACAATATAGATGTCAATTCTGCTCGACAAAATAATATCGAAGTAGTAAACTCACCTGAATCTGCAATTAATGCCGTTGCTGAATTAGTTATGGGATTAATGCTTTCCTTAGCAAGAAATTTACCTTTAGCGGATCGTGAAATGAAGAAAGGGAATTGGATGAAAAAGGAACTGACTGGAATTGAATTGAGAGGAAAATATTTAGGAATTGTAGGGGTTGGAAATATCGGCAGGAACTTGGCAAGAATTGCTAGGTCACTACGTATGAATATTATAGGGTATGATATATTTCCTATTAAACAAGACTTTATAAATGAAGTAGGTATGATAACAACAGATTTTAATACCCTAATAGCAAGTTCTGACTTTATTTCATGTCATGTTCCATCAACTCCTGATACTATGCATATGTTTAATGAATCTACTTTTTCAAATATGAAATCTACTGCTTTTTTTATCAATTCATCAAGAGGGGAAACAGTAGATGAAAACGCATTATACAATGCTTTAACAACAAAAAAAATTGCAGGAGCAGCATTGGATGTTTTTGAAGAAGAACCCGCTACTAATAAAAAATTATTGCAATTATCAAATATTATCTGTACTCCCCATATAGGAGCTCAAACTCAAGAATCTCAAGAATTAGCTTCAAATGTTATTGCAGAGAAGATTATTCAAAAATTATTGGAGAAATATAATTAAAGATAGATGATTGTATGGACCGGGTGGGATTTGAACCCACGACCACCTACGTTTCCTCTGCGTGAATGGCATGCAAGGCAGGTATTCTACCAGGCTAAACTACCGGCCCTTTAAACAAAACCTAAAATTTCTGATAATTTAAGTGTTTAATTATTGTTAGTTAATCTTTATAGATTAAAACCTAGAAGGGCTTATTCTCATAAGAATAGTCGAATTTGGTGTGATATCTAATATTCCTTTTAAATTATTGCATCTGAGATCTATCGTAAGAATTAGAGATAAATTTACTAGAAATTTATACAATAGTTGCAAAATTATCAAAAAAGTAAATATTTTAAACGTAATAGAAAAGTGGCTAGGCAGCCTATAAATGACCAATTGAATAGAAACTTTTTTTAACGAACTAAGATAAATTTTTTTTAATCATCATTTTTAACTAAAACATTTAAAATTGTAACAATATTCTGATTATAATAGTAGGTTTTATTGATGTTAATTTTTTATATATATTCTATTGTTATGGACACGTATATAATAAATTCCTGAAGGAAAGAAAAAAGTAATTTTCTACAGTTATCGAAATTGTTTGTATTGTTAAATTAGATTAGATTATAGCTGGGTTAATTCTACTGAATCATTTACTATAAATTTCTATGTTTCAATTTGCGGAATTCTGGCAAAAGTGAATAGGATAATCTTATATTTAAAGAAAAACTACCCTTGTGAATGAAATAAAATATCTTTAAAGATGAATAGTTTCAAAAAGGTTATAATAGTCATAACTAAAAAATCATATTTAGAGCTTTAGATCGTATTTATAGACGTTTATAGCATAATCAAGACATTCGACAAATGACTTGGTTAGAGGATTAAAATCGAAACCCTTTTAGGTTTTTTCTATCTAAATACAAATATGTCTGTTTTCTTAAAAGATAGAGTATGGATAATGCTTTCAGAAATTTCTAAACGGGGTGTATATCCTCTTCATGGATATAAGTTGGGTATTTTTCGATTGCCAGTAAATTTAACCGAGGAATCAACAATCAGCAATATCTTCAATGAGTTAAAGAAAACAGGTTTTAAGTTAGATAGATATGCTGACCGCATATATGTAACCTACTCCTGGAAAGAACAAGAAGCAGATAATTTGCTACCTCAAATATTATCTATCCCCTTGGATATAACAATAGAAATTGTAACAGGAGAAGTTATTGATTTAATCTATCAAATTAAACCTATTGAAAAATTCGGTGATTCTTACCGGATTAAAAATTATAGACAAAAGGCGGACTTCAATGCTAAAATGGTAATTGATACCGTCATACGGAACACTTCAATTGGAGATAAATTAATTTCATATTACCAAAAAACAGAGAAATTATCACTCGAAAAAGCTATTGATAAACTCACACAATTAACTCCTCTAGCCCTTAATCCAATAACTAGAAATGTAAATCCCCCACCTCCTCCAGCTGGTGCATCAATTACATCTGAAGAAATATCTTCTGCTTCATTGAGCTCTACAAGACCTGCTCCAAATATTCCATCTACCCCTTCTGCAACCACTATGACTTCTGGAATTTCTAATACAAGTATCACTCTTACAGGAAGTGGAACGGATCATTCCAAAGTTGATGGCCCTATTGATACCTCTTTCAAATCTAAACGCCAACACGCTGGCAAATTTAAAGGTATTAATGTTTGGGGACCTGTTGATGCTCCTGGACAGTTGGG
>DASUUM010000093.1:0-7028 GCA_036374075.1 Nitrososphaeraceae archaeon
TCCTTCTTTCTACATTAACACAGTTGGTTCACTAGTAGTTAGTTAGGAGGGAGATATGGCTATTTTAATATAATGAATCTATGTATTAATCTAGACAAAACAATTTATTTAAAAGTAAAATAAAAAATTTGGTTCTGTTGATTCTACGGGTGTTTAAAATGAGTGTTGAAAAGTGGGTGTTAGAGGCTACAATAACACCCGTGAATCCAATCTGAGAAATACTATATCTATTGCCCATAGTAGCAATTAATAGTAAAAGCAGGTAGAATAAAAGATTGTTGATTTTTGAGAGTTATAGAATTATGTTAGAGATATGAGAGACTAAAATCTTAAATTTATAATTGATACTATATAATATAACATAAAGACAACCCAAAAAAATTTTGGGTATGGATTGGTAACCAGCTCGAATCTAGACACCAATCCATAACAAAAAATTTTATATATTTTATTATCTATAATATTTGTACTGAAAGAATAAAAAAGAAAGCCGTAACCGTTGCCATAGCCTTCTTCTATTACATTACTCCTATCACTTGAGGGCTATGGCTTGCTTTAATTATTTTATCTAAAAAATAGATATAGAATTATATGTTTTGATAACGTGTTATATAATACAGAATATATACACATAGTCAGTAACAACAACCATAGTCTCTCACATTACCCCTTTTGGTAATGATAATGAGGGCTATGCCTTTTAACTAATTTGTTATTCTAAAAATATAATATGCATTATTACATTACATTACATTACAGTCAGGATAATCGAGCTTTAACCATGCATACAACAAAGAAACCATAGTTTGTGATTTCAGTTTTTAGCAATACAACTTTACCTCCTAATTCCTTAACCTTATTGGAATATTCATCTAGTGATGATACACTTATGTAATTCAAGTTTGGTTGTTGAGGATGCTGTCTCTTTATCAAGCTTCCTATCAAGCCTCCTTCTAGATGAGAAGATTTTTCTTTATTACTATTTCCTCCTGAGGAAGTAGATATCAACCAATAATCCATTGTCTCTCCATCTTTTTTTACTTTCATCTTTTCTATTTTCCAACCAAACAAAGTAGAATAAAATTTTCTTGCACGTTCCACATCATCTGCTGGAATTTCAAAATGTACAATGGTTGGAATTTTAATCGTCTCTTTTATTTTCTTATCATGTTGATTTGACATATTGCTACTTTTTCACCTTATGTTATTAGATTATAAATTAACGTTACACTAATACAAATCAATGATTTTAAAAGCTGTTATTATATTATTCTAACAACTACTATCTTTTCTAGCACATACCCAATTAAGCATACCTAAATCTTTAAGCATTCTTTTTTTACAATCGGAATTTTGATCTGGGAATTCATCAGACGTAACAAATCCAAAGAATAAATCTCCTGGTTGAATTAACCCTACTTCTGTTTGTCTATCGAAAGTAAATTGTACAGGTATTTTACCATTCTTGATATTTCCATCTTTCAATACTTTTTGTACATCAATTGTTTTTATTTTGGATTCTCCTTTAACCATTGATACTACATTCATATCTTCAATATTTTTAGCGTCAGAGATAGGAACATTTATCGTAATTTTTACTTGTTCCGACTCAGGTACATTTGCTTCTTTGGTTTTTTGCTTTGTAAGGTAAAATGATTTGAAGGTATTATATTTTGCTTTAGATTCACTATATTTTTTCATAGTAGAAAATAAGGTAACTGTATCTTTGCTTGTTGATAATCCAATGTTTCCTTCATCACAATCGTATATTGGAAAAAAGTCATTAGTAACCATAGTAGAATCATTATAGTAAGAATTTTCTCTTTTATTATTGCTATTATCTAATACATAAGCACAAACATAATATTCATCATCAACCATTACGCTTGAAATATGATTACTTTTGTTAAACTTGAGATCTACAATTAAGGGATTACTATTTTTTGAAATAGTTGTTATTGTTGATTTTTTTTCTTTTTCTTCATTTTTATTAAGTTCTTTTAAATCAATATATTTTATTTGTGCTTCACCATTCAAATAACCAACTATTTTTAAATGATCATGATTTTCAATGTCCAAATTGTTTTTGTTCATTTTTACTTTAATAGTAGTTAATCCTCTATCATTATTGTTGCCATTTTTTGAATTTTGTGTTTGATCTTTGTCTTTATCAGTTTGACTAAATACAGATATAAGATCACTTTCTTCACCAAAACCAATACTAAAAAAAATTATCGACAATAAAATCAAAAAGGAAAATAAAATTTTTAATTGCAACATTGAATTTTATCTTACTATAATACTATTATACTCATACCAACAGAGTTCTTTAATTTTCTTATACAGATAATTACTATAAGTTTTGGAGTGTTAATTGTACATCTTTCCATCATGGAAACATAATATATAATACTCCTAAATAAGAAAATTATGTCAAAATCAACAGTTGACTATCCTCAATTTGTACGCCCACGAATAAGTTTATTATAGACTTTGAAAAATCTCTAGATTGTCATTAGGTAGATAATTTTGCCATCACGATTTACAATTATAGATGCTGCCTCAATTCTAGGATTACGACCGACGGGAGTAGAATATCTACCTGAAGCACTGAAAGCAGCAGGTCTAATAGAGAGATTAAATGCTGATTATGTTGGACGAGTTTCTCCTTTGCCTTATAGTTCAGAGCGGGACAAAGTAACGCTTCTACTAAATCCTGACTCCATCAAAAGATTTTCGGTACAGCTTGCAGACTGAGTTTCTTCTATTATTCGTAGTAGGCGATACCCAATTGTACTAGGAGGTGACTGTAGCATTCTGATTGGAAACCTTCTAGCCCTACGGCGTTTGGGAAGGTATGGATTATTCTTCATAGATGGCCACGCTGATTTTTATCAACCAGAAGCATCTTTAACAGGAGAAGTTGCCGATATGGATCTTGCAATTGTATCTGGTCGAGGTCCAGATGTTTTGACTAATATTGATGGTCTTAAACCACTTGTCTGTGATCAAGACATAATTCTATTTGGATATCGGGATAGAGAACAAGCCTCAAGTTTTGGAAGTCAAGATGTTCGCAATACCAATATTTATTCATTTGATCTTACATACGTGAAAGAACTAGGAATTACAACTGCCGCATCAGAGGCGGTTAAGAATCTTTTGGAGGATGAACTTTGTGGATTTTGGATCCACATCGATGCGGATGTATTGGATGATTCAATCATGCCAGCGGTAGATTATCGTCTAAATGGTGGTTTAAGTTTCTATGAACTAAGCGAGCTTTTGAAAATCATAGTTACCTCAGGGCGCAGTGTTGGAATGGATATTACTATATTCAATCCCAATCTAAATTTGGATGGTTCGATAGCTCGCAGATTCGTTTCGAGTGTACTCGAAGGTATATCATAAAATAGTTAAGTTAATATTTTATGAACATAAAGAATTGTAGAATAGAACATACATCTTGTATTCTATTACAATATGAGCTTATTTTAACAGATCAAAGTCGATTGAAAAATTTATTACTAAATATATATCAAAAGATCAAAAATAAATGAGAGTTTGAAGTTACCAAGTTTATCTATACAAAACCTATACGGTCAATGTGACTAAAATCTCCATTGATCACACTGGATCTAGGAGTGATTAGATTCATAAATAGTTGATAACTCTGTTCACAAATTTTATGTCATCATCTTTGCGAACACTTCATCTTTATGTTTTTTGTCTTTGTAGTAAAATATCTCTACCCACACTTCCTCATCTTGGCTAGCTGAAAGGGTTTTGGCTATGTTAGTAAATTCCATAATGTTCTCGGTACTGCTGAGTTGAAATATATCCCAGTGTAGAACCCCATGTTTCCTAATTATGTCAGTAAATGGTTTGCTAACTCAACCATCGCATCATGGTTTTTTTTGGAACTCGGTAGAATATTGTCTGAACTTCATTTCCAAATTCTTTTTCTTTTTCCTTTTCTATAATGTTTGATTGACTCATGAAGATACTCTATACTATGTATAGTATAAAAGTCAGTAAGGGAGCAAAAGTATAGTTAGTTGCATTATCAACAGGTAATTGTATTTCACAAAACAATTTTGGCAAAACGATGAACCTGATTTTTGGCAAATTATAATTATTAAAAGAAATGCCGGTAGTATACCGAGTCTGATTTTTGTATATCTATTCAAATACAATGAAGCAAGCATTAGCATAGACTAGAATACTATCTTAGGAAGTAATAAGTAAAAGAGGAAGGAAGAAAGAAACTCTTTTCTGTTGGTATTTCGATGAAGTATTATGAAAATCATTAGTGCAACTACTGAAACTCCTGGCATGACTAAAAAGGAGATCGATAGATTTCTCGAAAGCAAATTGATGTTGCAGATGTCAACAATTGACGAACAAGGTGAACCTAACATACAACCTGTCTGGTTTTATTATGATAAAAATAGAGAAAAACTTTTGGTAACAACATCTAAAATAGCCAAGAAAACTAAAAATCTTCGTAATAAACCAATTTTGTATTTTTCTATTGATGACGAGAATTTTCCTTATAAAGGAGTAAAAGGCAAAGGCTCAGTAACTATAATAGAAGATCCAACTATATCGGTTTCAGAAGGAGAGAAAATAAGTATGAAATATCTCGGTACACTAGATCATCCAATAGCAAAAATGATAACAGAGCATTCAAAGAAGGGAGAAAATGTACTTATTGAAATTAGTCCAAAATTCTTTTCTACATGGGATTATGGTAAAGAGTAGACATGACTCTAAAGTAAGTTTGCTATTTCCATTTTTCCTTTCTTTCTCTCCACATTTTACTTTATTCTATAAAATTGAGTCTAATTTGTTGTTTTTCATTCAGATCATTAAAGAATACGTTATGGTTGATAATTTATGACTGTTGTTTTGGTTATATTTTAGTATACCTAACAGGATTCTAAATATAACAACAACTTTTAATATTATATTACCAAACTTTATCATAATGAGATTTAGATTAGGTAGTAACTAATTGGAGTAGAACTTGTGATCAATTAGGAAAAATAGATAATGATACACTAGTTGTAGTAGGAACTGAAGATCAAATAATACCATCTAATAATTCTTTGTTATTAATGCAAAAAATTCCGGAAACGTAGTTAGTACAATTCGAGGAAGGAGTTCATGCATTAATGTTTCAATACCATGAAAGACTAAATTCAATTGTAAATACGTTTCTTAAAGACTAGGTTTTGATAATAATAAGTATTTTAAAAGTAATGATAAAGATAAAATTTATTATATTATATTACCTAACCATGCTATAATAAGAAGTTGAATTCCTCCGAGCCCGTATACTAGTAGGGTTCAATAACATTTTCAAGGTAAAGAAAAAACCATAGTAAATATGGATTATTTTTGATTATACTTAAAAATATAATATCCTATTTTGATAGACCAATTCGATATACAAGAGTTCCCGCTAATATAGAAATACTCAATATAGTTACTACAAAAAATACATTTGCAAATTGAATCGCTGTATCTGCTACTACTGCGACTAATATGGCATAAATTACTACTATAAAACCAATCAAAGTAAATAAACCAAAAGTTATAAATCTAATATTTGATGTTTTATCTTCTGTAACTTCATTTCTCCTAATATCATCCATATGTGATATTTTATTTACTATCTTATCAGTAAAGGATTTAGCTTTATCTTTATATTTGTCAACTGATTCTTGGTTATTGTTCTCTATTGATATAGATTTAGCTGACACTTTAGAATTCTCATCATTGTTATTCATGAATATATTTTAACATTATAAGTTATTAGGATTTGTTATAAATATCAAAAGATGAATATATACAAAATAATATAATAGGAATTTAGTTTCAATTTAAAAACATTTTTCTTGAAATATGAATTTATAATTTTAATCTTTTAATATATAATTCCTTCTTGTCATCTATGTGCATATACATTTTGAAAAATATAAGTAACTATTTCTAAATATATTATAATTAATATTAACAAAAATTGGCTTCAATTATTATATAGAATACTATTTACTATCTATATTATGAAAAATCTTGTTCTTGGCTTAATGACAATTATGTCATTTATAGTCTTATCTTTGATTTATACAACGACTTTTGCACAATCAACTAATCAAAGTTCAACATTACAATCACCGCAACAACAACAAAATTCCTTTTGTAAACTAACTGAATCTGATATGTTAGGTCCTTTCTATAAGGAAGGCGCTCCATTTAAACAACGACTTGGTGAAGGAGTAGAAGGAGAACGACTAATAATAACAGGAAAGGTTATGGATATGAGATGCCAACCAGTTCAAGACGCTATACTAGATGTCTGGCAAGCTAATTCAACTGGAGAATATGATAATGAAGGATTTACTCTCAGAGGCAAGGTTAAAACAAATAACGATGGAATCTATCTTATAGATACTATAATTCCAAAAGAATATTCTGCAGGAGATATAACTCGTCCAGGTCATATACATCTAAAAGTTGGAGCTCCTAATCAGCCAACATTAACTACTCAATTATACTTTAAAGGAGACCCTTATCTCACTGACTTTGAAGATAAATCATTGGTAATGAAAGTTACAGAGGAGAATGGAACGAAAAAAGCCAATTTTGATTTTGTAATTGAACATTATAATGAATATGAAAAATAGATTTATTTTTATTTTTTTAAACAATATATGGAACTTATGTTACCGGACCCTGTTATAATGAGATTTCGAACCCTCCGAGCCCATTTAGCAATAAGACTCAATCTTTTCTATCAATTCTAGTAATATAATAGACTATACTAAATAACATCTATCAAATTTTTCTAGCTATAAAACCACGGATTAGAAATTTTCCCAAAGCTTTCGCTCAAACCAGTAATATAGATTCAAATTAACTTAGAAATCAACTAAAAAATTCCAAATAGGATGAAAAATCCTACAAAATGAATAATTAGAGTGTTTAGCATTGACAAATAAATAATAGATGTATATATTTGG
>DASUUM010000094.1:0-2534 GCA_036374075.1 Nitrososphaeraceae archaeon
TTATCATATGAGTTACAAGAAAGAGTTTATCGTATCAAAAATTGAGACTTCTAAAGATAACAGTCCTTATGTTTACGTATCGATCTATACTAAGGATAATTTTTCTTCTACTAGAAGACAGCAAGGCTTCCCCGAAAACCCTTTTGGAGTAGCGGCAATACCTATTACTTCATTGGATGATTTGAAGAATTTACCGAAGAAAATATCTGATGCTATAGAAAATGCATTTGGTATCGGTAGGAATAACATATCGTCAGAATCGACCACATTTAAAATGAACATGAGAGAATTTGAAGAACTTGGGATAAAAATAGGAGATAAGGTTACTCTAGAAATTAATATATCTAATAATAATGATATCATAGCATGAGATCGATAAGGGATTCTACGGTATTACTAATCTTAACTTAATGGTGCAAATCCTAATCTGCAGCTATCAATGATGTAAGTATTACAAATAATTCAGCTCATTAAGTAGCGGTGTGTGAGTATATTCTACAATATATTATCAGAAATAATCGGATAAAAATTTAAACAAATAAGTTACCAAAAATATAAAAACAAGTTTAACAATCTCAACTACATGTCATACTCGAAGCCCTCAGAATCCTTTTATCAATTAAAGTAATTTTTAATCTTGATTCATTAATTTATGAAAAAATAAATGATTTACCATCCTACTATATTTTTTGACCAATTAATCATGTTCCGATCTAAGTTCAATTTTCTTTATATAGTATAAGCAATTAAAGTAACAACTAACTATGCTTGGAGAATTATTGTTTGAAATAAAAGGTAGAATTACAGGTTCCAGAATCTTAAATGCAGATGAATACAAAGTAGAACATTCCATAACACAAGAAGGAAAACTCAAAGATATTGAGATTATAATTCTAGGAGTATTTTGGACCATTCCTACTGTAGATAAAAATGTAACTTATGGTGAGGGACAAGGAATAATAACTACCAAAGATGATGAAGATACTGCAACATTTAAGGGATATGGAATAGGACATTCTAAAGGACAAGTCAGCGCTATTTTTTGTGGTTCGGTATTTTATAAATCACAAATATCAACAAATGGAAAATTTTCATTTTTGAACAACAAGATAGGAGTTTTTGAAACTGAAGTAGATGAATCTGGAATTTCTACTGAAAAGGTTTGGGAATGTAAATAATAAAGCAATAAGCAAACGATAGATGACGGAATGAAAGGCATTTAATTGCTGTAGAGGATAATGAAATTGACTTTATCAAGTTTTTTACTGAAATAATTAGAGCAGCTTTTAGATTTAATAGAAAGAGAATAGAAATAATTGGAATTAAAATTAAAGATTTTTAGCGTATTCTGGAATAAGCCATTTCATTTTTATATTGAGGAAAGTTGCCAATCTTTTTCTTTACATGTTCTCTTTGACCTTCTGGGACTTCATAATAGACAATTAAATACAGGCTATTATTAGATATATGAGATTGACTTCCATGAACTTTTCCATTACAATCTCTTATAATGTCAGAAAGAAATTCATAATTTTTTTTGATTGTATCATGAGGTCCTTCCAAAAACTCAAAGGAATTATCCATCGTTGATTTTATTCTCGTTGCTGTTGTTGTTACTTCATTTGTATTTGAAAATTCTTTATTGTAGTAAGATGGCTTTGCTGCTGTAGTTGGAGGAATAATTGCAGGTTCCCTATTATATGTTGCTATATTTGGACAAATATATTTTTTCTTAGTATATAATTCATAATAGATATTCTCTTCAGTATTTCAATATATCTCTACACCACAACCATAAGTACAACTTTTTGGGCGTATTTCTGAAACATGATAATTTATTCCTCTTCCACTTTATAGTTCTTTGTTTTGTTTCAATCCTCATTTATCCAACAACATCCATATATAATTTGGTATTATTAGTTGTAAATTCGATTTGATAATTCTCACATATAGAACTAAATAAAATTTTTTCTTCTGCTACTTTTAATTATATCGTACATTTTTTCATCTTTAATTGAATTACTTCGTTTGACTAAAAAATTGTGTCAAAATCAGTTGATACACCTCCGAGCACGTCTAGTATCATCTAATACATCAGGCATATTATTTATTTTAGTGATTATTGCAAAAAAAAGAAAATTAGGATACAGAAGAAATTTTAATTTATTTTCTTGTGAGTTTCAATTGCAGCAGTTCCATACTTATATGTAATCTGCAATTTATCACCTATATCATAATTACAGTTTGAAATTGCTCTAGGATGATCTTGAGTGTTAACAACACATTGTCCATCACTTTTACTGATTATTGTGACTTGTTCAGTAATTGTTTCTGGAAACAAATTTTGTATTGGAGTAATAAATAAAGCAAATACTAGAAAAATTCCTACTATACTAATTCCAAATATCAATGCTAGTTGTCTGTTTGATATACCTTGATTTTCTCCAGCATCTATCTCATGTCCATAACTCATAATAGTATTTATTGTGATTATCCTATAAAGTTATTATATATTAATAAATAGCGAAGAAAAT
>DASUUM010000095.1:0-4105 GCA_036374075.1 Nitrososphaeraceae archaeon
ACAATTATTAAAACGAATTATAAAAGTTGTATCATCATGACTATTGACTACATATGTATTATGTTGGAAGTCAGATCGACAGTTACAATATGAGGATTTTCAAGAACAAAAGGTTTATAGATTTTTTATTAGTTAAAAATATTACTATAAATTATGTTATTTAATAGCAATATTGAATCTTTTTTTAAAATGTACAAGAAATTGATTTTAATTCTTGAAAGAATAAAGAGTTAAAGCGCTTATAAAATAAAAGATGAAAAAAATATCTTTACAAAAAAGATAAGTATAATCTAATGAGATCCATATTATGATTATTAAAATTGACATCTGCATGGGAAGAAATTGATGAATGGGGTCCTGAAAAGGTTTTACAGGTTTATGATCCTGATACTGGTATGAAAGGTGTTTTAGTTATTGATAATACTTCAAAAGGTCCAGGAAAAGGAGGCATACGATTTGCTCCTAGCGTTACACCATTAGAAATTTTTAGACTTGCCAGAACTATGACATGGAAATGTGCTGCAGCAGGTCTTCCTTTTGGGGGTGCAAAGGGTGGTATTATTGCTGATCCAAATATGGTTGATAGAGTGTCATGGATGAAATCATTTGCAAAAATGATTAAACCCTATTGTCCATCACAATACATAGCCGCAACAGATGTGGGTACAACAGAACTTGATATGGCAATTTTTGCACATGAAATAGGCGATATGCGAGCCTGTACTGGCAAACCATCTGAGCTTGGAGGTATTCCTCATGAACTGGGAACTACAGGTTATGGAGTAAGTGTAGCACTACAAACAGCACTTGATATACTAAAAGATTTGAAAATTATGCAAGTACCTGACAAAGGTCAGACTAGAGTTGTCATACAAGGATTTGGAAATGTTGGATCATTTGCTGCTCGGTTTCTGGATCAAAATGGAATCAAGGTAGTAGGTGTAAGCGATGTATCAGGATTTATTTATAGCAAAGATGAAAATGGGTTAAACATTCCCAAACTAATGAAAGATATGAAAGGAAGAGCAAAACTGTCAGATCTACAAGATTATGGCTATGATATAAGAGATAAGGATGAAATCTTTGAAATTGATTTGGATATTTTTATTCCTGCAGCTATGGGTAGTGTGATAAATAACAAAACTGCACCAAAATTACTTGGAAATGGTGTAAAAATGGTTGTAGAAGCAGCGAATATACCTACTACAGACGATGCTTGTAAATATTTACATGAGAATAAAATCTGGATTATACCTGATTTCTTAGCGAATGCTGGTGGTGTTATTGGATCCTTTGTTGAATATCAGGGAAGAACAGAAAAGGAAGCATTTGATCTTATTGAATACAAAATAACCAAGAATATTAAAGAAGTACTAACAGAAGCAATAATGAAAGAAGAGAATCCAAGAAAAATAGCTACTAAACTATCTAAACAAATAGTATACAGAGCCATGTTACTGAGAAAAGGTGCAATAAGCGTTGCCCGTGAAGCTTATGATAGAAAGGATAAAATTTCAATTTCATAATTTCATTAATTTTTTCTAATAATTGCTGCAGGAATTACTGCAGTGACTGCAGTACAAGAAATTATTTATTATAATACTCTTTTTTACAGTATCTACAAAATAAGGATCAAAAGCTTAAGGCCTGAACCATTTGTTTGTAATATAAAGGAACCAAATAATTGGCAATTTAGTCTCTATATGGATAGATTGAAATGGTAAGAAAGTTTGGTTATGTGTCAACTAATGATGGCAAGAAGATACAATAGAGAAATAGGAAAATTTAGTTAGGATAACCATCTATGTATTATATGAGTTGTTTAACAATATTACGTTTAATTATGAAGAAATCTCGAATTAGATATTTAAGAAATTATTAGATATTTTCATAAAAAAAGAAAGTCCTTTTTGTTATCTTATTATCATTTATTATGAAAAATCAACTATTTGAAATTAATCTTTAAATAATCTTTAGGAATTATTCGTATTTCAGATATATTCATTTTTGTATTATTAAATACGAGTATATTAACAGCAACAGAAAATATTAATTCAATATTTATAGTCATTGTATTACTTGCTGGAACTTCATTTCCATTATTGTTTATTACAGGAGAAGTACAAGCACAAACTGCAGAATCAGAATATGATGGATATGGATATAATAATTATGATGATAATAACAATTACAATTCAGCAGAATATTATCCATCATCTTATGAGTCATATGATGATTACATGCAAAAAGATCTACTTGCTGATATAATTGTTCCAATTGATTTTCCTACAATACAGTCTGCAATAGATGCAGCAGATGAAGGTGATGTAATAAAAGTATTATCTGGTACTTATACTGAACAAATAACAATTAGTAAGAGTCTAACAATTATAGGCTCTACTGCAAAGTCTACTATAATCGAAGCGCCGACAGAGGGACTTGGCGCCAATTTAATTGGACGACCGTACATCATTGACATTAACAATGAGGCTGAAGTGACTCTGAAGGGATTTACTATTGCCAACCCTGCAAGTGTATCATGTGGTGAAATAATTGCAATTAGTGTGTTGGATGGTGGAAGTATTAATTTAAAGTCTGCTGCCTTCAGAGGTTGTACATCAGATACTATCTATATTGGTCAAGCATCTAATGGCAGAGGTGGCCCACAAGTTGGACATGCAACTATTACAGATACCTATATTACTGATTATCTTTATCGTGGAGTGCATGCTTTAGGATCTGGTTCAACACTAATCATGTCTTATAATGATATTATAGGCTCAGAACTTAATATAGACTGGGCTGGTGGAGGAATCTTCTTACGAAATGGTGCTCAGGGTACAATCACTCACAATATAGTTGCTGGAAATATTTGTAACAATCCTGTTTGTGGTCCTAAACTTATTGGTCAAAATCAAGATGGTGGAATAGCAATTATTTCTGCAGATGAAGGTTCTGTTATCTCCAATAACTATCTATCGAATAATGATTGGGGTATTGGAGTGATTGGAGGAAGTGAATGTTGTATACTTGATCACAATAAACTAACAGATAACCGTTTCCTTGGAGTTGGAATACAAGATAGTGAACATACAGTTTCTAATACCAAAATCTTTGGAGGAAATGTTGGAGTAGCAGCAATAGCCACTAATGCTAATACTACTGCCACATTAGATCATGTAAAGATTGTTAATGCAGACATTTCTGTACAAGCACTTTCTTCTAGCGGGTTTACTGCAGCAGTAAATGTAATATCTTGATATTTCTTTACACCTTAATTGACAATCCCTTTCATCAAATTTTTCTTTTTTTTAATATAAAAACAATTCATTAATCTTTTTATTTATATCCTATTAAATTATTATAAAATGGAGAAGAATATCAATTAATCTAAAATTACTAGGAACATATACTAATGCATTAATTAAAAATTAGATTAGTAAATATTTATTATAATTTTAATTTACTAATAATCCTTTTTTAATGATATTGTGATGAAAAACATCTATTTAATATAAGTATTTAATAACTTTTTAATAGACACATTAAACAATTACAAATTAATATGAATATCTTTGGAAATATCGTTAATGCTTAGTACAACAACTACTGGGTTTATAAATTCTGTTTTTGCAGATAGTAAGAACGCAAAAGTTAGTTACATAGATCTTGATAAGTTAGAATGGAAAGTATGCATATATAGATTACGTTGATTTCGCCGACCTTGAGATGCCCTTGGTGATGATAATGAGGTAGATTCTGCTTCACTTTAAGATAAAATTGATGATCACATGGAAGATTTATTAGATGATTTTGAAGATGCGAAGTGTAAGAAGCATATTGAAAAGGATCTGAGAAAGTAGATAAATATGGTAACTTTGAAAGGTGAAAAAAATTAAATAAATAGATAAATAGAATAGGCCTCTTCATATTACTATCCATAATATTTTTTGAACCTTTTTATCTTTGATATTCTTATCATTTTTTCTGATACTATTTATTATTAGTTTTCTTAGATATCAAATCTTTTAGAATATCAGCTATATTTTCTTTTAATATCTCAAATTGATCCTTAGTTATTTTTCCTCTAATAAATTCATGTTTT
>DASUUM010000096.1:0-11498 GCA_036374075.1 Nitrososphaeraceae archaeon
AGCTGCAGTTGTAAATACTGCTATATCTCTTGTCTTACATGAGTATATTGGTAAATATCCAAATCCAGAGGAAGCATCTAAACATACAATGGAAGCTAGTGTTACTATGCGTCACTTTGAAGATGCCGTAAGAAAAGTAAGAACCCAAAGAGATATGAAACCTGGAATGAAAGATACATTAGTTCATTTTAGATAATATTCAAAATAAAAATAATATTACTTCAATTTTTTCTCTTTGTTAATAACTTTCGCGGTCTCTAAATCAGAATACATATACTTACAAAAAAAAGAGTCTAAAAGAGCGTCCAAAATTTCTTTAATGGCAAATATACATGGCTTTTTCTTAACTGTACCATTAAATTCAAATGAGTCAAACCTAACCCATTTTTTAAAAAATAAGCATTCGTGGATACTTAGAACATATAGTTATTATAAAAAATTTAATTCAAATTTTGGAAAGATGTACGATGATGGATTTTATATCTATTATTTAGGACAAAAATATAAAGTTGATATAGTTAAAGACGTTATAAATAATGCGATAGTATCTTCTTCTCTCAATAAAATAACATTTCACTTAAAAAATAAAAAAAACTATAAAAAATATATAAAAGATTGGTATCTTTCACAAACATCTATAATAATAAATGAAAGAATAAAAATTTTTAGTGCATTGATGAATGTCAAATATTCTAAAATAAAAATAAAAGATAATTCTACAAGATGGGGAAGCTGTTCTAAAGTAGGAAGATTAAATTTTAGTCTCTATCTAATTGCTTTTCCAATTGATATAATTGATTATGTTGTTGTACATGAGTTGGCGCATTTAAAGGAATTCAATCATTCTAAAAAATTTTGGGAGCTCATTGGTAATATTGACCCTGGCTATAAAGAAAAAACTATTTATTTAAAAAAATATGCTAATTTAATTATTTTTTAAGAATTTTACAAGAACATGTATTGGCAAATAAGATTTAATTATTATTCTTCTTCTTCACTATTTTTATTCCTTTTCTATAACCATGAGTAAATTCTGAATCATACACTTTTGATAATTTATATTCAATCGGTTCAAGAACATCTCCGACTATTATTAATGCAGTCTTTATTATTTTCTCTTTTTTGGTTTTCTCTACAATATCTTTTAATTTTCCTTTAATTATTTTTTCATCTTTCCATGTAGCTTTATAAACTACTGCAGCTGGAGTTTCAACTGTATATCTTCCACCTTTTAATAATTCATCAACAACTTCTTTTATGAGATGAACACTCAAATAAAAAACCATAGTACTACCATGTTTTGCCAATTCAGAAATTCTCTCTATTTCAGGAACTGGTGTTCTAAATTCTGCTCTGGTAATGATCAATGTCTGAGTAATCCCAGGTAAAGTTAATTCTAAATTCAAAGAAGATGCAGCACCCAAAGTAGCGGTTATGCCTGGCACTACCTTACATCTAATTCCTTCTTGTTCAAGTCTATCGATCTGTTCTCTAATAGTACTGAACAATGCAGGATCGCCGTCATGAAATCGTATTGCCAATTTCCCTTGTTTTGTAATATCACTTAAAAAAGCAAAAATTTGATCTCTATTTAACAAGGCAGCATCATATAATTTTGCTCCTTTTTTTGCATATTTTAAAATTTCAGGATTTAATAATGAACCTGAATAAATTACAAGATCTGCATTTTCTAACAAATTTTTTGCTTTAATTGTTATTAATTCAGGATCTCCAGGTCCTGATCCAACAAAATAAACTGTATTATTCTCTATCATTTCTTTTCACTACCATAATTGAAAAATATTTACTGCTAGATTGTTTTTTACCTTTGATATCTTTTAAGCTTTTTATTTCGAGAATATTCTCTTGTGTAGAAACATCTTGAGCTATAGCTATTTTTGAATCATCACTAAATCCTGTATCTGATAACATCTCTATTACATTATCAAAATATCTTCCATCTTTTAAGAAAACTATTGTATCAGAAGATTGGATAGTATTTTTTACCTTGTTTAAATCATAACAAGCCGGAACTATAGACAAATTTTCATCCCCTTCTACTAAACTTATTTTTGCCTCTGCTGCAAAAGCAAATATTGAAGTAATTCCAGGAACTATTTCAATTTCTATATCTTGGTAATTTTTTTTTAATTCTCTATGAATGTATATCCATGTACTATAAAGTGAAGGGTCTCCTACAGTTAAGTAAACTGTTTTTTTTCTAGATCTGACCATTTGGGCAATTTCAAAAGCATTTTTTTTCCAATATGCTTTCAGAGAATCCCTATCCTTGATCATAGGAAAAACTAGATTAAAGATTTCAGTAGTTTTTTTTAGATGTTTTTTGACAATAGATAACGCAATGCTAGGCTTGTTTAACTTTGAGGTAGGAACAAAGATAACATCAGCTTCTTTAATTAAATTTAAAGCACGGATAGTTAATAATTCGGGATCGCCAGGGCCACATCCAACACAAAAAAGTTTCAACAATTTTTATGAAAAAAGAATGACTAATTTAAATCATAAAATCACATTAAAAGATATATAAAATATATCAAATCATATTTTTGTAGCGGAAATCAATAATACGGGATTTCTTGATAACATCATAGTACCTGTTTTGGTTTTTCGTCCTTTCGATATTGTCACCTGAGTGAAATCAATATCCTTAATATCATGAGATTCATTTAATGCTTCCATAGCTTTAAACATAGTTTCAATAAGAATTGTAGTAATAACCAATCTTCCTCCTTTATTTAATTTATTTATTGATCGATGTATTATTGCTTCAGTTTTTCCAGTAGTTCCTCCTATAACAATACCATCTACCAAGGGAAGTGATTCTAATATATCATAGGCATCTCCTTTTATAATTTCTGCAATTACTTTAAACTTTTCTAGATTCGTTTTAGTTAAATCAATTGCTTTGGAGTCCAAATCAATTCCAAATACTTTTCCGTTTCGACATTGAAGACAAATTTCTACTGTGATACTGCCGCTTCCACACCCTATATCAATAACTGAATAATCTTCATTTAGACGAAGTTTGCTTATTATTATTGAACGAACTTCTTCTTTAGTTATTGGTATTTCCTCATTTCTAAAAAAAAATTCATCAGGAATCCCTGGTGTTTTAATATTCCAAGACATTCTTATTTATCTATCTACATTGCAAGGTTTTGATGTAAGCCTGTATATGCTAATATCATAAACATTAGAAGCAAGAAAATAAATGGAAAAATACCATTAGTAATAAATTTTCTTTTCTCAGCTTTTGGTACATTTGGGATAATTTTTTTTGATAGCCAATAAGAAACAATATAAAAAAATAAAGCCATAACAAATACAACTCCTAGTACCGTTCCTTGATTAGTATTAGGAGCTATAATAAATGCTATAGTTACCCCTGCAATTATTCCTAATAATGCTCTTACATAATAGACTTTATCTGTTGGTTCCAAACGGAATTCATTAAATAATAGAGAGTTTAATTCTTTCCGGTCCGATTTTTTACTATTATTAGATTGTAGTTAATATTTAGCTATTAGATAATTAATTTAGCAGTGGAATTATCATCAATAGAGATACGTTATATTATTAATTACATAAATTCTAAGCTTATTGCTATCGGAGGCTATTACTTGAGTCAAGTCAATGGGATTACAAAAGATTCTCTGGCATTAAAATTTCATCATTCTACTGAACCAGATATTCTTTTGATAATTTCTACTAAAGGTACGTGGATCACTAAAATGTTATTTAAACAAGTCGAAGAAAACGATTTAGTTAGAAGTGCAAAAAAAGAACTTGAAAGATCTCGAATAATATCAATTGAACAATTAGATTCTGAAAGGATAGTAATTTTTAAATTTGAAAATCCTAATAGCACAATTAGATATTTAATATGTGAATTCTTTGGTCAAGGAAATATCATAATTTGTGATGAAACAATGAAGATATTGTCAATTCTTAATCCACTAGAAGTACGACATAGAACATTACGTATAGGATTAAAATATTCTCCTCCGCCATCAAAGGGATTAGATATCTTTAAAATATCAATTGAAGAGTTCGAATCACAATATCAAAATGAACCAAGAAATTTGGAAATCTCTAAATGGTTAGGACGAAGTCTCTCATTACCAAAAAAATTTGTAGAAGAGATACTTTTTAGAGGAAATACAAATAATAATAAAAAAATAAAGGAGATAACTAGGGATAACCTTTTATCAATTTTTACAAATACAAAAAAGGTAGTTGAGGAAGTAATATCCGAAAATAAACATTCGCCAATAGTGATTTTAGATACAAATAATGTACCTTTTGATGCATCACATATACCATTAAAAATAATGAAAGATTCGAATATGAAACCAATGGATTCATTTATGGATGCATTAGATGAAGTCCTCTGCAATGATATAATTACTATTGGAAAAAGACTTCATACTATAGAACTTGATAAAAAAATCTCAATTTTAGAACATGATCTCTTGGAACAAGAGAAGGCTAAACAAAAAGTGTTAGCAAAATCTAACACAATCAGAATACTTGCTTCTGATTTGATGAATATTTCTTCATCTAATCCTATTGAATTAGATAATCTTTTGAATAGACATTCATCCAAACTTATAATGGAAAAGGGAAAAAAATACTTAGTCATAGGAGAAGAACTGATTCAATTTGATGACAATTTGAGAAAGGTGGCTTCTCTTCTTTATGGAAGAGCAAAGGAAATGGAAAGAGGAAGTGAAACTATCGATAAGGCTAGATTTAAAATATTAGATGAAATGACTGAATTAAAAAGAAAAACAAATATTGCTGAAAAAAAAATTGATGTAAAAGAACAAAAGTCAAAGGAATGGTTTGAAAGATATAGATGGTTCATTACTTCTGAAGGTTTATTAGTGATTGGAGGAAGAGATGCCTCCTCAAATTCAGCTATAATAAGAAAACATATGACTGAAATGGATGTAGTTTTTCATGCGGAAATTCATGGTTCTCCTTTTTTTTTACTTAAAAATATTGGGCTCGATGAGCAGGATTCTACTCAAAATAGTCAGAGTCTTTTAGAAGGAGCCATAGCTACCGTATCTTTTAGTAGAGCTTGGAAAGATGGTTTATCTAGTGCTGATGCATATTGGGTATATCCTAATCAAGTAAAAAAAGGAGCGCCAACGGGACAATTTCTTCCTAAAGGATCTTTTGTAATTGAAGGAAAAAGAAATTTTATTAAAGGATTGGAATTAAAATTATCTATAGGTGTAACAAAAGAAAACAATAATTATAAAATCATATGTGGACCTGTAGAAAGTATAAAATCAAAAAGTATAATTCATTCCATACTATTGCCTGGTACTCTGGATCCAATGTATGCTGCAAAAAAAATAAAAACAGAATTAATAAATAATTCACAAAATAAAGCGGAATTAATAGAATTTTTAAAAAAAGTATCCTTGGATGATATAATTCGGGTATTACCTTCAGGAAAAATCAAAATAACCTTATCTGAAAGAGGTAACCTATATGCTAATTTATGATTTCTTTTAGCAGTAAACTAATTATGTTTGGTAATACAAAGGATTGACGTGGGAGCCAATCATCTAGGCAGTAAACATAGAGATGCAAATATGACAACTAGGATACTGGTTAGAGACATTATGAATAGTCCAATTATTTCCTCATCTCCTGATTCTAATATTAAAGAAATTGCAGAAAAAATGAAGACCGAAAAAATTGGAAGTATTGTTATTTTCGAAGCTGAAAAACCGGTCGGAATAGTCACTGATTGGGATATTGTTACAGATGGCTTTTCTCGTGATGTACCACCTAGTTCAATTAAAACATCGGAGATTATGAAAAAGCTGTACACTATCGAAGGAGAAGCTACAATCACAGAGGCAGCTAGGATGTTGAGAAAACATAACATCAAAAGATTAGGAGTTGTTTATAAAAATAGAGTAGTCGGTATTATCTCATCCTCAGATGTTATATCTGTTACTCCCGAATTAATAGATGTTATTTCAGAAAAAGCAGCTTTGATACGAGGCGAAATTGGTCGTCCTACAGGACATATTTCTGGTTATTGTGATGAATGTGGAGAATGGACTGACCTTTTATTATATAGTGAAGGTACTTTTACCTGTGAAGAATGCCGGGGAGAATCTTAGTTATCCTAAAGACTAACATTTCCATTTTTAGTTATACGTGAATTTTTGTTTAAAATTTTAAAGGAATAAACTTGCAAATTGGTGTATAAATAAAACTATGTAGAGTCAATCTTATTTATTTTCTATAGAGTTTTGCTTTATTACAAATATTTGATATAGAAATAATCGAACATAATAATAATAATAATATTGATATCTCTTTTAATATTTTTATTTATTAACAATATTTTATTAAATTTATTATTAATATTGTTAAAATTTTCATAAATCAACAAAAAGATTAAAATCTCTCATTATAAAAGTTGTTAATAATGTCATCGCCTACACCTTTAGAGCGAACTATAGATCAGGTTTTAACAAAGAAAGAATCAGAGTTATTGACACAATTAAATAACTCGTATTTAGAATCTCTTCATAATTTGGAATTATCAAAGTCACAATTAGAATTAGAATATGCAAATATTATCTCTAATGCAGAAAAAAAAGCAGATAGTTTAAAAAGACAAGTTGTTGGTTCTAGTAAATTATCTTCTAGAAATAAAGAATTATTTTTACTTGAACAAGCTGTTAATGACGTTTTTGAGAAATCCAAAGAAAAATTCTTGTTACATATGGATGAATCAAATTATAGGGATTTGTTAATAAAAATGCTTGATGAAAGTATTCCAAATATAGGTACTGTTGGTATTATAATAGAATGTTTGGAAAAAGATGCTGATTTCTTTAAACAACAAATAGAACTAATTAGTGCAAAATATAATAAGAAAATTAAATTACATAGCAATTTAAAAAATTCAACGGGTGGATTTAGACTAAAATCTACTGATGGAACTGTTACGTTAAATAATACTATAGATTCCAGAGTTGAGAGACTTAAACCTTTAATAAGGAAAAATATCGCAAGTATTTTGAGAGGAAGAGTATAAAAATGGTTGCAAAGGGAAAAATTGTCTGGGTAAGTGGACCTGCGGTTAGAGCAGATGGAATGTCTTCTGTTAAAATGTATGAAACCGTAGAAGTAGGAGAGTCAAAGCTAATAGGAGAGGTTATTCGTTGCACAGGTGATATTGCTTTCATTCAAGTTTACGAATCTACTTCCGGCCTTAGACCAGGAGAACCTGTAATAGGAACAGGACAACCATTATCAGTTACGTTAGGTCCTGGTGTAATAGGAAAGATTTATGATGGTATCCAGAGACCATTAGAAGAAATAGCTAAAAAGTCTGGTGCATTCATTAGTAAAGGAATTGCAACTACGCCAATTGATATGAAGAAAAAATATCGATTTTTACCAAAAGTGAAAGTAGGAGACAATATTATAGCAGGTTCTGTTTTGGGAACTGTTGAAGAGACACCTCTATTAACTCATAGTATTCTAGTACCTCCTAATTCTAAAGGAGGCAAGATAACTCACATTTCATCTGAAGGTGATTATGACTTGGAACACTCTATTTGTACAGTAGAAAACAACGGAAAAAAATCTCAATTAATGATGTACCATAGATGGCCAGTTAGAACACCCCGACCATATACTGAAAGATTTGATCCTACTGTACCTTTGATAACAGGACAAAGAGTAATTGATACTTATTTTCCAATAGCCAAAGGCGGAACAGGTGCTATTCCAGGTGGTTTTGGAACCGGAAAAACTGTTACATTACATCAGATAGCAAAATGGGCTGATTCTAAAGTTGTTGTATATATTGGCTGTGGCGAGCGAGGTAATGAAATGACTGAAGTTCTTGTAGAATTTCCTCATTTGATAGATCCACGCTCTAATAGGCCATTGATGGAAAGAACTGTCCTCGTTGCCAATACAAGTAATATGCCTGTTGCAGCTAGGGAAGCCTCAATCTATACGGGTGTGACTATAGCTGAATATTATAGAGATATGGGTTTGGATGTAGTTTTGGTTGCTGATTCTACTAGTCGATGGGCAGAAGCTTTAAGAGAAATGTCCGGTCGGTTGGAAGAGATGCCTGCTGAGGAAGGCTATCCATCATATCTTGCATCCAGATTAGCAGAATTCTATGAACGAGCTGGACGAGTTCGTGCATTAGGAGCTCCAGATAGAAATGGTTCAGTGACTATTGTTGGTGCAGTTTCACCATCAGGAGCTGATTTTACAGAACCTGTAACAACTCATACAATTAGATTTATCAAGACTTTTTGGGCATTGGATACAAGGTTGGCATATTCTCGGCATTATCCTTCAATAAATTGGATGCAATCTTATTCAGGATATTTAGAAGATGTATCCAAATGGTGGACTGAAAATATTAGTCCAGACTGGTATAAATTAAGAGCTGATTCTTATAATATATTACAAAGAGAAGATACACTTAAAGAAATTGTTAGGTTATTAGGCCCCGAAGCATTACCTGATGAAGAGAAATTAATACTTGAGATAGCAAGAATGATTAAAATTGGAATTCTTCAACAGAATTCCTTTGATAAAGTTGATACTTATACTAGCCCAGAAAAACAATTAAAACTGGTTAAATTAATGGTTAAATTTTATAACGAATCTTTAAAATCACTCAAAGAGGGTGTATCTCTTGCTGATATTCGAACAATGCCAATTCTTCCGTCCTTACTAAAGGCAAAATTTGAAATTCCAGACGAACAAATTGCCAAGCTGGATGAGCTCTCAAAAAATATGGATACACAGTTCGAACAGATTAAATCTAAAAAAGAGGAGGTTGAATTAATTGTCTGAGATATCTACTAGTAGCAGTATTGAATACACTAAAGTTGCGGAAATTAAAGGTCCTCTTATTATTGTAGATGAAATAACAAAAGCATCTTTTGATGAACTAGTGGAAATTGAGACAGCTGAAGGTGAAATAAGACTTGGAAGAGTATTAGAAGTTGGAAATGGAAAAGCAGTAGTACAGGTTTTTGAAGGGACATCTGGTCTTGCTATAGCAGGAACAAAGGCCAAATTTTTGGGAAAAACTATGGTTATGCCTGTATCTAATGAATTATTAGGAAGAGTTTTTGATGGATTAGGAAGACCAAATGACGGTTTACCTGAACCTATTGCTGATAAATTTTTAGATGTAAATGGTGAACCTATGAATCCTGAAAGAAGAGAGTATCCTACCTCATTTATTCAAACAGGTGTTTCTGTTATAGATGGAATGCTTACTCTTGTAAGAGGACAAAAATTACCAATTTTTTCTGGATCTGGACTACCTCATAATATATTAGCTGGTCAGATTGCCAGACAAGCTTCCGTCGTTGGTACTAATGAAGATTTTGCGGTTGTTTTTGCTGCAATTGGAGTCCAGTATTCTGAAGCTCAATATTTTAAAAGAAGTTTAGAAGAATCGGGAGCACTACGCCGTAGTGTATTGTTTCTCAATCTCGCTGATGATCCAGCTATAGAGAGAATCATAACACCAAGAGTTGCATTGACTGTAGCCGAATACCTTGCATTTGATCTCGGTATGCATGTTCTTGCTATCTTAACTGATATGACCAATTATTGTGAGGCGCTTAGAGAAATTAGTGCAGCAAGAGAAGAAGTCCCTGGAAGAAAAGGCTATCCTGGTTATTTGTATACGGATCTTGCAAATAATTATGAAAGAGCTGGAAGAATCAAAGGTAAAAATGGTAGTGTAACACAAGTTCCTATTTTATCAATGCCTGCAGATGATATTACCCATCCTATTGCAGATCTTACAGGATATATTACCGAAGGTCAGATAGTTTTGAGTCGAGATCTATTCAGAAAAGGTGTATACCCACCTATTAATGTATTGATGTCTCTCTCTAGGTTGATGAAAGATGGAGTAGGAGAAGGAAAAACAAGAGGTGATCATATGGAAGTTGGAAATCAGTTATATGATGCCTACTCACGATCCCAAGAAGTTAGAGCCTTAGCGGAAATTGTTGGAAGAGCTGGTTTGACAGGGGTAGATTTGAAATATCTAGATGTAGGAGAAACATTTGAAACATATTTCTTGAAACAATTGACAGATGAAAATAGAAACCTTGAAGAAACTCTTTCTCGGGCATGGGATGTTTTAGCAAATCTTCCCAAAGGTGAATTAACAAAAATTAAAGACAAAAATATCCAATTATATTTTAAAGAAGGAGCAAAAACTATAAAACAATAACAAAAAATTTTGTATGGTGTATGTGTGTGAATTAATATGTCGTTTGGGAAAAGAGTAGTTGCAACAAAAATCGAATTAATTAAAATTCGACGCTCTATGCAAATCTCAAAAATGGTTCATAAAATTCTTGATGATAAAAGAGAAGTATTACTCAAAAAAATAGATGAAATGATTGATGAAGCAAATAAAGCAAGAGCAGATATATGGGATCCTTTGGATGATATATACAAAGCAATTTTTCATGCTTATCTTTCCCTTGGTACCTCTACAATACAGTCATTGTCAAGTTCTACTCCGCCATCTATTAATGTAGATGTTCACATTAAAAGAATTGTAGATGTAAAAATACCTGCCTTAGAAATATCATCAAAGAAGGAGGTTCAAGATTTAACATATGGGTTTGCAGATACAAATTCTTCAGTGGATCAAGCAACAAAATTAATTAAAAATATTCTACCTGGAATTTGTAAAGCTGCTGAATATGAAAATGCAATTTTTAGTCTCGCTAAAGAATTAGAAAAGACACAAAAATTGATAAATGCACTAGAATATATAATAATACCACAATATCAAGAAGCATTATCATTCATCAAATCTACATTGGAAGAAAGAGAACGAGAAGAATTCGTAAGACTTAAGAAAGTGAAGGCTGTAATAGAGAAGAAGGGATAAAAATGGCAACACCAATAATATCAACATCAACATCAACAAAAAATAAAGAAGTAATAGAAAGCCTTTTTGAAGATTCTAAAAATACATTAAAAAATGAATACGATAGTATGGTAGTAAAAATAAGAGAAGATTTGAACAAGTCAAAACAACAAGCTTTAAGCAAATTAAAAAAATTATAATTTTCTGTGTTTACCGATTATTTACTAACAAATTTTGTTATATTTAACGTATCTGGTTCTATCTATATGTTGTAATCATTTAGATTATCAAACTATTCTAAAAATTATTAATTGAACTCAATTCTGTATATTTTTTATAGAAGTTAAAATAAATAAGAAAAAATATATCGGGATTATATAATTTCGATAAATATTTGAATAAGTAATATAAAATTAGATATAATTAAATATGGCATCTTTTAACTTGACTACGTAATTAAATTATGAAAATAAAATCAATTTTGGCTATGGTATTGATAGCAACTATTGCATTAATTACAACAAATAATTTTTCAAAAGAGGCATATGCACAA
>DASUUM010000097.1:0-2207 GCA_036374075.1 Nitrososphaeraceae archaeon
AGTATTTACTATACGTGGATGAAAAAATCTCATCTATGTAAAATGATCGAAGATTCAATTCACTCTGGAAGATATCCTCTTAATCAAGGTACTGAAAAACAAATGGCAGGTCCTCTACAAGTCATAAACAGATCATCATCAGACGACCTAAAAAAAGAAAATTATATCAAAATAGAAGTAAAATTAAAGGATCTATATGCTTTGAATAACTATATTCAGAGTATCCAACATCTACCAGGAATATTTGAAATGGATGCATTAGATTCATTAAGGTGTTGAGTAGACATATAGGAAAATAGAAAAATCTAATATTTCATTTAATAAATGAAGTAAATGAATGTTGTTTTAGGATACAATGCTGTAATACTTAAGTAAAATTGAGATTCAATAACTTTTACGAGAAATAATAATAAAGTAATTTTACAAAGAAAATATTGAGAACGAAAATCAAAAATCTGATTTAGATTTTTACCATGGTTCTTTACCTGTTATTCGTACTGATTGATTAAATTCTTTCGCTAATTTTCTAGCATTAAATATTTGCCATATCCATAATACCAAATATGCAATGCCTAAGATAAATGATAAAATAATTTCAAAAGATATTGTTATAAAAACAAGCAAAGCAGCAATGATGATACCAGCAATTAGTATTCCAATTCCTTTTCCAACCTTTCCAATATATATATATGACTGATACCAGGTAAACCAAATATCCCTCCAATAAATGCTATGAGTGCTGCTGTTCCTGGACTTTTGTATGGTAGTTGATTTACAACTGATGATGTCGTATGTATAGATTCTGTCTGAAGATCAATTCCACATTTAGGACATTTTTTAATTTCTTCATTTAAATCGGATCTCACCATAATTGCTGCAGTATTTTGGTCTATTACTATTCATTCATATTCAATAAGATTGCAGATTTATAAAGAAATCTCATAAACCTAGCAAATCATTTACTAGCATACAAAAACCAAAAATGTCCAATTCCTTAGAGCTCTTACAAGGACCAATTGCAGGTATACAAAAGAAATGCGAGATTCTTTCAGATATTGTAACTAAATATAACGGTAAGGTCCATGGAAGTCAGTCTCATATAATGCAAGATAATTCTATTGAATTAATTGTATATTATGAAGTTCCTGACGGAAAGAGAGAAGTGAAAAGAAAATTTGAGAAAGGTACTATTAATCTATATTCTATCACGATAGAGCAATAACTAAAATATCAAGATAGTTATAACTGATTCATTGCAAGAAAAAGTTATTTGCCCTATTTGTAAACAATTTGGTTTTAAAAGTCGAGTATATCCTATTGATTGGAACACTTATTTTCAAACAATTGGGGGGATATTATGATGAAGATGGTAACTATGTAAAATCTGATATTGTTCCTACACTAAAGGAAAGTTTTTGGTGTACTAATGGACATTATTGGTTTAGAACAACTCCATACTAACAATATACAATAATAACTTATTTTGCTGTAAGAAATATAATTAATTGGTTTTTCAAACATATTAAATTTATTTATTTATTTTCTATACCAGTTGACATATTTTTATCTTCAGTTGGATACCCCTGTAATGTCTGATTAGTAACATTTTTGGGGATCAATGGGTGTAACTCCTTTTTCTTGGTCTTGAGCCATAATAATCTCTCTTCATTTACTAAAATTGGAATCGTAGTTATAGTAATTGTTATTATGAATAGTAATCTTCCTAATACTATTTTGAATCTATTCATTACTTCTCATTAATTAAATGAATAATATACTATATAGCAAATTTTCTCATATTATGAAGTTCCTGCAGAAGATAAGTGAGAGGAAGTAAAGAGAAAGTTTGAGAACTTTGCTGCTAGAAACCAGCAGAAGATTTTACAAAAAAAAATTATTAAATAAATACACAATTATTTTACTTCTTTATTTCATTAGGAGAAGGAATTTCTATTTATAATTGAAATTATTCTTTAAATAATCTATCATCATCAGTCTCAATATTGCATAATCAAGACTGTTAAGAGTAACTGAACTTTCATTTAGTTCTAATTTATAATTTGCTTGATTTGCTAGAGTAGTTAAAAGGTTAGAAATTCCTGCTTCACTAATTGTATTTTGAATCTTTTCTCTTAGTTGATTAATTTCTTCATCAGGATTCATAATTATTAGATTGGTAAATGCAGAATTTATTTTTTAGGATATTA
>DASUUM010000098.1:0-2011 GCA_036374075.1 Nitrososphaeraceae archaeon
CTTTTCTGACTTTTCATTATCATCTACTGATATAGCAGAAGTAGAAGTAGAAGTAGAACTAGCACTAGCACTAGCAGTATTAACTTTAGAATTAATTAGTTTATTGTTCTCAAATGTATTGCCAACAACTGTTGTTAAACCTGGATCCCCTTTAACATTTAATATTCCAGATTCAGTCAAATTTACTATTTTATTAAAATGAAATTCATTATCAGATGCACCACTATCGACGACAATGCCATTTATAGAATTTAGGATAGTATTATTGTATATGTTGTTGTTAGAAGATTTTTCAATTGTATTTATTCCAACTTTGCTATCTGATATTTTATTATTATAGACTTTATTATCATGTGATTCACCGTTTATACCTATACCTATATTTTGGTGATGAATATAGTTATTTTTTGCAACTGAATCATACATATTAATACTAAATGCAATACCTCTTCCAGTTCCGTTGTTACCATTATTGTATATCTCATTACCTTCAATTGTTATATTGTGACAATCAAGTGAACATATAATACCTGAATTACCATTATTATAAACAGTATTATTTTTGATTATCATATCATGAGTTCCAGTATGAGGATCAATTCCATATTTATCATTGCCATAGACACGATTTCCCTCAATTAGCATATGTCCCATTTCTTTTGAATAGAAACCTTTGTAGATATGATGAATATCATTATTTTTTAGTATACTGTTTTCTCCACCATTGAAAGTAACTCCACCACATCCACTACAACTATATCCCAAGTATGCAAGTTCAGAATTTTGAATTATTGTTGGACCTGTTGCTCCTGTATTTACTTTGATATATGGTCGTAATTCTTTCTTGTATTGTAATTCAGCTTTTTTTACAGAATCTGAGAAGTAAACATAATCATTTGTTTCTGGATTCCAAGATGTTATTTTTACAGAATCTACTTTGAGACTTCCATCTACTTCAATTACATTAGGAGACTTCTTGGATGGAATTATCTTTAGCCATGTTACATCATTTGAATTAATATCCAACAGCGCATCTTTTTCAACTTTTAAATCTGTAGTAAGTAACCAGACTTTTTCATTATTATTACTTTCAATAGTATTATTAGTAGTTGTAGTTGTTACTTTTGATTCATATTTCAAAATGTTAGGATCTGTGATTTCTTTAGTAACATCTGCAAAATTAGCATGTTTACAAGTTATAGAAATTAATTTTTCTGATTTATTATAAGATATACACTTTTTTCCTTCTTCTGATTCTGATTCTTCTTCTTTCATTTCTGACTCTTCTGCTTTTTGTGCTTGTACTTTTACAATAATAAATGGTGATGAGGTAGAAGAAGTTATAGCAGTAAATGCTCCAACCAATAATACAAAGGCTAAAAATAATGTACTAGATTTTGTTATAATTGGAATTACTCCGATCTTCATTACCTATGAAAATCAAATTATGATATATCTAAAATACGTATGATTTCTAAAGATTTTTTAGATATAAGAAAGTTGTAATAGTTATTTGTCATAGCCTGAATAACAATCTGACTTGGCTTAAAAATTATATCCAGACTATGACAAGCTTTTTGATTTCTTTGAGGTAGTGATACTTACTCGTTGATATATTTATGATTTGTGAAACTATTATTCTAGAGTTTTAAATAATATTAGAATTATTTGTAGTCATAGCATGAACAAATAACAATAGAGGAGATAAATAATATTTGGTTATTTGATTGGAATATACTAGTTATTTGATTTAGACTATGACAATTTACTTTGGTTAGTAGGTTGTTGAATTTCTATAATATAATTATGATTATAATAAATAAAATAAAAATTAGGCTCTGTAGAAACCATCATAGCTAACAACATTCCACAGTTAATTATTGAACAAACAGCAATCCAAATATGTTAGATTAGCAGATCAGATATTACGTATTCTAAAACATTGTAGGATTTCATTATACTTTCATAAAAAGAGCAATCACATCTATACAGTATGGCAACACATAGTACT
>DASUUM010000099.1:0-2383 GCA_036374075.1 Nitrososphaeraceae archaeon
GAATAAGTAAAATTATATGAATACCCATATTTGTAATCTTATAATATGTTTTTTAATAAAAAACATATTCTTGCAAATTCTTTATTTTGATTTATTATTTTTCTATTTCAGAATTGTTGGATAAACCTTCTTCACTGTAACTATAAAATAAAAAATTAGGGACTAGTTAGAGGTAATAAATGTAGATATATCCTTTCTAGATTATATATGGAGCCAGAGCCAATTAGTTTCAATTCTGTTGTAATTTTTTGTGAACTACCACCAGCAATATCTAATACGGTTGAACCAGCAAGGTCACCTCCACCACCAGCAACTACTATGTTTTGTTGACCCATTGTTGTCGTTGTATTGGATATACTATTAATATTCTCAATTACCACTTGTAGTTCATTATCATTTATTGGGTTTACACCTGAAATTTTTAATCCTTTTACTGAACTCATAACTTTGTAGTTTGGTTCACAATAAGAAGGTGGCATATCTTTACCGATATGACAGATTTGTTGAACGAAGCCCGGTATATTCATCATCATCATACCGTGCCCTGCTCCTCCGCCCATACCCATGCCTTGAGGACCGCCTCCGCCCATACCCATGCCTTGAGGACCGCCTCCGCCCATATTCATCTGAGCATTTGCAGATTCAACTGAAAATGATTTGTTGTCAAATGCAAGGAGTGTAGAAAAAATTCCTATTCCCAAGATAACTATTGCAAATTTTGAAGATATTTTTATATTCATTACAGACAGTAATTTAAAAATTTATAAAAACATTTCTACCTGAAGATGCTATATTGCTAACTTGCTATTCCTAACACATTTAGCATGCTTAAAGAAAGGACATTTTTTTAGGATACTATATGAAAAGATAATAAAAATAATATATTGAAAAATGGTAGATGAACTAAGAATTAGTGAGTAGATTACAATATTTTAAAGAAATATTTGTGTTAAAAAAAGAATGATTTATTAAATTGGAAATTTTTTTATGGCAATACTACAAGTTGACCTGTCATTGTAGTAAATGATAACTATATTGATTGTGATAAAGAAACCAATAAGCTATATTCCTATCTATTTTTGGGATAGGATAGGCTCTAAATCTTTTTAATGTACTATGTTTACAATGCGTTTTTTTATTTCTCTCTATTATCGATTTATATTCTCAATATTTTTTCATGTTGAGTGTTCTGTAAGCCAGTTTCCGACTTCCGGCCATAGTTTTTTGTGTGCAGTACGGCTAATACACAATCCAACATGTCCAGTTGGAAACTTTAATGTTTTCTTGTCTTTACTGGAAATCACTCCCTCAGTAGTAGTAATTGTTATGCTAGATTCTGCTGAAACCAGATCATCTTTTGCTCCAATTATGTTAAGAACAGGCATGGTAATTTTTTTCAGATTAACAAGATCTTTCCCAAGCATCATTTTGTTTTGAATTAGTAGATTCTTTTTGTAAATATCATTGGTGATTTGCTCAAATACCTTACCGATTATTGGGACACTGTCATATAGCCATGATTCTACTGCCATAAACTGTATGATTTCTTTTGTACTTCGAGGCTGACTAAAATAAATTGGATATTTTAATATAGCTTCTAATGGATTGCGCATTAAAAATGAGATATTAAGAAAAGAAGATGGTACATTTCCAAAAATCTGTACAAATCTTTCTACATCCATACATTTCATCCACGATTCTAACACGGTGGGTGATTTGCTAAAATCAACAGGGGTTGCATGCAAAATCAAATTTTGTACGTTTTCAGGATGTAATGCTGAATAAATCAACGAGAGAATCCCACCCCAGCAGTACCCAAATAGTGTAACATTTCTAGAACCTGTAACCTCTTCTACTTTGTCAATTGCATTTTCAAGAAACTCATGTGCATAGCTTTCAAGGGTCATATTTTCATCCTTAACTCTGGGAATTCTCCAATCAGTAGCATATACATCAAAGCCTAGTTGTTGGAAATGCCTAATTATACTTGTTTCGGGAAACAAATCTAAAATATAATGTCTGTTTATTAAAGACCCTACTATCAGTATTGGAGTCCTGAACTTTGGTGGTGAAGATGTCTTGTAATGATGGATCTCAAATTGCCTATCCATTGGAATTACTTCAGATGGTGTCCTATTAACAATATCACGAAATGGTTCTACCATCGAATCTAAATTATTCATAACAGATCTAAAGTATCTGTATGATTTGTCATGGTTCAATATAGGTGCCAATTCAGCGTACGAGTCCATAAAATCTGCTAATGATTTGCAAAATTCTGTTTTCTTTAACATATTTTTTAATTCACTATCAAAAGTATATCGAAATTTATCTTGGAATTTCTTACCATTCTCTTCTTGGAAATCAGAAATGATAGATTCGC
>DASUUM010000100.1:0-3203 GCA_036374075.1 Nitrososphaeraceae archaeon
CAACTTCGGAAGTATACATTAATTGACCACCAGGTTCATTCCCTGATATAACTAAAGGTTCTATTCCCCCCCTTGCAGCATATATAGAAGCGGTTAATCCTGCCGGGCCAGAACCAATTATTATAAGTTTATTATGGATACCCATTATTATTTGTCCTCCTCCTCTTACTTTTTAATTTTAATTGTTAAATATTTAAATTATTTGTGATGAGATTTTTTCTAAAAAGTTTTAATAATTGATGTTCATTAAGACCATTTTATCATCCATTGAATTAAATTTAATATTGATTCTACTAATTCTTGGCCTTTCTTAGTCATTTTGTATTCTACCCTTGGTGGAATTTCATAATATGCTTGTCTTTCTAGTATGCCATCTGTCTCCAGTTCTTAGTCTGCGAGCAAGAGTTTTACTACTTATACCTTTCATTAATTCTCTAAACTGTTTATATCTTACAGGATTATTTGTACAACATAAAGGAATTAACATTTCAAATGTACCTCTTTTTGTTATCAAATTTCGAAGTTTTTTGGTTTGTAACATTAGTTTTTGAGAGTCATATCCTTCGAAATTGCAATTGCTATCATAAACTGGTAATTTCTTTACTTTTTGTCTCTTTGTTTCCATAATTACACTTGGTGTAATATAGCCGTCTTGATAATTTAAATAGTTTCCTTTGTAAACATTATAAGTATGCAAAAAGAAATACTAAAAAATGAAATAAAGAAAAATTATGGAAAGATTGCTTTAGAAGGTAATACTAATTCTTGTTGTAATCCAGCACAGGAAGTTTCTTGTTGTGATATAAATAACACTTCAAAAGAACAAGTATCAACTATTATTGGATATAATGAAACAGAATTAAAATCAATTCCAGAGGAATCCATTCTTGGATTAGGATGTGGTGCACCATTACAATTTGCAGATTTGAAAAGAGGCGAAACTCTTGTAGATTTAGGATCAGGAGCGGGAATTGATGCATTCTTATCATGTAAACTTCTAGGTGATGAAGGAAAAGTCATAGGAATCGATATGACCGATGAAATGTTGGAAAAAGCCAGAAAAGTTGCAATAAAAAACAACTATAAGAATGTAGAATTTAGAAAAGGAGATATAGAAGAGAGAATACCTATTGAAGACAACTCTGTAGATGTTGTAATAAGCAATTGTGTTATTAATTTAACCTCTAATAAGACAAATACTTTCAAAGAAGTTTATAGGATATTAAAAAAAGAAGCAAAAGGAAGAATGATCATTTCTGACTTGATAACAACTAAAGAGATCAGCAAAGATAACGTCAACACGAATAATTGGTGTAGTTGTATAGATGGGGCATTAACAAAAGAAAATTATTTAAAAAGCATTAAAGATGCTGGATTCCAAAATATTGAGATACTCAATGAGAAAATCTATATGGATGAAAATCATTTTAGTGACGGAAGGAAAATCATTAGTATAATAGTTAGAGCAATAACAAATTAGGCCTGATTAATATGAAATTTTTTGGAAAATCTAGATCAAGTAACAACAACAACAAAAACGATAAAACAGTTCTGTTTGTATGTGTTGAAAATGCGGGAAGGAGCCAGATGGCCGAAGGATTTTTTAAAAAATATCCCCCTAATGGATTTAAAGCTCAAAGTGCAGGAACAAAACCTGTATCACAAATCAATCCTATCGCAGTACAAGCAATGAGAGAAGTTGGATTAGATATTAGTAACCAAAAATCAAAAGAGATGTCTGAAGAAATGATGCGTGATTCTGATTCTATAGTAAATATGGGATGTATGGACAAAAGTTTCTGTCCTACAATATTCTTACCAAAGGTTATAGAATGGAATTTACCAGATCCAAAAGGAAAATCAATAGAAGAAGTTAGAAAGATAAGAGATGAAATTGAAGAAAGGATAAAAGAACTTGTGGCAGAAATTACAGTTACTGCTGAAAGATAAACTACTAGCAGGAAATAAGAAAAAAATCTTTTTTGCAGAACTTGTTGGAACCTTTACAGTTATAGTATTTGCTACTGGTTCTGTTGTATTTGATGCAAAATTAAATGGACTTTTAGGACTTCCTTTTATAGCAATTGCTCCTGCTATTGCTGTTGCTATTGGAATTTATCTTTTTGGTAAAATATCAATGGCACATTTCAACCCTGCAGTAACTGTAGCATTTTTAATTACAAATCATTTACAAAGGAATAAAATATTATTTCTTACCTATCTTGCAGCAGAATTATTTGGTGCTTTGTTAGCAAGTGTTTTCATTTTTTCTGTAATGGGAAATGAAGTGAATTTGGGTGCTAATGCTCCTAACTATATTAATTATCCTATTTATGTTATTATTGGAATAGAAATATTTGCATCTGCTTTACTTATGTTAATAATACTAATAGTAATTTATACAAAGGGAGCAAAGAGGTTTGGAGGAATAGCAATAGGTGCTATGGTAGGTTTAGATATCTTTTTGTTTGGATTGATTTCTGGTGTTTCAATGAATCCTGCTCGTTCTTTGGCACCTGCTATTGTATCTGGTTATTATGTTGATTTATGGCTATATCTTACTGCACCATTTATTGGGACTTCAATAGTAGCATTTCTATTGAGAAATAAATTTTATAAATTTAATAATAATAATAATAGTTAAGAAATTCAAGTTAATACTATTGCCGATTTAAAAATGAGGGATGATAATAATGATATGATAACTATTCATGAAATAGATGTTATTTGATAACAATATTTTCTATAGGATTCTGTCGGAAATTTAAAATCATTGACAAACTTTACAGTCTAAACAATTTTTAAAATTTTAAGGTAAATCAGAAGATTCAGAAACATCATAAGTAAATACCTTACCATGAATCTTTCCTGATTGTTTTACATCTTGTAAAATTTTTTGTGAAGCAGAATCATTAACAACTACTTCAACTCTTTTTCTAACCTCGAATTCAGGAATAAATTTTTCTTCTGTTCTGTATGCTTGATATTCATCTATGTTTTTAGGGATTTCACCCCTCTTTAATTTACCTCGTCCACCAAAATCACAATAAGAAACACCTTCCACATTATTTTGGTATAAAATCTGGAGTAATGGAGCAAAATCATTATTTCTTACATAAAATATCAATCCTTTCATACAATAACTTTTAATAGGATTTATTTAACCTTTATCAAATTATTTTTTATTTAATGTCTTCCAATAT
>DASUUM010000101.1:0-2283 GCA_036374075.1 Nitrososphaeraceae archaeon
TACTTTTCTGTATGGAACTATTGGACGACCTATTGTATTATCTGGTTTCTCATCTGGTAAAATATTTTTAATTTTATTCCACAGATCGTCTGGAATACTTATAATAGTTCTAACATACTTTTTACTCTTAAACATTATTGGATCTGATAGGAAACAAACGAGCTATATTCCCATCTATTTTTGGGATAGGCTCTTAATTGTAATCGTATAAAAACAGAGATCATTGAAATTTGATGGAAGAGTTTGTCATTGCAAGTGATCAATTTCTAGAAGAGACTTATTCTAAAAATCCTAATGTTAGTTTGTAAATTTCATCCACTACTATGTATTCTAAACATACAAGAAATAACAATATCTATAATACTAAGAATGGATTTTTCAAACAATTAATATTGCTTAAAACTCGATTAATATTAATCATTGACGCTATTAGACTAGATTACAAAAAACCAACTAAAAATATACAAAATATTAAAAAAATATTGTTATTGTATCTAATTTTGCTTTACCTGCAATAATTAGTAAAAGAACAAAATTGAATATTCCTTTCTCATTTTTTTACTATTAATGTTGATAATTCTAGTCTTTATTTTCTCTAAATACCTCAGGATGTTTTTCTTGATAATGTATTGCAAGTTCATTTGCTCTACTAAAAGATTCGTGGCAAACTTGACAAGTGTTAATGTCTCCCTCTGAACCAGATAACATCATTTTATAAAACATTACATAATATTTAAAAACTACGTTTTATTTTTATCTTATAGGCATTCTTCTATTTTTTGTGACTGAAATTTATTAAAAGACATATGCTTATTGTTTATATAATTGATAGTTAAGTGTTATCCAGCTTTAAGGTTAGATGAAACATTTTTCAATAACAGCAATTAAATAAATTTTTTTATCTAGCTAGCTGTTTCTGCTGTTTTTTTATGAACGTCTAAATTTGCTTCATCTACCTTTATTGCCTGGGTAGGACAAACAGTTACACAGGCCATACACCAAATACAATCATTTTCTCTTACTGGGTCTGATTTATCAGTATAGTCTTTTCTTCCTTCTCTATCTTGATTTTCCCCTATTCCAGCACTTGTAGCATTAGTCATTTCTTCAGCAGGTACATCATGTTCAGTTCTATACCATTGAAATACTTGTACCGGACATGCCTCTATACAAGCTCCATCTGCAATACAAGAATCCCAGTCTACGCCGACGAAAGTGCCATGGACTCCCAAGGGAACATAATCTTCTCCTCTAGATTTGTATGCCTGTTGAACCTGTTCATCAGATGAAGATTCTGCATCAGATCGTCCTGGACCCCATACAAAGTGAAAACGACCATCTTCATGTTTATGCTTTCCTATAACTTTATGATTTTTTGGAAATTCCGAGTCTATTGGCATGACTATAATCATTATTTATTTCTTAAAAGGGTTATGGAAATCAAATAATGTCGATAAATAATTATGATATTAATAAACACTATAGATATGAAAAGAATTATATGTATATATAATTTTGCAAAAAAAACATTATCAATAATTAAAAAGAAGAGGTTCTCTATTATAACTATATATAATACTAAATAGAAAAAATATTGATTTATTAAGTTTAACCAATTTTTTGTTAAATATGAATAATAAAATATGTTATGCTTTAGTATATAATTCCCATACTTAAATGAATGCGAAAGTAATTGAATTTGTCACTATTCACGATATTATTATATACATTCACGATTCCGATCCCGACTACCTTACTACTTTTGTAAGGAAAACCTGATTGATAGTATTTTGCCTACTTTAATAAAAAAAATGGTTCTGTTGAATCTTTAGATTTGTAAACAGTATTTAAAAGTGGGTGTTATAGATTTCCCATTTAACACCCACTACTAAGATGAATTGCTCAAGATTTGATTTGATTTAGGTGTACTATAACAAGAGAAGGTATAATAAAAGATTGTTGATTTTTGGGTTTCTGAATAAGAATGGCGAAAGACTTTCCCAATCGCATCCTTGAAGCACTAAACCAAGCTCTAGCAAATGAAAATAATAGGAAGAAGTTGTTTATTTTAGAATCTTATTTCGAAATTTTTACTATATAAATTTTATAGAATAAGATTATATAGAATAAGAAGGTCTCTTGATGTATTATTATGACGTTACCAACTCTGGCTAGAGAGACATCAGTCAAAAAAGCATTAAAATGGATATTTAGTGGATTGAGTATATTCTTTATTGTCATGTTAGTTTTCATGTTAGTTCATGACTCTCTAACAGGCGTATC
>DASUUM010000102.1:0-2009 GCA_036374075.1 Nitrososphaeraceae archaeon
ATAGCATTATTAATAGTTTGATATATTATAATATAGTATACTATAGTTATGTTTAATAATACTATAGCATACTATTATATAATTATGGAAAGTATCTCTAATCTATTGGCAGAATTCAAATTTGTTGGAAAAATTAGCAAGATGGGAAATAACAAGGTAATTTGGATTCCAAAAGAATTTCATG
Source organism: Nitrososphaeraceae archaeon (assembly GCA_036374075.1). Lineage (GTDB taxonomy): Archaea > Thermoproteota > Nitrososphaeria > Nitrososphaerales > Nitrososphaeraceae > TH1177. The sequence continues at coordinate 185 of DASUUM010000102.1, forward strand.
ATCAAATTGCAGACTTGGAAAGGAAACAAATAAGAATAATAATTGACGATAAAATTTAGACTACTGCTATCTTTGATATTAATATAGAATATTGTTGATAAAATATTATTGGTATGAGTACTGAAAAAAATAAAGATACTGTTAGAATAAGACAAGAAAAAGTAAACGCTAAACAAAAAGAGATTGTAGAGAACCTTGACAATATTTCTTTAAAAGACGTAAAAGAATCAAAAGAAGAGGCAAAGATATTAGGAGATTCTGAAAAAGAATAGATAAAATTTAATTCCTTTCATTTCCATTTAAGCATTTTATATTCTGTTACTAATGTTTATGGTAAGAATGGCATCATCAATTTACGATGGGACATGTAAAAATTGTAGTTCAAATAATCTATCTGTTTGGTTAGAAGTCAGAAGAAATATTGATGGAGTACCAATGCCTGAAGTTTGGTGTTTAGATTGTATACAGGGTAAATATAACAATAGAAATCAAACAAATAAGTAAATCAACTATTCTTCTTAAAAACTATTTTTTTCTTTTATTCTATACCTCTCTCCCTCTAGCAAAGTATCTTTTCTATTAATAAATACTGTTATTGTGTTTGAAATATGCCAAACCTTGATCCTTGGATAAATCAATACGAGAATGACCATAATCATCATATTATCACAGAACAAGAAGAAGGAAATATCAGCAATTTTGAAAACCATTTGTTATCTGTTAGGAATGAATGTCAAAAAATAATTGAGGGTAACTCACATCAGCATCCTACATTTCTCCAACATTATCAAAAGATTATAGAAACGATTGATTGGACTTTGAATAAATATTGAATTGTAATTGAGAGAAATAAAATTCAACAACAACAAAATGAACAAGATTTAGTAATAATAAATAGAATTAGAGAAGAACTAAATAAAAAAAAGTGCTATAAACAAAAATAAGCAGTCTGAACTAAGAGATGAAGTAGCAATGTATAGACTTAAGGAAACTACGATTGATTATGTGCAATCGGTAATACATGAATTTGTTTATAATAGGTAATAACTATAATATAATTATAATTTGTAATAGGTGTGTGATTTTACTTATTGAAAATAACTAATAATAGTTCTAAATTTGAAAGTAATATTACTGCATTAAGTAATGGTAAGATAGTAAACAAACCTAAAGGCTATAGATTTCAAATAGGTGATTATCTAATGTATAACAAGGAAAAAGATTTCTATTATAATCTCAGTTATGCACAAATAAAAAATTTGTATTGGAATAGTGATTTGATTGTTGGATATGTTGCTAATGAAGAGATAAATAATGGCAATAATGGTAATAAGGATAAAACTTCAGTGATAGACTTATCCAGAAGTGATTAATGAAAATAGAAATGATCTCTTCTAACAATAATGATCAAAACAGTAGTGATGATGAATATATCGAGGAAGAGAATGAAGACAGATTTGATGATGATATAGATGACTTCTATGAGGAAGATGATGACTTGATGAAGAAGAAGACGATATCGATAACGATGATGAGTATGAGGAAAATGAATAGTGAGAATGAGTTCTAATACAATTAATCCAAAACCATGTAATTATGGATGTAGCACTAGAATTTACTGGAATACTTTAGAGAATGCATACTTTGAAGTATTTTCAAAGAAGAAACATGTTTTTCCTAAAAGATCTAAATCTTCGGTCGTCCCTTCAACAAATGTATATAAATCAATATATTACAACAACAATAAGAAATCATTTGTAATACAACAGCCAAAGCCGAAGATGTCTAACTCCTTCGAATTGTTTACTGGTCCAATAGCAGATAT
>DASUUM010000103.1:0-4686 GCA_036374075.1 Nitrososphaeraceae archaeon
TGTTATTTTCTCATTCTTACTTCTATTCTGACAATGCTTCTTTAAGTGTATAAGATGCTTGGTCTATTGCACCCCTTACTGCAGGAGTATCGGTAATTGGATTCAACATTACAAAGTCATGAATAGTACCAAGGTAGCGAGTTGCTGTGGTTGTAACTCCAGCCTGCATCAATTTATGAGCATATGCCTCACCTTCATCTCGAAGTACATCATTCTCTCCCACTATGATAAGTGTAGGTGGTAATCCACTAAGCTGCTCAACTGATGCTTGCAGTGGAGAAACAGTTGGTTCTTTTCTATTCGTATCATTGGAAAGATAATTATCCCAAAACCATTTCATTGCCTCACGGGTAAGAAAGTAACCTTCTTGATATGCCAAATATGAATGAGTGTCAAAATTTGCATCAGTAACAGGGTAAAAGAGTAATTGGAAGGTTATAGCAGGCCCATCTCTCTCTTTTGCAAGTAGTGCAACTGCAGTAGCCATGTTGCCTCCTACACTATCACCGACTACTACTAAACGTGAAGAATCTAAATTAAGAGTTTGACCGTTCTCTGAAATCCATTTTGTAGCAGCATATGCTTCTTCCAGAGGTAGTGGATATTTTGCTTCAGGAGAGCGAGTATAGTTGACAAATACAATTGCAGCATGTGTGCCGTTAGCAAGTTCCCTTAACAATCTCTCATGAGTATCAAAACCGCCTAGAACCCAACCACCACCATGAAAGTACATTATAACAGGTAGAGTTTCATTGTCTGTATCTGGTGGTTTGACTATCTGAATAAATATTTCACCCTTAGGACCGACTGGAATAGTTTTGTTTTCAATTTCAGCGGGAAGTTTTTCTATTTGGCCAGACTGCTGAAGACCAGACAATACATTACGAGCTTCAGTAGGTGTCAAAGTATAGAGTGGAGGACCTGCATTTTTTTGTAGACTCTCTAAAAATATTCGAGTATTATTTTCTACAGTAGAATAATTGTAGTTATCCACTGCATATACTAATGGATCAGTATTATTTAAAAAGGATGAAACTATAATTCCAAATGTTATTGCTAAAACAATAATTGATGAAAAAAAAGAAGCAGGTCAATTTTCATCTTATTATAATACATATCTTCATATTTATTATTTTATTAACTTTTTTATAATATAGATAATAACGAGCCAACAAACTATGAGATTCTAAATTAAAATGTTTTAAGAATAAACTAAATATATCTTTGACTATAACATTAGAATAAATGACATAATCAATAGTCTGTCGTCGAACCGAGCATATAAATCCCACCCGTCCAGTCCATCGCTTTTAATGCAAAATGTTGAGTTCAAAACCTGATAGTGATATAGTTTTTCCTAAGAATTTACTCTCCCTTTCCAGAAATAGATTGTTAAAAATAGTGAATCTTAGAAAAGTACGAATCCGTCAGGAGTAATGCAGATAGCAATGCAAAAATAAGAGTCTATTATATGGTAATAAAGTAGATATGATATTTAACCGTTATTTTTGAAATTCTCATGATGTAGTTTAAATATAATATTTTAATTCATAAAAATATAAATTCTAATTATTTTATAATACAATATAGATTATTGCAATTTTATGATTTCGTCCCATGTTCCAGATAAAGAGAGCATATAATATTTGCTGTGACTTGCACTTTCTAAATTTATAATATCTCCAGATGATATCTGAATCTGAAATGATTTATTTAAGAACTGCAGAAAACTCGGTCCTGCAACTATACTTTTAGCTTCCTTTTCAAGCGGTGGATTATAATATTTTTGCAAGCCATCAACTAGACCGCCACTGCTAATTTCTCCTACTAAGTCTGCTAGATCTATAAATTTAGAATTTCTTTTGTATAGTTTAAGTTTTGCCATTATAAAAGTATCCTTATTTTGTATAGTTCAATCTATAATATATTATTATCATTATTCTTTATATGCAACTAAGATATCTGAAATAGACTAAAACTAAAAAATGGAATTATTATCTAAAGTTCGGTTTCCAATAGTTGTGATTCCATTTGATAAACTCTGGTTTTTGTTTGTCATCCTCATATCTTATTTCATAAATTTCATTATGATCAATTATTGTATTAATAAGTAACTCACAGTTAACGAAAGATATAGTGTTAGAACCTGAAATCCAGATATTGTATCTTCTACCATCAACCTTTTTATCATCAAGTTGATATTCACCCAATTGAAGAAGATATTTATCTTTCCACAACCCAATTTCCATACTTTTAAATTGAAAAGCAGTGGCTTCTTCGATATTTCTTCTAATTTCATTAGCATATAACGGTTCAATCTGTAATAATGTAACTCCCCAATCTTTATGCCAATTAAGAAAATCTATACAGGCATCCCTACTAATATGATTCTCCCAATCTTTTTCTATGCGATGTTTTTCCATGATCATTATTCTAATGCTTTTTGAATCTACATTATCTTTAACTGACCTTCTTCTTAATCTTGCCTGATAATTTAATAAATAAATATTTGACTGTGATTTTAGAAACGTACTTGGCAACATTGTATTTATAGAATCATAGTTAATAGCATATTGGAAAAGTGAGTAATACATATTTTTCATTGATTCATTGAGTAAGGTTATTTTTTGACCTTGATCCATTTTCTTTTTTAAAGCAATTCCCTCATATTCAAAAAAGGTATCAAATGGAGAAGACAATTCAGAATCAATGTTGATTCTATCAATCATTCCTCGTTTATCTACTGGAAAATTACTATTTCCAAAAATAGGGACAACATCGTTTGGTATATTATTACAAAAATTAAATACATGTATAGGCTTTTGATGTTTAACAAAGTATTCACCCAGATCCTGAAAGAATTTGCTGTTCGATTGCGATGGTAAAAGATGTTCTAATTCTTTTTTGTGTTTAGTGCTAAAGCTTTCATATGCACTGAGATCCAACAGAATATGACCTTCATCACAAAGCTCACATAATCTTCTAACTATTGCTGGTCCATTCCCCCAAACAGGTATTCCTACTAAAGATTTAGCAGTATCAATTTCAATTGCATCTCCTCTTGCAATTCCTATTTTCAATCCCAAACAACATTCTCCTCCTTTTATTTGAGGAAAATCCTTATGGATTTTTAATGCAAGCTGGAGGGGTAATAATGAATCTTTCTTAAACCAGATGATTACTCCGTCACCTGTAAATACAGTTTGTGTTTGTTGTTGATAAGAAGATAAAAAATCTCTAATTACAAGTAGTAAATCTTTAATATTATCATTCTGTATTTCGGTATCTTTTGAGGAACCAACAATATCAATACAAAAAAAATCATACATCATACAAATAATAACAAATTTCAAGCATCTAATCTTTTCTATACGCTATAGTATAATCATAGAGGAAAGAAGAATTTATCTGAATATGGATATTTTTAAATTGTACAACAAAATATTAGATTGTAAATCGTTATGTTATCTATTAAAATAAATATAAACGTCTAATAATATAAATTTTCAGAAAATACTTTTTCAGGAAACAATGAATTTATAATGCGACAGGTATAAATATTTCAAATGTATTTGAATTGTAGCTGATGTAAGAAGGAGTTTAATAATCTTATTGAAGGAGTAACATATTTCAGTTCAGTCATGATATCATATCAATTTGTTCAAATAATTGTTGTAAATAATATCTTAATGAAAAAATAAATAGCTAAATTTCTTAACATCAATAAAACAATAATTGTCTGATAAATAAAAATGTCTATTGAAATTTAAAATATTGTTTAAATATAAAGGATACAAAATACTTTAATAAAGAAAGATAAAAAAAACTGAAAGGATGGACATGTAAAAAAAATAACCAAGAAAAGATACGGAAAAATAAAAAAAATAATATTATTTAATATAACTGAAAATGGTAATAATTAGCTTAATCTCAAACATGGTAATTATTCACCTTCATATAGCTCTTCTTCCAGTTCATCATCTTCTTCCTGTTTATCATCCTCTATGTGATGAATTTCATCCTTCGTTTCTTCTCTTTCAGTTTGTTCACTATTTTCTTCTCTTTCAGAGTTATCACTCATATTTATAACGATAGAAGTGTAGCTAATAACTTTTGTTATATTTTTTATATTTTTGTAATCTCCTATATTTAGCATCGAATACGTCATTCTAGCTATCATTAATCTTTTCTAAAAATTTTTTAATAATAAAATTATTATAATACTTTTTTAATGCTTAATTTCTTTCGAAACTAATAGTAGTAAAAGATTGTTTAGAACTTGTATAGAATATACCTTAATTACAATATATTATTATAGTTGATGAAAAAATAATTTGAATTTATTGTATTATCAAAACAGGTTTACTAATATGATTCATTATTTTTCTGACATCACTAAACAATGAGCTAAACCATGAATCTATATGAGAAGATAACATAACAACTAAATCATAGTTATTATTATTAACTTCATTCGCTATTTCATCAACTACATTACCAGTTAAGAATTTATAAGAAATTTTATTTTGACATCCCGCTTCTTGACATTTCTTTATTTTTTCTTCCATAGCATCTATTACCTCACCTTTGATATTTCTATGAAAGTCTTGTTGTTGACTATCCTTTTGCGATATCTCATATGAGCCTTCTAAGGAAATATTTCCATATTTTTCAACGTCGTGTAAT
>DASUUM010000104.1:0-9877 GCA_036374075.1 Nitrososphaeraceae archaeon
TTATATTTTTAGAGGTTACTACTAGGCCATCAGCATAGATATCTGGACCAATAGCAAAGAAAGGTATTAGCTCGAAAAGTTTTGTATCAGGATAAACAGATAGAAAAGGACGAGAAAGAATATTGGAAAAGTTATCATTAACAGTTCCTTTTATATTACATGTCTTTAACATAAGTTTAATAATAATTATTTGTTAATCTTAATAAATTTACTTATAAGATCGCACTTTAATTTAATCATAAACATGATTTAATTTGTATACCTTCTTATTATCTGACAAATACATCCTACCTGGTAATCGTTGTCTATTCTTGTTTTTACGTAATAGAATAATTAAGTCGGACTACTGCTAATATACATCTTATATTACGATACGTTTACCAGTTTTTTTAATAAAATCTAACAAAAAATAACAGTAACATATTTGAAATTATTGTATTGAAATATAGTCATTTTTCTATGCTTTCCATATCCTCTATTGTTGTAAATTATCTTTTTACATGATTACACATATATTATATTAAACATATAATATTCTTAATATTAGCCATACTAATATTATTTTTACTATTATTAATGAATATAATGAAAAAATGGATATATGTCCGTTTGAGAAAAAATTACCTTTTTGCCTAATCATTAATCATAAAATAATATTTAAATAGAAATACTGCATCTATTTGGCCCCATCTCTAATTCCTGTATTTCTTGTACAGAGGTGATTGTTTTCTCTCCCTTATTCATTAAAATAATCTCCTTGAACTGAGGAGGAGTAGGCATAATTATTGATGATACTTTTCTGACAAAATCTTTTTTGTCCAAATTTAACATTCCTGTTTTTGTTTGTATATTATCAAGATTGGCAGATATGATCTCATCTTTATTTACAATTTTGTCCGTATGAGCCGGAAAAATAATAATGTCTTGTTTATTTTGCATATTGAATATCTTGTTATGCAATGTATTGTAAAGCAACGAAGCAAATTCCTCAGCCTTGTCTCTTAAATCAGGTCTTCCTATACCCTCTACAAATAACGTATCACCTGTAAATAGTAATTTTTCTCCAATCAAGAAGCAAAGCCCTCCTGCAGTATGACCAGGTGTATGGATAACCTTTAGCTGTATTGATTTGCCTTCTATTTTTTCTATAGTTGAGATATCTCCTTCTTTTAGTAAGATAATTTGTTTTTGACCTTGTCTTTGATATCTGTCTAGTGAATAATCCTCATAGGAGCTAAAATAAAGTTGTGCATCTATCTTATTTGCTATTTCTCTTGCTGAAGAAACATGATCTGCATGAAGATGTGTATCAAATACCTTGGTTATTTTTGCTCTACTACCAATTTCAGCATTAGCAATTCGTATATATTCATCTATAGGAAATACAGGATCTATCACTATGGCCTCAGCATTAGAAGTAGTATTGTTATCTACTAAAGACACAATATAAGATATACATCCTTTTCCAATCTTTCTTACCTGGACTACCTTTACCTTCTGTCCATTTGTAATATCATATTCTTGAGAAGAATGTTCAACTGCAGAAGACCATCCCTTTAGTCCTTCTTCTAATGTCTTTACATTATAACCTTGTCTTTGGAGCATGAAAGTAGCCATGCCTGCTCTATTACCATGTGGACATATGGTTACAATTTCTTTATCTTTTGGTAATTCATTTAGTGAACTAGAAATCTCACCTAGAGGAATGTTTGTGCTTCCTTCAATGCTCCATTGCTTAAACTCTTCGTTATTCCTTACATCAAGCAAGAATATGTTACCGGCCTTTACTTTGTCTTCATCTATTGCATTTTTCAAATCCTTTGCAGATATTTTTGGATCTTGGCTTTCTGTTTTTTCATCATTCCAAGCAGATATTCCACCTTTCAAATAACGTGTTCTAAGATCGCCTTTTTCTCTAGCCATCTGAGCCATCTTTCGTGTATAATCCTCATCTTCCGCTACCAAAACAATGTCTATATTTTTTGGTAATTTTGGTAGTAAACTGTTCATTGTTTGTTGGTCACATACTGCAAATTTTGAGCCTGGAATATGCTCTCTTTGATATCTTTCCTTATTTCCTATATCAAAAATCATTATGGGATTTCCTGTTTTCTTTTGTAGTTTTTCATTCAATTCTTCTGATGTAATTTCAAAACAAAATGGGGATTCTCTATTGTCTTGGTTTTCTTTTTGAGTTATATTGTTCATATCTTTTTTAATCTCATCTTTTATCTTGTCAGCTATTTCTTCATCTTCGTTATCTTCTGATTTTCCAATAATATTAGATTCCTCATCTTTAAATTCATTCTCTCCTAGGTTATCAATAGATGACATTAATACAAATTATTTTAGCAATAGTGTTATTTCTTGTTATTGTTTTTTAAAGTCATTTATTAGTAGGAAAAGATGGTTATTATTTGATATAGTATATATATAAAACAAATAAACCTAAAAATACTGTTTAATATTTCCAAATTCTCTTTTAAGGAAGGAAAGTCTCAGGTTACAAAAATTTATTAAAGAAAATAAATAAAAAATTTAACTGTTTAAACCAATATTTCCTCTCATGCTATTTTTTAATTTTTTGAAAAAATTCACTCTTAATGCCCATCTTATCGTCTCTGAATAATCGCGAATCCATTTCTTTTACTCTACCCAATCTAGGTTTAAAATTCATTTTTGATAATACATCTTTATCAAGATCGATACCAGGAGCAATTTCTTCAAGCATTATTCCATCTTCATTTAGTTTAAAAACAGCTCTTTCGGTTATATACAGAATATCATGGCCATATTTAATGGCCTGATGACTACTAAATACAATTTTGTAAACACTGTCAACAAATTTTATTACTGATCCATCATTTTGGATTTGTAATTTGTTATTTGAAACAGAAATTTTACTTTGTCCTGCAGTAAACGATCCTGCAAAATAAGTTCTAGGTGCTCCTCCAGCAATTACAGGGAATCCACCAGGACCAAAGATTTTATCGGGTAAAATAGATGGATTCACATTTCCATTTTTGTCAATCTGCAGAAACCCTAGTGAAGCAGCATCTATTATTCCTCCTTCAAAATTAGAAAATACATCAGGCATTGTAGACAATGCAAATGGACTTATTGCCAATCCGAAATCATATCCAGAAAGAGCAATTCCTCCCCACTGGCCAGACTCCAGTATAGTTACTATAAAATCAGATATTTCTTCTTTTAAAGTAATTGATGATACAAATGCCGGAATTCCTATTCCTAAGTTTACTAATACTGGCTGTTGTTTTTTTTCGAATAACTCTAGCAATTCCAAGACAACTCTTCTAGCTATTACCTTTTCATACCCTTTCATAGAGACCTTGGGTAGACTATCAAAGATAGCATTAGTAATAGGCGGTACTATTTCATATGAAATGCGAGGATCATATTCTATAGTACCACTTTGCCAATGATTTTGTTTAGGTGAAACTACTACATAATCAATTAATGGTCCAGGTACATCAACATCTCTTGGATTTATTGTTCCAGATTTTGTAATCCATTTAACCTGAGCAATGACTTGTCCTTGTTTAGGTCTAGCTTTGGTAGCTTGAGCAATACTAAGAACAGATCCTCTCATTCCTTCTTCCTCCATTGATAAATTACCATACTCATCCGATGTAGAACCTCTAATAAATGCAAAATCAGGCTTAGGTGCTTGATATAAAAGACATTCTGTTCCTCCTACATCTATTAAACTTGTTTTGCATATTGAATTTTTTTTCCCTAATTCATTTAGTGCTGCACCTTCTCTTCTTGGATCCAAAAATGTATCAATTCCTATCTTTGTAATTAGACCAGGTCTTCCAGATGCAATTTCTCGAAACCAATATGCTGCGATACCAATAGGCCAACCATAATATTCAATCCTGTTATCCATTATCATTTTTTGAAGCCAAGGTGAAAATCCTAAGAATGGCATAAGAGTTCCCCGGAGAAATTCTTGTGATTGATCTTTATACAAATTTTCAGCAATCTTATCCAACCCTCTTCCTGGGATTGCAGGAAGCGCATCAGAGATTATGAATATATTTTTTGGGTGACCTTGTCTTGCATAATTCTCAAATAATCCATTGATGAGATATTCTGGAGTTATAGCCATATTGAATCCAGAGATAGCTATAACTGAATTATCTTTTATTTTTGGAATTACTGTAGAAATATCGACAGTCTTGAAAAACATGCTCTTTTAGTCTTTTTAGAACTATTAAATATTAATATCATTTTTGAGACTTTAAATATTCTATTTATACCTTCAAAATAAAATAAAATAAGATTCTAATTAACAAAAATACTATTTAAGATTTAAATATTACGTAAAGTCAAACTTATAAGATATTCACAATTTTAAAGCTTGAAAGATTCCTAAAAAAGAATTTTATTGTTAAATCAATGGTTAAAATCGAAATTTTAAAATTAATAGGTAATATTTACTAATTTTTATCATGATACCATCATTTTCATTTATTGATTTAAATCCTATTATTCAAGCATTACTTGCTACATCTTTTACATGGTTTGTTACAGCTGTGGGAGCATCTTTGGTTTTTTTGTTAAAAGATATAAATAAAAAATTTTTTGATGGTATGTTAGGATTTGCAGCAGGCGTTATGCTTGCTGCAAGCTACTGGTCTCTGCTTTCACCATCATTAGAACTTTCAAAACAAGATATGATACCATGGCTACCAGTTGCAATTGGATTTTTATTAGGAGGAGTATCTATTAGAATAATAGATAAAATATTACCACATTTACATCCAAATCTACCTCCTGTCGCTGTAGAAGGTCCTAAAACAAAATTAAAAAAATATAATCTATTAGTTCTTGCTATTACCATACATAATATCCCAGAGGGATTAGCTATTGGTGTTGCATTTGGTGCAGCATCATTGGGTATACCTGAAGCAACGTTAGGATCTGCAATTTCACTTGCGATTGGGATAGGTTTACAAAACTTTCCTGAAGGACTTGCTGTTTCTATGCCATTAAACCATGACGGCTATTCCGCACGAAAAAGTTTTTTTTATGGCCAATTATCCGCAGCAGTTGAACCAGTTGCTGGGGTTTTAGGAGCGATTTTTGTTTTTATAGCTCAACCATTACTACCTTATGTCTTGAGTTTTGCGGCAGGTGCCATGATATTTGTGGTTGCTGAGGAAGTAATTCCCGAATCACATAGACGGGGTAATATAGATTTTGCAACTTTTTTTCTATTAATAGGTTTTACATTGATGATGATCCTTGACGTAGCATTAAGCTAATTATTATTAAATTTCCAAGATCATACGTTATGATATAAATTTCATTTTTAAATCATAACATTTGCCTGATATAATATACTATTATAAATCTTACAAGTTTTATCAGCATCTTGAGTTTATATAATACCATATTGTAAATACTTTCTCAAAGAATTATTTCAATTAGAATAGTTTTCTAATATATATATAAAACAATAATTTTTTTACCTATTCAAGAACATAAAGATATGACACAATATTCAAAATTAAGATTAAATAAATAGTTAGTTTTATTTCGTTCCTGTCCATAGAACTAAATTACTATCACTTTCACTTTGATAATATTTTCTGTTTATTAGAAAATTATTTAAGATGGCTAGACAAATATCCATCAATGAGAATACTATTTAGTTGAATGCATTTTGATTTAATTATTATCACAGCAATATTCTTCTTTCTCAATATTCAGGATAATAGGATATTTGAAAGAATAATTGCACAAGAAGATAGACCAATAAATAACGTTTCTCTATTACAAAACAATCAGACTGAATCATCAATTCATGATAAAAATATCATAGTCATTCTCATAATTATAACAAATAATCAAAAGATAAATGTCTATTCTTCTGTTGATAGTGAGAAATTCTAAATGAAATTTAAATAAAGCTTGATTGATAGATATAAATAACAAATTGATTAGCAATACTAGAGATACAAAGGATCTAGTAAATCTTGTTGTGCCTTTAAGATTAGCATGTTTAACTACTTCAGGATGGCCTATGATTGTTCCGCTATGGTTCAAATTTTTAAATGATCGATTTTATTGTGCTACCAAGGAAAATGCTAAAATAATAAGTTATTTAAAGAAAGATAATAAATGTGCTTTTGAAATCTCATCTCAAAATCCACCATACAGAGGAATTAGAGGTCAAGGAAAAACTATAATTAAAAAAGAACTTGGAATAGAGATCTTACAAACAGTTATAGAAAAATATCTACAGAACAAAGCTACAGATTTAACAACGTATCTGCTTAAAAGAAAAGAAAAAGAAGTAGCAATAGAAATCATTCCAATTAAACTTTATTATTGGGATTATACAAATAGAATGAAAAATATCATAAAGATATAAATTTATTTAAAAGGGCTAGACAAATACAAATTACGTATGAATGAGAAGATCATCTATTAAAATGGTCTCGATTGTAATTCTTATTATTATAACGATATTCATCTTTTTTAATAATCAAAATAACACTATATTTTAAAAAAATAATAGCACAAGAAGATATATCAATAAATAACTATTCTATAATACCAAAATTATGAGCAAGAGTATAGTAAGAAAAGACATGACCAGAATTCGTATTCCTCATCAATATCATGAATCTAATATGCATACTCCTGCAATTATGTGTAGAAAATGCAATATAGAGAAAAGTAGGACTTGTGAATTATGCGGTATATGTAAATCCTGCCATCAAGAAGGCAGAGAAAAAGACTATTAGAGATAATAATCAAAATATAATGAATAAAAATATTTAACTAGAAAGATTTAATTGAATATCTGAATGTAACATAGTATTGGAAATAAATAAAATAAAAATAGAACCTTCTAAAGGTACTCAAATAATTGTTGCACAAAGTCATTTTATAAAAACTGTAGAAGATGTTTATGAATGCCTAATGAATTGTGTTCCAAATATTAAATTCGGAATAGCTTTCTGTGAAGCTAGCGAACAATGTTTGGTTAGACATGATGGAAATGATGAGGAACTTAAAAAAGAAGCAACTCGATATGCTTTTTCTTTATCAGCTGGGCATAGTTTAATAATTTTAATAAAAAATGCTTTCCCTATTAATGTTTTATCAATGCTGAGATCTGTTCCAGAAATAGTAAATATTTACTGTGCAACAGCCAACCCAATTGAAATACTTTATATAGAAACAGATCAAGGAAGAGCGATAATAGGTATTGTAGATGGTTACAAGTCTAAAGGAATAGAAGATGAAGATAATATAATAGAAAGAAAAAATTTTTTAAGAAAAATTGGATACAAGAATTAATCAAATTTTTTGTTTTTATAGATATTTCTTTTTAAGCACTTTCTGAAACATATTACATCATTTCAATAAAATCAAATTAAATTGATATAATAATATGTGTCAATAGAGCAATTAAAAATATAGATAAAAAATTGTGAGTTAGAGGAATATGAAGATAATATTTTATTTATGTTAATTTAAATATTATTTAGCAAAAATAAATAAAAAAATAGTATTTATTGTTTATCTGTATTGCTTTGAAATGATGCAATAATTTCTGCCAAGAAATGTAATGGCAATTGTATTTTCATAAAGAAATTGAACGTATCCAGATTCTTGAGCAAACCATTTAAGAAATTTCAAAAAATATTGTTTTTCTACATCCTTAAATGATTTTTTATAAATATCATTAATGTCAAAAACAGGTAGTTTACCTAATCGTTTAGAATGGTAATCTCGAGAACATAATTCTTTTAACAATCTATCTTGTAATATTTGTACATCATTATGAGAATTTTCAAAATCTCTAGAATGTTGATCTTTCATAATTCTTAGCCTTCGCCTATTGTTGTTGTAGCAGTTTTTTTTCTACCTATGACTACAAATCTTTCATTTAAAATTTCCTTTAATATATCAGATCTTGAGCAGATTCCAATTATTCGTCCATCATCCTCAACAACTGGAATCATGGAAATACCATTTTTATCCATAATGCCAATTGTTTCTTCAATGTCTATATTTTGTTTAATCACTATTGGATTAACCGTCATTATATCCTCTATTGGGGTGTTGTTTATATCTTTTCCATCTTTAATTGCACGTAATATATCTATTCTAGTTATAATGCCAATTACCGTTCCGTCATCGTTAATTATTGGAATTCCGTTGAATATACCTAAAACAATTCTTGTTGCCACCTCTACAATTGTCGCATCTTTCTTTGCACAAACGATATCAACAGACATCACATCATAAGTTTTCATATTGATAAGCTTAAACCTTACATAAATATAGATTTATGCCTTTACATCCATGATTAGCTTTATTTGTGTCAGTCAGATAGCCTTATGTTCCTTTCAGGCGAAATATATGGGTATATTAACTTAATGAAGGAATAGTCATATATTATATAGTTCTATTATCTTCAGTTCCACTATTAACTTAAGACTATTTCACCTCCAATTTTGAATATTTTTTTGTTTTTGGGTTCTGATGTCGTAGGGATATATGAAGAATCTAATCAAATTGTTGATCTACGATAAGTTACAATTTTTTTTGTTATCACAAGGATAATACTCTTCAATACTCAAGAATCTGTTCTTGAGATATTGGTTGACTCGTTCCATCATGTTCTTTTAAAATGGTGAATGTGGATACTGTTTTAATATTATTAACAGATCTAAAGAGATAAAAGTACTTTTTGGTTATTTAAAGTAAATAAGATTTGTTATCAAGAATAATCATTGAAGGAACAATACAGGGCATTGGCTTTAGGCCATTTGTATACCGTATTGCAGTAAAGAATAACATTTCAGGTTTTATTAGAAATAATGAAGACGGGACTATAGAAATAGCTGCAGAGGGTACAAAAAAAGATACTGATATTTTTTTACATGAACTTTATCATAATAAACCTTCTTTAGCTCATTACCATAATGTACAAATAGATGAATTAAATAATAAAGATTCAAACCACTACTACCAGTATGATAAATTTTTAATATTTCCTAGTTCAAAGAACAGGAAATTTTCTTTTTCCATGATTCCTCCTGATATCTCTATATGTAATGAATGTTTATCTGATATTTACAATGAAAATGATAAGAGACGATTTCAATATCCATTTACTTCATGCACACAATGTGGACCACGATATACAATTCTAAAAAGAACGCCATATGATAGAGATGGACTTTCTATATCTAATTTTCCTCTATGTGATGAGTGCATATTAGAATATAATTGTCCTAATGATAAAAGATTTCATAGCGAAACAATATGTTGTAAAAATTGTGGACCTAACTATTTTCTAGTAGATAAAAAAGGATCAAGTATTGATACCACAAAGCAATTATCCTTAATTTCAAAATTAATCTCTGAAGGTTCAATAGTTGCTGTAAAAGGAATTGGAGGATTTCATATTATCACTTCTGCATTTAATTATGAATCAATTTCTAAACTCAGATCTATAAAAAACAGAAAGAATAAACCATTTGCTGTTATGGCAAAAGATATGGATACAGTTAGATCTTTTGTCAATCTTAATTCTGAGGAAGAGAAACTACTAAAATCATATGTAAAACCTATTGTATTATTATCAAAAGGGAAAAATTATTCTCTGTCATCATTATTAGCCCCTAATCTTAACAGTATAGGTGTGATGCTTCCTTATAGCGGTTTACACAACTTGCTTCTTGACAACAATGATTCCATCATGGTAGTAACAAGTGCCAATTCAAAAAATCAACCGATTATTACTGATAATAATGAAGCAGTAAAAACACTTTGTAATTCTGTAGATTATTTTCTTTTACACAATCTTGATATCATTTCCAGAAGT
>DASUUM010000105.1:0-12801 GCA_036374075.1 Nitrososphaeraceae archaeon
ATTTGGAATTTTTTAATTGATCTCAAAGTTACTTTGAATCTATATTACTAATTTGAGCGAAAGATTAGGGAAATTTTCTAATCCGAGGGTTTATCGCTGGAAAAATTGATAGATGTTATTTTAGTATAGTCTATTAGATTATTAATAATTCAAGGAAAGGATTCAGAGCCTTGTTGCTAGACGCTCGGAGGTGTGTTAACTGATTTTGACACAATTTTGTAGTTCACCTAGTTACTACAAGTATCATATTATCTCCAATTGTCTGAATAGTAAACATAAATGAAGCCCAATTTTATTAGTCTAACTAGTATTCCTCACGATAGAATTTATTCGTTAGTCATTAAATAATTGTTAGAATATTTTAATATTAGTATTTTTTATTATTGTTGATCATTATTATACAAAAGCGAATTAATAGTAACCCTAATTTCATTTAACCAAAGTGGTTTATATATGATATTCTTTTCCAGATCAGGATTATTTAACCTAAGATTCTCTATGAATTCTTTGCTTGCAGCAGTAATGTTTGTTGTTGTTGTTGTTTCTTGCCCATAGACTGGAAGTATAGTTATCATAGAAAAAACAAATATCATCACTACAACAATAACTATTATTGATTTCATGCTGGTTATTTTGGTTTTAAACTTTCCCTTGAACAAATATTATATCAGGATAAAGATTTTATATCTACATTATAAGATTTAGATCTGCTTGGCTCTATTAACTAAATGGACTAAAAAATCTAAAACTTAGACAGCTTTTAAGTATGACATAAGAATTAAAGAATTAGTTATTATTCAAACCTTTAATTTTATTTTAATCTTTATCCTTGTTCTTTTAATTTATCTTCTCTACCTTATCATTGTGTTATAATATTACAGATCTTTCTGGTCATTTAATTCAATTTCTAGGTTAATGTTCTTTATTTGTACATTTCTAACTTTAGGATCATTTAGGCCAAAAGAATTCAATAGATCATTCGCTGCTTTTCTAGAATCAATTCTAACTACTTTCTCTGAATCTTTCTTAGGTGGCATTATAATTACTGGTTTTCTATCTGGTTGTTGTAACAGAACTGCTGGTACCTGTGTGACTGATTCATCCCATCTTATGTTCATATCATATCTGCCATCGCCTAGATCTCTTATAGCTCCTATAACGTTGACACCTGGAATTGCAGAGATCGTAAAAAGGTTTGCTCTGCCAGGACCCAATGGATTACAATATTTATCAAGAGGAGTCATAGTTAGCGTTCCATGACGGTCATTGGTAGGTCCTTCTACCCTATCTAGTGTAACGATAGTACACTCAGGGTCTATGCCAAGCTGGACATAAATGGACCAAGAGGTTTCTCTGGTACCTTTGAATCCTTCCTTTCCATAGTTTGCAAAGGCTCTGAAATGGTAAATACCTTCGGTTCTTGAGATATCGCCAAGACGGTTATTGTATACACCATCTGGTTCCATTGCCCCATCGTCATGAAGACCGTCATCAAACAATGGAAAATTAAGTGTCGAAGTAGGAATTGGTAAAGTTCCATCAAATTTGTGTGCAATAGTCTGCAAAGTATGATAAAACACATCTACTGGGTCATCTGTGGGAAACGGATGTTGCAGTCCGAAATCATTCACAAACTTACCAATAGAAATGGTAGGAACATCAACAGTCAACTCAACATCAGCTCTTGGAGTAGTACTATTTCTATAATGAATACCGACCAAAGCATCGATGTAATCACCAGTATATACATGCTGTGGTCCACCAAGGTACATCAGCTTTGGACCTCCAGAAGAAATCACTAAGAAGAAATATCTTACATCGGTAAGACGTTCATTATTAGCCTGCAGGCGGTCTACCGTAAATTGCCAACTACCATGACTTCCATCCTGCTGTAGTGGAATGCGCGAGAAGACCCAAGTTCTTCCTCTAACAGTTTCTATTTCCTTTTCATTTAATGGTTTGTCCTTATTATTCTTTATATGTGCCTGTAAAGGTGTAGAAGAATTATCCCATCCAACTATCAACGTTATCTGTTCTTCATCACAAACTGAAATTTGATGCGGATTAGATACCCTCTGATCTGCTCGCAATACACAATCCTGAGCATTTAATAAACCCGTTTCAAAAATGATTCCAAAATAGAGTCCCAAAAACTTTCTCAAGGCCAATCCATCACTGGCTCGAATAAATTTTCCGCCACGCTGTCGTGCTAATGTACTGAGGAGAGATCCATTAAGTTCGGAATCAGACCCAAACCCTATTACATAGAGTTTACTTGAGCCCGACAATCCATCTAGATTCCTAATTAATGACTGAGTGTTTTGTAAACCATCAGTCAACAGAATAATCACGCGATCATTAGCAGAATTAGATTCAATTGCAGAGATTGCTGTCATCAATCCATCATTTATATTAGTTCCACCCTCTGCGATAATAGACCCGATCTGTCCAGTCGTAAATGGTGCCGGACCAGTAAGCGTTGATTTTACTTTATCTATACTATCAAGAAACATATCTGTTGTTGCCGAAGTATCGAATGTAACTAGTCCAATGCGATGTCCGTATCCTTCTCTGATGAGATGTACAAAAAGAGAGAGTGCATCCTTGATCTCTTCTAACTTGGTACGCCCCATTAGTGATGCCAATTTAGCCATACTTACGGAACGATCCACTTCAATTACTACATCAATTACAACAGGAGGTAATGTCGGTGTTGGGTCGGCCAGCCAAGCTCTAATTGGAGTTAACGGTGCATAAGTCACATTGCAACCCATTCCTTTGCTAAGAGGACCTCTCACCAGTTGGCCATATATATCAAATAGTGCTGATCCTGAGCTGCCGCCGGCAAATGAAAAACCAGATATATCCCCACCATCATGAATCCAAGACTGAAATTTTTTCACGGCTCCATTGGGATGATGTGCAGTAAATATATATTCTCCATACATGATCTCAGTAGGTCGTATTACCAAAGGTGCAGGTAATACACCAGAGGTAGAATCAAGTTGTAGAATGACCCAATCATATTCCGCCGGAGGTTCAAATCCGCTTGGAGGGGCGCCAGCTTTTACTTCACCAATAACCTTGAAGAATCTTCCTTTGTGAAAAGAGCGTCTTCTTCCATCGCATGAAGTTTCATATTCAAAAGTTACTGAGGCGCTCTGTACATCCTCCCCATTTGGGTCTGTTAAACAATGGCGGGCTGTAAGGAAAAGATCGGGAGCAATCAACGTTCCAGAGCAGCTGCTTAAATGTCCTTCATGCACTAATACTATGAATCCTACTGCATTTGATATTCTCTCTTTAACTACAATTGACATTGGATTTAACGTGCAACCATCATTCACCCATTCTAAATGGCCACCATGAGGAGGAGTATGACACATAACTCGAGTTTCGTAAATTGGTTCCTCATATGGATCAGTGTGTAGGAAGGGATCAGGATTTGACTTACTGCCAAAAGGCGTTCCAGGTATCTGGTTTGGAGTAATAGTCGGCTCTCCTACAGCATACTCTTTTAATCGTGCTGTTCCAGTGCCACCAGTAATACGAATTTGAATTGGAGGTGAGTTAGGTTTAACATCAATAGGTTTTGACCAAAAACTAGTTCCAGAATTTTCTGTAAAGACATCATTGTCATATCCAAGTGGTACTTCTAGATGAGCTCCAGGAGAGAGACTGACAGAATCAAAATGTAAAATTATGAATCTTGGACCGCCTAATGGTCCTTGACTGGGAATAAGATCGAGAGGGTGATTATCTCTTACTTTTAGACCATAAGGTACAAGTCGTCCAAGATTATGTGTCATAGTTGTCTCCTATTATTCATGCAACAGTATCCAATCCAAGTCTTATTTTTTTCAGTAATAATGTACGGTTCTAGAGAAAATATTATATCATTTAAGTAAAGAGATATGAAAATAAAATTTATCATATGCTATTCTGTAGAGTACTATTAATAAAGTTTTTGATGATTCAAAAGCCTTATGATATTCTACTAAATTTGTTATATTTCATTTATGCCATAAGGTCATATACTTCAATTTAAAATGGTATTACTTGGCAATTTTATCTACTTTTCATAATATTTACTAATATGTCAATATCATTTATTTGACCTTCTTTAACACAAATAAGAATTATCAATTATTATATTAAATTAATATTTATCTACTTAAGATTCAGATTTGCTTTGGCTCTATTAACTAAATAAGCTCAATAACAAAAATCCAAAACTTAGAGGGCTTCGAACTCTCATTATAGCAGGGTTCGGTAACATAATAAAAAGTTGTTGAATTCAATTCTGTCCCGATTTCTGTTCATTTCAATATTACCTTATTAAGATTACCCGAATATTGGTCAACAAGAAATCACGAAAATTAAGTTTTTAATAATGAGAAGTGAGGGTTTTCTGAAAGGCTAGGACTATCATTAGTAGGGTGTATATGTTGTTCTTCTAATTCAAATTCCATTGGTCCCATTTTGGCCTTTTTTATTTCTGGAATTAATAATATAAACAAAATAATTCCTAATGTAATCAAATACCCTTCTGATATGTCCATAAGCTGTGCCTCCTTCTGAGAATTCATCAGATTCGTAACAATTATAGGATTTGTAACTGCAATTAAATTAAAAATAATATGATATGTAATAATACCAACTGTACTTAATAATAGTACAACTAACGTTATTCCAACTATCTTTTTGAATATTGATGACTTCCAAAAATCCCAAAAATTTTGTAAATGTGATGTTCCCGAAGAAGTTAGTTTAGCTATATTTTCATTGGCTACTGCAAGTGAAGGTTTAATTTCAATAGCTCTTTTGATTTCTTTTGAGGCATCATTTTGTTTTCCTTTGTTAAATAAGGCTGAGGCCTTAGCATTATGTGCTTCTGCAAAATTTAAATTATCATTTAATGAATCATCAAAACACTCAATAGCCTCATCATATTTTTTTAATTTCATATAGGCGTTTCCCATATGGTATTTCGATATTTTATTATCTGGATTTTTTTCTAAGGCTTTTTTAAACCATGATAATGCATCATCGTACTTTTGTAAATGAAATAAAATTATTCCTTTTTTATCCATTGTATCCTGATTTTTCCCATCAATTCCTATTGAATTTTCTATTATCTCCTCTGCTTTTATATACTTGTGTCTGCTAACATATAACATTGCTTTATTATTGAGTGCATGGACAAATTTATTGTCTATTACTATAGCTTTTTCATAACAAACCTCTGCATCTGAAAAGTATTTTTCCTCATCCGTAAGATTTGCCAAATTTGCCAATGCAATACCTTTATTATTCCATGCTTCTCTATGTTTAGGCTTTATTTCAATAGCTTTATTATAATAGTTAATTGCTTCTTGATAGTTTGATGAATTTGCAAGTATTCTTCCTCTGTTATTCCATGCATTTGCATTATTATTATCGAATTCTAATGCTTTATCTATACATTTTTTTGATTCTTCAAACCATCCTAACTCCATAAGAGCACTGCCCTTATTATTTAAAGCATTAGAGTTATTTGGATTTAATTCTAAAACCTTATCAAAACATTTTATTGCTTCTTTGTAATTTTTTTCTTTATCTTCTTTATGTTGCTCTTCTTTTCCAATATAATAATATGCCAATCCTTTGTTATTCAATGCATATGTATATGTTTTGCCATTTATCTCGTAGGCTTTATCAAAACAATTAATGGCATCTTTAAATTCATTATTATTACAATGTGTTAAGCCCTTGTTATTCCAGACAATACCATTCTTTGAGTTATTTTTTTTATTTTCATTTATATCAAGTTCATCATTTATATCAAGTGCTTTATCAAAAATATCTTTTGCTTCTTTATATTTACCTAATTTTGTCAGTATAATTCCTTTGTCATTTAATAAACGTATATCATTGGGATATTCTAATAAATATTTATCAAGCTCTTCAAGCACAGCTTCATGATTGCCATCTCTTAAAAGTTGTATACACATTGAAATTTGGTCATTTTCTTCTATCTTAGTGGGCAATACATTTTATTATAAATTTACATGATAATAATATTTTTTATTATTAAAATAATGAATTCAGATTTACATTTAAATGTAAAATTATTAAAGAAAAATTTTTTCGGCGCCTAAAAAATTTTACCAATATATTTATCTATTAAGATATTTTTTATAAAATTACACAATAGAATATGAATTGATGGGAACTCCGATAACTCAAGCAATATATGGATGTGGACGTTACGGAGAAACACCATCATTGTTTATCCAATCTTCTTTAATTAAATAATATGAACATTCAATTTTTTTTTATTAAAGTGATTTTTTATCTTCTAAATTATTGATTCAACTCCACTGGGCTCTTTAGCCAAATGGGTTCTATAATTAAAATCCAAGCTTAGAGGACTGAGAATTCTCATTATAACAGGGTTCGTTAACATAATATTAAAAGATATTGATTCTTAAAAATTACTTATTGATTATTATAAATTTTGATTAAGAAAAATGGTGAAGATGTTATCCTATTCTGTAAGATATACAAACTCGCTCAAGTTGAATTAATAGTATTTCAACTAGAAACCAAAAAACTAAGGTTATATTTCAAAGAACATTTGGAAAACTATCAATAGATGGTGGTAATGTCCAAGTTATGGAAGTATAGACAATTATTGATAATGGTAATGAGGACAATAATAGAAATCCGATGCCAAATAAAAGAGGGATAAATAATCATATAAAATTTATCTACTTATACACTATAAAATTTTTGCATAATTTTTTTCTTATTGTTATACCTAAACAATTTTTTTAAACTATTTTATTATATAATTCAATATAAATAAACAGTTAAATTTGAAAAGACCAAATTTATTAGTAATAATAAGTTTAATCAGTTTTCTTAGTATCATTTTGATTACTGGTTCTCCTTTTAAAAATTCTACAAATTCTTTCGACAATAATAATCCTATTCTTTTAAAAATTCCTCCAATTCAAGCCCAAGGTGATGGAGATGACTTTGCTGCTTTTGAAGAAGAGGATAATGATAATGGAGAAGAAAATGAGGTAGAAGACACTGAAGATCAAGAGACTGAAGGAGGAAATGATGATGCAAAACAAGACACTGGTCAATTTAGCATTGAATCAGAAGACACTGAAGATCAAGAGACTGATGAGGTAGAAGACACTGAAGATCAAGAGACTGATGAGGTAGAAGACACTGAAGATCAAGAGACTGAAGGAGGAAATGATGATGCAAAACAAGACACTGGTCAATTTAGCTTTGAATCAGAAGACACTGAAGATCAAGAGACTGATGAGGTAGAAGACACTGAAGATCAAGAAACTGAAGGAGGAAATGATGATGCAAAACAAGACACTGGTCAATTTAGCTTTGAATCAGAAAAAACAGATCAGCAAACTGTTGATGATGAAGTAGATCAAGAGACAGAACAACAAGGACAACAACAAGCCGTTGATGATGAAGATATAGCAGAGCAGATTCAACTAGATGGAGCTGCAGGTATGAATGCAGAACAACAAGGACAACAACAAGCCGTTGATGATGAAGTAGATCAAGAGACAGAACAACAAGAATCGTTTAGTTCCGATATTGAACAAAAAATTAGTCAAACTGCTACTCAGATTGCTAAATCATCAGAGGATCAAGGAAGCGAAGATCCTTCAGATGTTCAACAAGTAATTAAGCAAATTGCAACTCAAGCCTCAACAGATAATGATGATGATGTCAACCAAATTGTTGACCAAATATCTACACAAATAGCTAATAATCCAAAAAGTGATCTGGCAAAATCATTAGGTAACCTTGCTGGCTTGTATGGGTCAGGTAATAAAGACCAAGTAAATCAAGCTATCCAACAAATAGGGACCCAAATAGCCATTGGAGACAGCATTAACCAAAATACTATTCAAAATATAGTTCAAAAATCATATCAAGTAACCAATAATTACTTTAAGAATAAAATAAAAGTAGATATCGATGACGATGATGATAATTACGATGTTAAAGTAATCAAAAAAGTCTACAAGAGAGATAATTCGTGTCCTACTCAATCTGATTCAATACAATTAAAAGGAAAAATACTTGGAAAAGGAGTCATAGTTTTAGCAGATTTTGAACCCTGTGAATTAAGAGATGGACGTGCCACTTTAAATATTCCAACTAATCCTTATCTTAAATTCGTTGTTTTATCATTAGATAAGAAAGGAAATGAGCATGATGGAATAATAGTCACGAAACAAATAATCCAAAGCCTTGGCAAATATAGTGGTCTATATGTTGTAAATTTTGATGATAAAATGACTGGAATTGACCCAATAACTGGAAAGAAAAAAACAATAGATGACATTAATGGATTAGCAATATATAATACGGCAACTAAGTCCCTTAACTTTACCTCTGGAAACAGCCTAGCACTAACTGCTGTTCTCAAAAAATAATTTTTTAATTTTTTTAAAGCTATAGTAATTATATAATCCGGCTTTGATGATAGGTAGTTTTTTTCAACTTGTATGCTTCTTCTCTACCTTAAAACTTTGAATAGTCAAGAAATTAATTACAATATCAGAAAGATTAGATGTAATAGAAAGATCTAATAAAGGTAGAATAAACAAAAAATCTTTATCTACTAGATTTTTATTGACTAAACATATGGAAGAAATATGCAGATTGTCATTACATCTGTCCTTCTTGATTCTCTCAACTATAACAGTAAGTCTATTTCTACTTTATTCTGTTACAGATATACTAGCACAATTTCCTCAGTTGAATATTAAAGATAAAAATATGTTGTCTTTAAACGTAACCGATGCGGTTTATAATGCTAATACGAGTGAGTTTTTAGGTTCCAAAAACATATCATTGACACCTTATCGAATTACAGAGCAACATTATTTTGATGAAGGGTTCCTAAATAATGTAGGGAATGTAACTAACAGCCAGACATTTTTGAATACTTACTTATCTGATGATCTGCTTCTTGGGAGAGGAAATGGAACGATTGAGACTACCGATGGACAAGGTATCAGTTGGATATCTTCCGACATAGGAAGATTGATCGATAATCAATGGGTTTTTTATGGATTAATGTTATTCAATAATACTCATAGCGAATCATTATCTTTACTAAATAATAGCATTGGTCTATCCAAGAGTACATCTGGCTCTGAACCAGATTACATCTGGCTTTTGGAATAGGCTGTTAACTTTATTTAATAATATTATTATAGGTTAAATATGAAATGAATTCATAATTTCCCTATAGGCTGAGATATATTAATTTGGCTTTTGTTTGGTTTGTTTGCATTACAAACAAAAATGACTATCAAATAACTATTGCTTATCTGTTATTTTTTGTTGTCTATTCGAGATCCACCAAATTTATACCTCGACCTATTAACAATCCTATTACTACTGTACTTAAAATAGTAGCAAAAACATTAGATATATCTCCTGTTTTTTTATAATATTATGCTTACACACACAGAGCCAATTTACAAATAATCCTATTTCTATAAAAATGCTATTTCTATGTACTTTATTAACTTCTTCTACTAATCTTCAAGACAACTTGTTTAGGTATCAAGTATCCTTTTTTTATTGCAATAAATGAGTAATTTAGTTAAAATTTACGTTAACGTATACAAAAAATAAAAAAATATTAATAGATTGTTAATAATTTCATTATTAGAATTCCCATTCCCAATTTCTAGCTGAAGTCTCACCTGATTCACTTATTTCAAATTCAAAAACTGCCATCACATTGTTAAGAAAATTAAGACTTCCTCTTGAATCTGTTTTATAAAATGTGCTGCCACGGAATCTTATAATTCTTGAAGATATAAATCGTCCTAATCCTTGTGCAGTCCAGGTTACTATTTGTCCATCTCTAGAAGTTAAAACTCCTTGTCCTTCTCCATATAAAACGCCACCTGGTCTAATAGTAGTCCAATAAGTTCCTAAATCATTCGTTTCTACACCTCTAAAATTACCGTCAGCAGTAAAAGTATTTTCTACTTTGGGACCTTCAGCATCTAATACTCTACGTCCAATAATATTACCTTCTTCATGACCTAATTCTGCTCCTAGCATATAATCATATTAGCTTCAAATAGATTTAAACAAATCGAATATTATTTTGTTTTATTCGTTAATTAAGATAGATAGTTAAAAATTAATTATTAAAATTATTTTTCCAACAACAGATCGGGGACTCGAACCTCGAAGCAATAGTTCTACAGTATTATTCATCATTTATAGATGTCACAAATAAAATATCTCTATATTTCAGAACAAAAAGATTTCATCTCAATATGATAAATTACTTGTTGGAAGGTGTCAGCTAACATATGCTAAGTGGTATATATAAGATGATATTGTTGAAAACATTTAGTATAGTAGTAAAGGCTCGTAGGAGTGTCAACGGATTTTGACACAAATTTGTAGTTCAAAAAAAAATGCTGTAAATTGATTAGTATTATTTGAATACAAATTAACTAAAAATAAAGAGCCAGAACCAGACAAATTAGATGCAAAATTCCCTTAACTGATTGCTCGTGTAAGATGTGCTCTAACATTACTCTGAATTTTTGGTTATTACTCTAACGATAGGAACAAAATAGAATTATACTAGATAATGTATGGCAATTCAATGGAAAGATTTTTTTGGACTCAAAAGGAGGATATCGGTGCTTCACCCAGAACTGATCATTCAATGTGCTATGACTCTGATAAAGAGAAAGTAGTGCTTTTTGGAGGTTGGGCTGCCGGTACTAATCGTCTAGGTGACACATGGATATGGGATGGCAATGAATGGACTCAAGTAGCTGATACTGGACCATTACCAAGATCAGGTTTCGATATGGTTTATGACTCTTTTAGAAAAAAGTCTGTGCTATTCGGCGGGTATGCTGGAGGTTTGCCTACTGACCACTTTAATGACACGTGGGAATGGGATGGCAATGAATGGACCCAAGTATCTGATACCGGACCATCAGCACGCCGAAATCACGCTATGGCATATGATTCCACGAGGCAAAGAGTAGTACTATTTGGCGGAGCACCCTTTAATGGTCCCTTTTTTAATGACACTTGGGAATGGGATGGCAATGAATGGACCCAAGTATCTGATACCGGACCATCAGCACGCCATGCACACACTATGACTTATGATGAGTCTGCACAGATCGTGCTATTATTTAGTGGAGCAACATTAACCGGGGGCTCTGTCGGAGAGACATGGGGATGGGATGGCAATGAATGGACACACCTGCAGCATCTAGGTCCTGGCCGTTTAGTCGGTTCACCGATGGTATACACAGTTCACGGTACAATTCTTTTTGGAGGAAAAACGGTAAATGACCAAGTAAATGATAATACTTGGCTGTGGGACGGTAAATTTTGGACTCACACTCAAGATATCGGTCCTAGCCCTAGATTCGGTCATGCCATAGCTTATGATAGCAGAAGAGACAGAGTAGTACTATTTGGTGGAGGAGTAGTTGCTGCGGGAATGTCATCTCTTGGTGATACATGGGAACTCAAAATAGAACAAATCTCATAATAAACATACATCATTTCCTTGTTCTACTTGATAATAATTTTATTCAATGATTATGTAACAAATTCAAAATTAAATCTGTTTCCTTTGAATACAACGTATTTAAACCTAATTATAGACAAATTTTATGAAAGAATCATAAAAAGTAACAAATGAGATTTTAACAATATTTATAAGGTTAAAATTTTTGATATTAAAATTACTTTAGTTTAGATTTAACCAAGATCGGAGGAACTTCGAATTCTCATTATAGCAGGTAACATAATATAATAGTTTTTGATTATTTTGAAGTTCTATAAAATTAATAATCGTTATTCTAATTAATTTTGAGGGGGTCGAAAAATTCTTGTATTAAGATATAACTTTATACAATATTTCCAATTGGAATCGTTTCTGCTTGGTCCCTTTAAATAATTGGATAAACAACTAAAAATAAAAACTTAGAGGGCTTCTGTATGACATATAATTGGGATGTATTTTTTGTAATTTATTTTACTTTCCAAAAATTAGGAATATAAATACTTTAATTAAAAACCAAGATTGAAATTCTAGTCTGAAAAACTTAATTATAGGCTTTTGGTATTTTAATGGTTTTGGTATTTTAATGGTTAAATTTAATACTGATTTATAGTCTTTGTAAACCCATGACCTTCATTTTCAAAAACAATATACTTTACATTTTTACCAAATTTTTGTAATTGTTCCACTATTTGATCTGATTCATTTTTTATTACTCGTGAATCCTGTAGGCAAAATTTCATCTGCAGTAGTAGTCAGCCTCATACAACTGTTTTTATGACAATTACCTTCCTTGTCAATATAACCTTTGGGTAGACAAAATTCATACTCAGTTTTAAAAAAACACATTGTTCAACGGTCATTTGCTTCTAATGATTCCCTCATGAGCTAATTCCAGAGTCTCTACAGCTATTTCGTTACCAATAGCGTTAAGATCTGGTGCATCATATTTTGTAGGCCAGACATTTGAAAAATCCCACCTTGCAGCTTCATTTCCCTCTTCATCTAATAACAAGATAGAGACATTTTTTCTGTTTGAATTTATTTTCCCTGCAACAATTTCTTTATGCCAATTAAATAACTCTAGATTGTATGTTACACCTCTTTTGCAAATTATATTAGAATATTTGATTAATCCCGGTAGTTTCCTTACAGTTGGTCTTTCATTTCCATCTCTATATTCTATTGGATCTGCAGAT
>DASUUM010000106.1:0-5545 GCA_036374075.1 Nitrososphaeraceae archaeon
TCCATCTTTGGACTGTTCTGATACTCACATCACCATGTTCCTTTGCAATGTCTTCAAATGTTCTACCATTGCTTTTCTGGATTACTGCAAGTAATCTACGATAATGTCTCTTGTCTGCAGTATTTTTCATCAATGATTTTATACTGTTCTTCTGTGCTGTAGTGAGGTTGAGTTTAGAAACATGGTACATAAAATTATGATATTCTGGATACCTTAAGCTTTACCTATTCAGTAATTTAGACCCATTTGTAAAAAGAATATGACATAAACCAAGTCACTTGACTTATTAATGATTTAAAGGTAAAGAATAATTATTACACTATCAAAATTAATGAAAATGTCTAAATTTATAAATCCTGTTAAAAATTTAAATTTATAAATATCTTAATCTATTTGAAATAACAAATCATTTATTTAATATTATTATTCTATTATTATTATTTGAATGCATTAGATAAAAGCAGACGGAAACAAACTTCATGGTGTCAAGAGTGTGATAAAGTTTTTGATAATAAAATTGATGCTGATATTCATAAGGAAAATGTGAATCACAAAGTTAAAACTATAGAATTCTGGACAATATCACGATAATTAGAAGATCAGATACTATTAGTATGCAAATCTTTTTTTAAATTCATTGCATAATTTAACAGTCTAAAAAAAGAAAAGAAAAGAAAATTTAGTTTTTTCTAATACCGCTAAATTCAGCTCCTATAATTTCTTGTCGGCAGATTTTAAGTATATTATAAACCACTTCCTTTATATTATCAATTGTATTACCTAGTATTCGTACTGTTATTCCAGAATCATTTGGTAATACTGAACATCCTCCTACAACCTTCTCATAATGTATTAAATCTCCGCTAATCCTTTCAGTTAGAATCCCAATATATTTAGATGGAGTTAATATATACATATTTGATAACATATTAAATTCTTCAAGAATCCCAAATCTTTTTAGTTTATTTCTTTTTGGTTCCAATAATGCAGTATCAACAAGTTTTAATGATCCATTATGGCTTTTGGCTACAGTCTTTAAATAGCATACATCATAATCAAAATATTCTCCCATAGCCATTCGACCTGGAACAATAGTTTCAGAATATATCATGGTTGCTGTATCATGTAAATTAATATTTACGGATTGATAGAATCGTGAATCCCTATAAGGTATAATTTGATCTGGAACATATTCAAAATAGCAATTATTGTCTAACGTTATATTTAAAATCTGTGTTGCAAAATTTTTATTCATTCTATAGAGCCTTGTTGCCCCTTGAGTAGTTATATGAGCTATTGCATTTTTACTAAGCTGTATATCAATTCTATATCTATCTCCTTGAAGCACCCCTCCAGATGGAGAGATTATATAGATATAGGCCATAGAAGGAAGACTTTCTTCGAGATATAGAGCCCGTTGAGTAAACAAAGGAACCTTTGAAAATTGTTCCCTTATAACAGTTTTATTTACTAGGTCATTTTTTTCTAGTAATAAAAATATGGCTCCTAATTTTCCTGCTTTTCCTACACCTAATTGACTGAGATCTGATTCATAAGATAATACTTCTTGTGGAATATCATCTGGAATAAAATATTTCAGATCTTTCAAGTTAATTGTTCGATTGATGTTTTTGGTGGTAAATCAAATAAAACATCTTTTACTATATGTTCTGCTACTTCCTTAATTCCTTCTCCAGTTTTACAGTTTACAAAAACAAAAGGCTTACCTTTTCTTATTAATTTAGCATCTCTTTCCATTATCTTGAGATCTGCACCTACATATGGCGCTAGATCAATTTTATTAATTACCAAAAGTTCACAATTTTCTATCCCAAGACCGCGTTTTCTTGGATATTTATCACCACCGGCAACATCAATAATATAAATAAAATAATCAGCAAGGGCAGGACTAAATGTAGTTGTTATATTATCTCCACCACTTTCAATAATTATTAAATCCAATTCTTGATTATGAGCTGACTCTATATCTTCAACTACAGATAGATTCATTGATGGATCTTCTCTTACTGCAGTATGAGGACATCCACCTGTAGCCAATCCAATTACTAGGCTTTCAGGCATGAGACCTCTTTCTGATGCCAGATTTCTTCTCATTCTATCAGCATCTTCTTTTGATACTACATCATTGGAGACAATTGCTATCTTGTATCCCTTTTGACTTAATAGAGGAACAAATTGTTCTATTAACATTGTCTTACCAGATCCTACGGGACCACCAATACCGATTCTTGGAATTCTTTTAAATGTCATATCAAGATAATAAATAGTATTTTATGTAATAAACATTTTTGAATCCATTCTTTCATGTTTCATTTGTACAAGATCTATTCCAGGGCTAAACTGCCATAAATGAGAGTAATGTCTATTGATATTGTTATTTATAACCAATGTCATAATTGGTTTTAGTTCATGAATAATTTGTTGCCCTTCAAGGTGTTGTAGAATTCCAAGTCTCAATGCAGCGCCTACAATACTAACTGTAAATCCATATAGCAAAATAAGGCATGCTCGTTCCTTTTTTATTCCTAAAACATTAGATGCTACTGCTAAGGCAACAGGATATACACCCTTCGCAGTCTTATTCTTTATTGAATTATAATATGAAGAAATTAAATCATTATCTTTGACGAAACTCAATAAACAATTCAAAAGTTGAGTTCCAGATCTTGTAGAAGCATCACGAATCTCTTTTACCAATTTCATTGAAAATAGTATCTGATCTATTTCTATTATTTTAGTTAGATTTCCTTCTTTGGCGAATTCATAGGCATTTGAAAGTGCCGCACAATCGGCAGGTCCTATTTGATACGTTAGACAAACTGTTATAAATTCAAAAATTTCTTTTTTACTCTTAATTCTTTTATCATAGAATAATGTTTCTAATCCACTTGATGTAGTATACATTCCAGTAGGAAAGAATGAATCACCAAGCTGAAGCATACTGATTTCTTCCACAAGTGAAGATACTTTTGTTTCAGAAGCAGAAGCGGAAGAAGAAGCCAGATTACTTTCATAATTTTTACTATTATTATCAGTACTGTCCATTTTTTTACTAATTTTAGTGTTCATGGATATCAGATCCTTCATCGGGCTCAAAAATCATCATATCTGTTTTAATATCAAGAAATTTATCAAATGAAGAAAACATTTTTTTTAACATTCCTAGTTCAGTTTCAGCTTGTATTGGAAAGATTACTTGATTTTTTGTTACCTTTATAGGTCTATGTAAATTTCCAAGGTTATGCCCAATCTTAACAGAGAGAGGAAAAGAATCGTCTTTGTTTACAGAACTTTTGAAAGTCATTATTGCTACAAGCTCAGGTTCAAGAGTCAGCAATATCATTTTTTCGGCATTAAGAAAAATTACATCACCATTTCTTAAATGAGGAGTATGTTCAAATATAAAGATAACATCAGTTTTCTTATCTGTATTTTTTCGCATTCTTAATTTTTGTGATTCTAATCTACTTATTACAACTTTTTCACAATTATTATTTTTTATCATATCTTCATATTTTTTCTTTAGATCGGAATTTTCATTGATATTACCTAAAATTTTATTAACAGTTATCATATTATTTTATTTCCCTTTTTATTTTCCATACATCAGTTTTTTCATTTACTTGTATAAATGGATTTAGAGTTTCTTAATTCATTCACCTTATCTATCATATTTGTAAGGTTTTTTGTATAATCTATATATCCATAATGTTTAAAATGAGATTTAGTTACCATAGCAAAGACAAATCCTGAATTAGTAAAAAGCACTTCAGATCCTATCTCAAATTTTTTGGCTATAATGCATTTGGTTATACGGTGTAAAGAATAGTCAAGATTAAGATGAGAATTAGGATCAATAAATCCTGACATTTCTTTTATCTTACCTTCTTGTACGATTACATGTTTAATTTCTTTAGGATTTTTTATGATCAAATTGTCATCTACATTATTTTCTTCTACACAATGACGAATTTGCATTTACTTCTTCACCTTATCTCTTTATTTCCGATACACTTTGTTGACTTAAATCTTCTGCAGCAAGATTCCTATCTATTCTTAAGACTGATTTTGAAATTTCTCCGGCTGCTTCTAGAGCCATTAATTTTACCAATAGAGGATCAAGAATTCCTTTTTCATACATATCTACCAATTCACCTGTATCAATATCTATTCCAATGTTTGGCTTTGACGCCTTGGCGGCCATTACTTTTTCTAAGCCATTAAATCCTGCATTAGTAAGGATTTGTCGCATTATACTTTCCAATGCAGATGCTACTACATCAAGACCGACCTGTTCCAATCCTTTTAGTCTTAAACTCTTTAACTTTTCAATTACATGTATCTCTGCTGCGCCTCCTCCAGCAACTATTCCTCTATTCAAGGCAGCTTCGGCAGCATTCACACCATCTATAACAGATCTCCATCTTTCAAGAGAAGTTTCCTTAGTTGTTCCAGAAACTATAATTGTAACTATATTTTTGCCCGAGCCATTTTCAATGTATATGAGACCAGTATCTTCATCTTCATATATAGAATCAGCAATTCCAATAATCCCATCATTTTTGAGATCTTCTACCATTCTCACAGGTTTTGCACCAATATATCGAGATAAAAATTCTATTTCTTCAGAAGATATTCTTGTTGCAAATATATTTTTTGCAACTAGGAAATTCTCTATAACTTCATCTATCTCAGGAGAAGATATTAAAAGAGTATTAGCACCAGTTGCCGTAATTTCATCCACAATTCTTTTAGATTTTAATAACCGATCGTTTTCCATATTCAAAATTTCCTCATAACGACTATTTTCTTTCAACCATGATTCCTTTACTGGTTTTAAATCAAGTTTTACGATCATAATTTTAGGTTTTAGTATTCGCATAGGCATTTCTAGATCCATACGTTTTCTTTCCAAAACTATGCCGTTAAAAACGGTATCAGAAACGTTAATTTTTCTAATTACTTTGATAGATTTGTCAAAATCAAAGGAATTATCATATATAGAATTTTTTCCTACTGTCCTAATTGATTTTATAACAAGATTTGATAAAGTAGCACCATCTAATTTTGAAGATAAGGATGTATTTATAATTTGATCCAATTCTTTATCTTCAATAGATATTTTTTTGGCATCTTTTTCTAAAATTTTACATGCATGTTTTACACCATTTTCTATTCCTTCGACTACTTTAGTAGGATGAACTCCTAGTTCTTTAATCAATCTTTTACCTTCCTTTATCATTTCTGACGCCATTACTACGGCAGTTGTAGTCCCATCACCTACTAATTGTTCTTGTCTTTCCGCAATTTCAACAATCATCCTTGCAACAGGATGAATCGCCTTTAAAGAAAGAAGAATGGTTACACCATCATTGGAAACATGCCTATTCATCGCTTGATCGATTAAGAGTTTATCCAAACCTTTTGGACCCAAAGTGGTTCTTACTGTATCTGCAACTGCCATTACGGCCTGAGAATTTGATTCCAAAGCATTAAATTCTACATTTTCAGCTATAGGTCGCCA
>DASUUM010000107.1:0-7070 GCA_036374075.1 Nitrososphaeraceae archaeon
TGTATTATTACGAGCTTTAGAACCTCAAGACGGAATCCAATATATGAAAGAGTATAGAAATGTTCAAGATATAAATTCTCTAACTAATGGACCAGGAAAAATTGCTCAAGCACTATGTATAGACAAACAGCATAATAATTATAATTTGACTGATATTACTAGCGAAATATATATAAAAGAAAAAGAAGAAAATGTTAAACCTCATCTAATATTATCTACTAAGAGGATTGGTATTACAAAGTCAATAGATGAATATTGGAGATATATATTAGCATCCAAAGAAGAAAATGTTATTTATTTTAATAAATTTGTATCAAAAAGAAAAGAGAACAACTATTTCAGATTTGTGAAATATTATAATGGAGATGTTTGATCTGAAGATAGTGTGTATATCCTGTCTCTCCAGTTGATTATACTTTTTGTATTGGATTTTATCAATCTATTAATAAATCTTGTAACGATAATCGCTCCCCCTATTATAAAACCAATAGAGTAAATTTTATTAAAAAAAAGTGTTTTTTGGATTTGAATTATATTTGTGATTAGTAGAATAACCAGTATTAAGCCAGATAAAAGAGAGATCCCATAGTTAATGAGATTTTGATGGTTTATACTTGATATTAATGACAAAGGAAATATCAAAGCAGGAAATAGCAATAAAAAGAATAAAGCTATGCTTAAAAGACTAGCTTCAAGTCTTTTCTCTTTAAAGAGAGGTATAACTAATCTATCTATAGCATTAAATAATTCTGTGGAGTTTCGTGCCCATATCGCTTGAATATAGTTTTCACCTCTAACCATTTTCATTTTAAAATTAGCCTCTTTGACTTTTTTACCCAAAGCACCATCCTCTATTATTTCATGTTTTACTGATTCATGAGTCCCAACTTTTTCATAAGTATCTCTATTAATTATAAAATAGCTTCCAAAAAAATACCCAATCTTTGATTTGGCGTTATTAACCTTTAGAGGAGAAAATCTAGTATGCATAAAAGTAGTTAATATTGGAATAGTGACTTTGGTAAGAAAATCATGACACAATAACATTGGCATTACTGTTATTGCATCTAATCTATTGTGAATAATATTTTGAACAGCTAATGACAGTGTTTTTTCTGAATGAGATGAATCTGCATCGGTAAATAACAATAAATTACCATTAGATTTTAAATAACCTTGATAGCATGCCCAATTTTTTCCAATCCAATTCTCATCACGATGTGTGACATTAACAACTTTAATTTTAGCGGGGTGTGACTTTTCAAATTCTTTCATAATTTCCAAGGTTTTATCTGTTGATTCATCATTGACTAAAATTATTTCAAAATCTGGATAATCTTGTTTTAATAGACTATCTATGCAATGGCGAATATGTTTTTCTTCATTTCTGGCAGGAAGTATTATGCTAATCTTTGGAAACTTTTTTTCTATATTTTCTATAAATTCCAACTTGGGAGAAATGGTAATTGATTTAATCATAAATAATAAAAGGTAAATCCAGGTGAAACAAACTCCACCAAGTATAGAAATAATTAAGGATAGAAAAATGAGTTGTGCAATTTCCATTCTATAAATTTGATTAAAGATTATTCCGTATTATTAGTTTTATACTTTTTGACAATTTAACTACATTTTAATTTATTTACCTTCCATCTATCACTACAACACTACAATTTTTTTTCTTTAATTTTAACAATTTGCTATTATAAAACAGACAAGCTTAATATACGGTAAAGAAAGATAGTCGCTTAAGCAAATATCTATGTTAATAATATTTGATGTGGAAGGAGTATTACTTAATGCTGAATATTTACCTATTCTGGCTCAAGTTTTCGGTCCTGCAAAAGAAAAGGAAATTTGGGATATAACAAAACAAGGCATAAGAGGAGACATAGATTGGGAAGAAGGTCTTAGAAGAAGAGTGTATGCGTTAAGAGGTACAAGATTTCAAGATGCTAAAGCTATAGGAGAAAACTTAGAAATTATGCCTGGAGCGAAAGATCTTTGCTTAACACTTAAAAATGCAGGATGGAAAATGGTTGCCGTTTCAGGTGGTTTTACAATTATTACAGAGAGATTAAAGAAAGAGCTAGGTTTAGATTTAATTTTTTCTAATGAATTAATTTTTAAAAATGGAATATTAGATGATATTGAACTTAAAGTGACTTCAGATAAATCACTTGTTGTTAGACCCATAATTAAACAATTAGGTATTAAAAAAGAAGAAATAGTTGTAGTTGTTGATGGAGCTAATGATCTCAAGCTATTTGATATAGCAGGTTATACAGTAGGTTTTTGTCCTGTAGATATAGTCAAAAATAAAGCAGATGATGTTATAGAAATAAGGAACTTATCTTTATTAAAAAATTTGTTAGAAAAAAGATTTGGAAATTGGATTCTAAAAACTAATCAAGAAGAAATGAAAAATAAACTAAAATAAACTAAAATAAATAAAAAAATAAAAAATTTCATATAATAAATTCTAATGCTAAAAAAAATAGAGATAATTCCAATATATATAGATAGCCAGATAAAACCAACCTCAAATATAGTAGATACTTTTTTAAAAGCAATAAAAGAAAAAAATAATAACAGACAGACTCTCGAGAATGGTGATATAATAGTTTTAGCTCAAAAGATCGTTTCAAAAAATGAAAGAAGGGTAATTGATCTTGATGATATTATTCCTTCCCACAAGTCAATAGATCTTAGTAAGCAAGTAGATAAAGACCCTCGAATTATTGAATTGATATTACAAGAATCGCATAAGATTATAAGAATATTTAATAATATCATAATTGCAGAAACTCATCATGGTTTTATTTGTGCAAATGCCGGTATAGATCAAAGTAATGTAAGTAATAAAAAGGATCAAGTTCTTTTACTGCCAATAAACCCTGATAAATCTGCAGAATCAATAAGGAAAGAGATATATCAAAAAACGAGAAAACAGGTCGCTGTTTTAATAACAGATACGTTTGGTCGACCATTTAGAATGGGTCAGACAAATGTTGCAATAGGTATTGCCGGTATAAATCCTTTAAAAAGTTATAAAGGAAAACATGATATGTTTGGCAAAATTTTAAGGGTTACAGAAATAGCTATTGTTGATGAAATAGCAGGAGCAGCAGAACTAGTTATGGGTAAGACAGAAGGGATCCCGATAGCAATAGTTAGAAATGTTAACTACTCTAAACGTAATAGTTCAATTACAAAAATTATAAGAAAAGAGAAGAAAGATATTTTCCGACGAATTTAACTATAAAAGAAAGTCATAAACATTTTATATTGCAACAGCTTCTTTTTATAGTAGGAACATAGTAGAATATGACCGATAACAATAACAATAATGATAATTTTAAAAAAGTTATTGATGTAAGAGGACTTTATTGTCCTGAACCAGTTTTTAGAACAAAGATAGAAATGGAAAAAATGACAATAGGTGAAAGATTAAAGGTTGTTGCTGATGATCCACAATCAGAAGAAGATATTTCAAGATGGGTAAACAGAAATGGACATGATTTAGTATCAATAAATAAAAATGAATCAGATTTAGAATTTGTAATAAAAAAGGCAAAGTAAAATGACTCAAACAATAACAAGAAATCAAGTAATAGAAAAAATAGGAAATACTCCTTTAATAGAATTATCTTCTTTTTCAACAGATAGCGTAAAACTTTTTGCTAAATTAGAATGGTACAATCCTTTTGGTTCTGTTAAGGACAGAGCTGCATTTTGGATGATAAAAGATGCAGAATCAAAAGGAAGAATCAAGAAAGACAAAAGCATAATTATAGAACCTACTTCAGGAAATACAGGAATAGCATTAACAGGAATTTCCTCATCTTTGGGATACAAAGTTGAGATAGTTATTCCAGAAAAAGTGAGTGCTGAAACAAAATCTATACTTAAAAAATTAGGAGCTATAATACATGAAACTTCAGATGATTTATGTCCAAGAGTAGGAGCAGGGACTGATCAGAGTATTGCACTTGCAACGGCAATATCGACTCCAAGGCCAGATATTTACTATATGCCAAATCAATATGAAAATGATGCTAATTTTATGGCTCATTACGAGAGTACTGGCCCTGAAATATGGTATCAAACTAATGGCAAGATTACTCATTTTCTAACAGGTTGTGGAACTGGAGGAACTATAACAGGAACAGGTGTCTATTTGAAAGAAAAAAATCCGAATATTAAGGTTATTGCAATTCAAGCACAAAAAAATCATTTATTGCAGGGATTAAGAAACTTTGAAGAATCTTCTATGCCTGATCTTTTTAAAAGACGAGAAAGTGTAGTGGATGAATGGTTTACTGCAACTAACAAAGCCTCTTTTACAATGGTAAAGGAACTTGCTAACAAAGAGAATATTTTGGTGGGACCATCCTCTGGTTCAGTAATGTCAGCAATGCTAGAAACTAGAAATAAAATTAAAAAGGGAATCATAGTAGGCATTTTTGCTGATGATGGAAGAAAATTCAAGAGTCTATATAAAGAACAAAACATTTTTACTGCTGAAGAATACGATAAAGCTCTGGAAAATGCAAAATATCTCTCAGAATTATTGTACTAGCAATAAAAAATCACATTTTCTTTTAATAATTTAAAGTTATAAATTTTAGAGCGGCATAGTGTAATGAATGAATTATTTAAAAAATTATCTTTTATAATAACAAATTTACAATAATTATATTTATTTATAAATAGAAATATTATCAAAAGTAATTAAATCGAATAATTTTTTTAAATTACTAATTTTAATTTTTGTTATTATCGTCAATCTACTTTTCAGTCAGCCATTTTTCAACGTCAAGGGCAGCCATACAACCATAGCCAGCAGCAGTAACAGCTTGCCTGTACCGAAAATCATGTACATCTCCTGCTGCAAATACTCCGTCAACACTAGTTCGTGTATTTTCTTTTAGAATGATATAACCATGGTCATCCATTTCAAGTTGGTTTTTAAATATTTTTGTATTAGGTTCATGTCCAATCGCTACAAATAAACCTCCAACATTTAATTCCCTTTCTTCTTGAGTATTTACATTTTTTATCGATATTGTTGAAATTTTTTTGTTGCCAGTTATTTTGGTAATTGTACTATCCCATAGAAATTGAATTTTGGGATTCTCAAACGATTTTTCTTGTAATATTTTGCTTGCTTTAAGTGAATTGCGTCTGTGGATTAACTTCACCGATTTTCCAAACTTGGTTAGAAAGGTTGCCTCTTCCAAGGCAGTATCTCCACCTCCAACAACAGCAATATCCTCCCCCTTAAAGAAAGGACCATCACAAGTAGCACAATAAGATACACCTCTTCCTCCAAATTCCTCTTCTCCAGCAATGCCTAATTTTCGTGGAGTAGCTCCTGTACATACTAGAATTGATCTTGATTGATATTCCTTGGAATAGGTTTTTACAAAAAAAGGCTTTTGTTTAAAATTAACTTCTATTACTTCGTCATCAACAATAATAGAGCCAAATCTTGTAGCTTGTTCTCTCATATTCATCATTAATTCAGGTCCAAATATTCCCTTTGGAAATCCAGGATAGTTCTCAACTTCACTAGTTGTCATTAATTGTCCTCCTGGCAAGCTGCCAGATATGATTAAGGTCTTTAGTTTAGCACGGGATGTATATGTTGCCGCAGTAAAACCAGCAGGACCTGAGCCAATGATAATAACATCAAAAGTATCCAATTTTTGATTTTGATTATTATTATTAGTATTAGTATTAGTATTAGTATGATCTTCACTCTCATAATTAGCCTCATCATTATTATCATGGACTTGCATTTTGTATGTTATAAATAAAAATATAGACCAATTAATAATTTGTTCGCTATAATATTTCTATTCTTATTTCTATTCTGGTTTTTTAACAATTATTATCAATAAAAAGACTTTCATTGTATTTATTTAGGAGAATTTTATGTCTTCGGCATATCTTTTTCTCTTTTATATTGATTCTAATAATATCATCTTGAAAGTGTGCATTAAATAACCTACAATTTCTGTCTTCGCAAAAAGGATTTCCGGAATTGATAAAATAAAAAAGTGATTGAAGCACTAAACCTACAATAATATCATTTATTCGCGGATCATTATAATTAATAAATTGTCGATTGTAATCCCTTTTAAGCTCATCAACAATATCAAGGTCTTTTTCTCTAAAAAAATACAATTTATAATAATAATCACGAGGTTTAGCAATGCCCTCTACAATCCCAGATGTAGAAATCAAAGTTGGATTTCCACATATCAGAGACCTTGCATGATACCTCCAATCTGTCTCATCAAATGTACATAATAGTTTATCAGTTATCAGAATTTTAAGTTTTTTAAATATTAATTCCTGCTGTTGTTGCTGCTCATCATTTTGTATTAAATTCTCAAGTAATTTTTGTATCACAAATCCATCATATAACAAGTATTCAACAGATTCATTTTTTTTGATGGGTGTAACTACCTTTTTTTCGTTATTACTATCATAGTTATAATGATTATAATTCAAATCATAAATGTATAATGGTTGTTTTAGATCTTGGACAATAGCATGGTTATAAAATGATAAAATTTTTTCTTTATCAATTGAATTAAAATATAACCAAGATTCTTTCTCTTTTTCTATTATACTATTGGGTAATACTTTCTTTAAACACGATATAATCTTTTCAATATCTAATTCTGGCCAAGAGGATTCATTATAGAAATTGATATATTTATAATGTAGCAAAGTAAATTAAAAAAAGTAATGAAAATAGAAAAAGAAGAATAAAACCCAAAAAAAATTTTTACTCTATTACCAGCTTTGTGAATAAGCCAATCAGTCAGTTTGGAATTTGTGGTACTTCTTCTAACTTTCGAGCAGCTATTTCAGCAGCCTTTTTACCAGATAATAGCATAGAACCAAAGGTAGGACCCATTCTTGGAAGGCCATGAGTCTCAGTGACTGACATTCCTGTTGCAATTAGTCCTGGAAATACTTCTCCAGTATAATTAACTACTTCATCTTCACCTCCTTCTACATTCATTGGATCCATTCCCTTCCACTTTACATAA
>DASUUM010000108.1:0-3037 GCA_036374075.1 Nitrososphaeraceae archaeon
TTTCGATAATTAAAAACTAGAGTAAAAAATTATACTTATTTCACATGAAATAGATACGTAATATCAGCAAAATTTGCTGTAGTTCCGGGGGAAGTAAGTGCACCAGTTGGAGTTACTCTTACATTGTAAAATACGGTATGATCTCCAGGAGGCAATGGTTTCAGAAAAACATACCATCCATGTGCACCAGCATGAAATGTTCCAGGGACAGTAAATGCTTTATGGGTATCTTCTGGTGCAGTAAGATTAAATGCTTTTACGTATATTTCACTAACATTAGTTAAAGAATTTATTTTATAATCTAAAGATCCTTCCAGTAATGATAATCTTACATCTAATTTAGCCAGAGACTGTCCATCAATTTTAACTTCAGATTTTATATTTCCCAAGTTATATTTTTCCCTAGCACATTTTGATAATTCTGCTATTGGATACTCTGTATCAGTTCCACTATCACACCATGCAATCCATAAAGGTATTAAGATTCCTTGGTTAGAAGATATCTCACATTCCTGATTATGAGTTCCTCCTACAGTTGTTTCCATTAGCATAACAATAGAATCTGATTTATCTATTATACATCCTCCTTGAACTGGAGTTGCTTCTTCTATAGACTGTGAGACCCACCAGTTCCAATACTTTGATATCCATTCGTCATAGGAAACTCCAAATGGCTGTTCATCTTTTGAAAATAATTCTACGCCAAATACATCATTAGATTCAAAAGTTAAGAGAGAAAATCCTAATAAGATTGTAAAAATATAAATTGATAAATTCATTTTCTTTGTGCTAATTACAAAAGGAATAATATTCATATTACAAATACTATAAAGACAATTCTTAACCTTTTCGATATTATCTCAATAATAATTAAGCATGTAAACTGCAAATTCTGTTAGTAAAATTTTTTTAAAAGGTTATAGCCTAAATTAGTCAATGCTTTATACAAGGATCTAGTCATAATGAGAAACCTTACTACGTTTTTCTCCTCTGGTTTGACAAAAAAGAATTCACTCATTCTCATTTTGACTTTTACAGTAATTGTGATTCTTGATTTAACAGTTGTTAAATTTGCTTCCTATACGGGTCAGCAACTTCCAACATCATGGAATGTTCAAATCTTTATTGCTTTTTCGTTTGTATTCTCCATAATCTCTATTTTATTTTTGTATATGACTAGAAAAACTTCTGAATCTGTTTATACATTGCCAATAAATATCAAATATCTTCGTGGATTTTTTTTCTTCAGTCAAACTACAACAATATCCATCATATCAATAATAATTCTACAAATGATTCTTTCAAATAAATATAATATCATATTAGTTCGTGCTGAAACTTATCTGGCGTATATATCAACATTAATTTTTTTAATTTTCCTAGTTTTTCTTTTTATAGGATGGTTCAAATCAAAAAGAAATTACATAATCATGCTATTTACTATATCATTCTCACTTTTGATCATCAACTTAGTTATATCTCTTATTTACCTTGACTCTTATTTTTCTAGTTCAGTCAAGCAGACTATACAACCATATCAGATTACATCATTTGTGACAAACTTTGGTGGTTCTTCTTTTCATCAACAAATTGCTTTTACTCATGATATGCTTTCTATATTCTCATTTTCTTTTATGTGGATAGCCACGGCTATACTTTTAAGTCACTATAGGCATAAGATTGGTAAAATAAAATATTTTATATTAATATCTATACCTTTAATCTATTATCTATTTCCTTTTG
This sequence comes from Nitrososphaeraceae archaeon, assembly GCA_036374075.1. Classification (GTDB taxonomy): domain Archaea; phylum Thermoproteota; class Nitrososphaeria; order Nitrososphaerales; family Nitrososphaeraceae; genus TH1177. The sequence continues at coordinate 1,744 of DASUUM010000108.1, forward strand.
AAGGTTACTTTGGTAACATATTCTTTTCACTTATACTAGATTATCCAATTACTTTTGCCATTATCTATATTTTAATTTTTAGTGCAACAAAACAGATAGGTGCTTTATTTTTTAGTATATTTTTCTTGATTGCTTCTACTCTAGTTGCAAAAAGTAAAGTTCGACAGTCTATATTATTTTCTGCTATAGGCATGGTAATTATCTTTGGCTCTCAAGATATATCAACATTACAATATTCTGTTTATCCCCCCTTTGGTGTAATAACTACAGCATTTATGCCACTTGGATCGTATTTGTTATTTATTGGAATCTTGTCATCTTCACAGAACATATCAAGAAACATCCAGATAAGGAAGGAACTATACAAAAGTGCAAATAGCCAACTTGATCTTCTCAAAGTAATTGGAATGGCTCAAATGGAAAAAGAACTTTTAAAAAGATACAAATCTATTTCTAAATATACTAGCACCCCAAAAGAAGAATTATATAAGTTGGAGCAAGATGAAATAAAAGAAATAGTGCATGATGTAGTAAATGAACTTTCAACTACTAAAAAAATCCGAAAATCATAATAAATGATTTTTACTATGTTTATCTATATATAATCATAAGTTACCATTTGAATTTTCATAACTATCAATAATTTTAATTAATCTTTATAAATAACAATGCTGTTGACTGAAAGAAGGTAAAAAATGTCTACTACAAAAGGGAAAAATATTTTGATAGTAGATGATGATGAAGATCTTAGTGATCTATATGAAGCGTTTTTAAAATTTGATGGATATAAAGTAGATGCTTTTACCGATCCTATAGATGCTCTATCTTCTTTTAAAAAAGATGTATATGATCTTGTTTTACTTGATTTAAAAATGCCTCATATGAATGGTGTAAAATTATCTCAAAAATTGCAAAAAATTGATCCTAATTTATCATATAGATTTATTACTGCTGCAAATAAAGAATACATAGAGAGTATTGAGGCAAATAATCCAGATATCAAAGAGAATATCATATACAAACCACTTTGGTTAAATGAAATTAGGGTTACTATTAATTCGCTTTTGTATAATAATGATCAACAACAATAAAAAATACTAATATTAAAAATATTCTAACAATTATTTAATGACTCAGAATATTAGTGGAATTCCTTCATACAAAATCAAATTTTATAGAGAGATATTCCTTCCACTAATACGGTCTAAAAATAAAAAAGATGAAAAGGATGGGAAAGAAGAGAAGATAATTGCAGTAACTACAAAAGAGTTAGCGGATTATTACAAGGAGAAAA
>DASUUM010000109.1:0-2984 GCA_036374075.1 Nitrososphaeraceae archaeon
GCAAGGTAAAGAAAAATGGAATGAATATTGGAATAATCAAGAAGCAGATTTAAGCGAAAATGAAATCAAACAGATAAAGGAATACATCAAATTACATATTCATAATGAATAAGATGTATAAATATTAATCGTGAATCTTAATTTATTACTATATTATATCCTATAAAAAAAGGATTTAATTATAAATTTGAAGTTTAAGTTGTATAAATCTAATTAGTTACAATAATTAGTTCTAAAAACAGACACTAACTGTAAGTATTAAAATAGTTATTGATTTCAGAACATAGAATGAGAATTTCATGAATTAATAAATATCATCTTCACTAACTATATTATAATCTCTAAAACTCTACCCATTTGGCATAAAGTCGTAATATGTCATAGTCTGGACCTCTTATAGTCAATCACCACCACTACTAGCCCAGTTGTCTATTTTGTTCAGGCTATGACTTTGCAACAATTTATATCAAATTATTAAATAGAATATTTCATTATTATTACTACCAATCAATCGTTGGACTCATTCATAGCCTCACCAATTGCTGCTACTGATATCACGATGAGGCTATGACAATTTACTAATTCTAAATTGCCTAAAATTATTAAATATTATATTGGACATATATTCACACTATAATCTGTCAAGAAAAACATATATCCATAGCAGGCCATAGTCTTGCTATTTACTACTAAAATATCTCTTCTTCGCTCCGTAGGTAGTATAGTAGTAGCGAAGGAGGACTATGGCTTTATTATTAATTTATTTTTCTTGATTAATCGTCTGCTTCTGGATGAAAATGTGTTTTCGCATGTTCAGAGCAATAATAAAGTAAACATCTAGAGCATTGTTTTATTGGTGAGTTTCGACAAAGCATTATGCTACAAACCAAACCTTTCTTAGAATTCCTTCTCCATTCATTATCAGAGATCGTAGTTTTGCATCTTTTTCAAGTACTCCTTTTCTCTAATTGTTAAATAGAATATTCATAGAATATTATTATATGACATCTTCAGAAGAAAAAGAAAAGAAAAATTATAAAGGAAAAGATCCAATGTCACCAGAAAAGATTACATCTCATGAGCCAACTGCAGTAAAAAGAGATTCAGATACTGAAATTGCAGAAGGCGGAAAGACTGGAACAGATTCACCAGAAGCATTAGAAGAATATAGACGACAAGGAATGACTAAAGTTGGTAAGGATAATACCACAACAACAGGAACATCAGGTGGACAGCAACAATATCAAACAGGAGAACAACAACAATATCAAGAAGGTTCAGTAGAAGATGAAACATCTGAAGCAGCCAATACTGTAAAAGAAGGCGCTGAAAGTACATTTGATAAACTTAAAGCAGGAGCAAAAGCAATTGGAAAAAAAGTTACAGATCCTGACTCTAGTCTAGGTGAAGAATACAACAAAGAAAAGTCATAATAAAAAAATTATAATAGGAAATAACTAAACAAAAAATTATTTTTTAAATCTCTTATACAATTTAATAAAGAAACTGATGTATGATAAATTATCTCAAATTACTAAATAAAATGATGAGTTAACTTGCACAAAAATACTATAACGATGGAATCAGAAATTACTTTAAATTTGGTAAAAAAGTGATAGAATGATTTATGATTTATGACCATTAAAATTGTTTATCTTTTTCCTTTGATTAAAATAAGATTAATTGAAATACACAAAATAGATAAACTAACTAGATAGTAATAGATGCGAATTGATTTATTATAATGACTAAAAATATTTTATTAGTAGGTGACGAACCGTATATTACTTTTACATTAAAGGATATGTTAGAATGCAAGGGAGGGTTTAAAGTAGATACATGTAAACGCATTATGTTTTGACAATCCACCATTGAGATAGACTTTAAAACTCCCTCATTTTTTTATTTTTTCTTATATTGGTCATTTAATTAATTAATTAATCTATTACTCTAGCGATATTATTCATATAGATATTTAGTATTTTCTTATTCAAAGTAAGTTTATCTCTGCATTTTTTAACTGAGATCGAGATAGTAAAAAAAAGAAGGAAGAATAGGATAGACTATTATTTGCAATAACTAGGAACTTCTACACAAATCAAATGTTGATTACCATAAATAGGTCCATTACCAAAATGATTTCGGACCTTGGTTGGGTCTAACAATATACTGATAGCACTATCTCCTAGTAGTGTAATCTGTGTGGGAACATCATTTACTGGTCCTTCTTTCATGGTTACTGTAGAAGTCCCATTTAATATAGTAGAATTATTACTACTATTTACAATGGGATCTGCATCCGCCTTGAAATCGTAAATAGAATGAGTATGTTTACTCGTTCCATCAGTTTTTATCATATAGAAAGTAGAATTAAATGTTGGAGATGTTTTGACATTTTCCATTTTATATACACCGGTAGTAATCCATGCTATTGATGAATTGGAAGGATCATTAGAAATACTGGATATAGATCCTTTAATTACATCCTCAGTGGGATTTGTTGGATTTATTGAATATGCATTGTGTAGAGGATTGGCAGCCAGAACGATTATGAGAGAAGAAACAACTGCAACTACGATTGTAGACACTAATAACTTTTGCTTGAATAATGTTTCCTTGTTCATCAAAAAGAAATTTAAAGGTATATTATATAAGAGTTAATAGAAAATAGTAGTAGGCTATGGCTTTTTAAAGATATAATAATCAAATTATTAATGCTCTTGTACAAAATAAATAAAAATATAGATGAATCAGACAGAAATTAAAATATAACTCATTAAAAAACAAAATATGAGATATTTTTCAGCATTATTTTGGATAATATGATCAGATAATGAGAAATCTAGTTATCATTCCCTAATTTACTATATAGAATTTCTTACTCTACTATTTTTCGCACGTCAAATATATTTTTTCTTTCTTATCAAAATATGCACAAGTCAGTGATTACTTTTGGACTTTTGGCCAGTTCATTGGTAATGTTA
>DASUUM010000110.1:0-6522 GCA_036374075.1 Nitrososphaeraceae archaeon
CCAACTACATTTATATTCTTTTATCTCTGGAGGAATAAAGTTACAATTTAATTTCTAATATATTATGTCTTCACTGTTCCTGCAATTAGTTTATTATTTTCATCAAATTAACTAATCATTTGGGCGACATTGCTTTAAGATATATATTTTCCAATTCAATATCATGTTCTACATACTAGGAAAATATTTTAATGACAAACCAGAATTATTTTCTGAAATAGCTAGCAAGTATTGAATAAATATCATTTGGGTCTTACAAAAACTTTTGAGAGACTAATTGCAAAAATTTTTCAACTATTTGAGGATAATATAAAATATTAATTTAATCTTTTGGATTATCTGGATTACTAAAAAATTAATACCTCCAATAATGTCTTTTATTCTTTTTTAAAGGATGCAACTGATACTTTTAATATCTATTTTTTATCTATTTTGGAATGGAATATATTCAAAGGAGATATCTTTTTTGTAGTTTAAAGATTTTATTTTACTCATAATGGCTTCTCATGCTTTCTAGTGAATCCTTATATTTTTTGGATTTTCATTATATAGCGTTTTATTATAATTCTTTTATTGCTTCTTTATTTAGGAACATATATAATTCGCTTATTGTGTTGGTCAGATGGCCATCCCTTGTAAAGAATAAAAATCATCTATATCAATAGAACTTGGGATTTTAAATCTTTATAATATTATATTTATTTTGGAATCAGAAATTATTATAAGATATATGTTCATTGTATATATAGTATTTTCCGATCTTTTATCTAAAAATTTGATGTTTTAGGGTTCCCATTCGAAATTAATACATTAATTTCTGACATTTAGAATTAGAAAATTAATATAACTATCACATAAATCATATCTAGAAATATGAGGGTGGATCATATAGCTATTGCAGTTAATAATGTAGAAGAAGCACTTAAAAATTATCAAAATATTCTTAAGATAGAAAAGATTGACATTGAAGATGTACCAAATGAAAAGGTACGTGTTGTTATGCTCAAATTAGAAGATAGTAGAATCGAACTAATGGAACCAATGGCTGATGATAGTCCTATATCCAAATTCCTTAAAGAAAAAGGAGAAGGAATACATCATATTGCCATAACTGCCGATAATATTGAAGATGATGTGGCTCGGGCAAAAAAAAATGGTATGAGATTTCTTGGTGAAATAAGAAGTGGATCATATGGTAGAAAAATCACTTTTATTCATCCTAAATCATTAAACGGAGTATTAACAGAATTTTGTCAATCGGCTCCTTAGAATAAATAAATAGCATTTGATAGATCTTTTTCTAATAAATCTTGCAAAAGTTTCTTTTTTTTAATAAATAACAGAAATTTGAATAAAATATATAATTAATTACAATAAATTAACCAATCTTTTTGAGAATTCGCTGGTTGAAAGACTACCTCCGATGTCTATGGTTTTTTGATTTTGGTTTAATAAATTAATAATTGCATTTTCAATTTTGGCTGCCTCAAGAAATAATGAAGAATCTTGAAATTTATCTCCTAACCATTCTAACATCATCTTAATAGAAAGAAATATCGATGATGGATTAGCAATATTTTTTCCAGCAATATCAAAAGCAGCTCCATGAACAGGTTCAAATAAAGAAAAATTTTGACCTATGTTAGCTGAAGGCCCCATTCCTAAACCGCCAACTATTTGAGCCGCTTCATCAGAAAGGATATCACCAAAAAGATTAGTTGTAACTATGACATCAAAGTTCTCTGGATTTCTAATTAAATTCATAGCACATGCATCAACATATAATTCACTATACTCTATTTGAGGATATTTTTGAGCAACATCCTTACAGATATTCCTAAACAAACCATCACTTTTTCTTAATACATTTGCTTTATGGACTGATACTACTTTCTTCTTTTTATTTCGAATTATTGCTGTTTTAAATGCATATTCGGCAATTCTTCTTGAGGCTTTTTCAGAGATAATTCGAAGAGCAACAATAGTTTCGGAATCAGCATAGAATTCCCATCCCAAATAAACATCCTCTGTATTTTCTCTGACTATAACTAAATCAATATTATTTGAAATTGATTTAATATTAGGAAAAGATTTAGCAGGTCTTATATTAGCATATAGGTCGAAATATCGTCGTAAGAATATAATTACATCGGCAGCGCTTTCACCAACAGGACCTTTCAAAGATGCATCACTTTTCTTTATAGCATCAAGAGTGAAATCTGGTAAAGCCTTACCAAATTTAGATAAGGCATAATCTCCCGCATCCACTTCAAGAAGATTAAATTTGATTGAAGTTGTATCATTAATAAATTCAAGAATCATTTTTGCACTTTTTATTAGCTCTGGTCCAATTCCATCGCCGGAAATTAATGAAATACTATATCTAGTCAACTTAATTTTCTATTACAATTAAATTGTTTTTAAAAATTGTTTTTCTTAAATATAAAATCCTATTATGCCAAACGTATATTCTCTGTTGGCTATGGAAAAAGCCTTCTAAAGGCTTATCTCCTCTTGACTCGGTGAAGATTCAAAGATATATGTAATTATTGTGTAATTATCGAAATACTTTTTATTTCATCATTTAAAAAAGGAATGTTATTTTTTAAACATATAGATTATTTAGAGATAAAATTATTATTTATTATTAGTACTGTATTATTATTTTCTAAATACTATAGGAATATAATTGATTCAAAAAAAGCATTTAGAAAAAAATGTCTTTAAAAAGAAATCTTTGGTTCATATTTTCCAAATACAGATTGAAAAGCGTTACTAATCTCGCCAAGTGTGACTTTATTTTTTACTGCATTTATGATATGTGGCATTAAATTTTGATTGTCTTTTTCTGCATTCTTAATTAAAAGTTCTATTGCGTGGTCCACTTTAATTTTATCTCTATTTTTCTTAAACTCATTTAACCTCATAATTTGTTTGTTCTCAATTTGAGAATCCATGACATTTAGAGAAGGTTCAATATCATGACGATCTTGATATTTATTTACTCCAACTATAATTCTTTTTTGTTCATCTATTTCTTTTTTCAAAGAATATGCATTCTTCCTTATTTCATCCTGGAAAAATCCCTTTTCTACAGCAGAAAGAGCTCCACCCAGTTTATTTATCCTTTTTAAGTATTTATCAACTTCTTCCTCTATTTGATTAGTTAAAGATTCAACATAATAAGATCCCGCCAAAGGATCAACAGTTTTTGTTACCCCGGTTTCAGTAGCTATTATTTGTTGTGTTCTCAAAGCTATTTTTACTGATTCTTCTGTTGGTAATGCTAGTGCTTCATCTCTTGAATTGGTATGTAAAGATTGGCATCCTCCTAATACTGCAGCAAGGGCTTCTGTTGTTACTCTTACAATGTTATTGTCAACCTGTTGAGCAGTTAGAGATTCTCCGCTAGTTTGAACATGAAAACGCAAAGTACATGATTTAAAATCTTTAGCATGAAATCTTTCTTTCATTATTTTAGCATATATCCTTCTGGCTGCTCTAAATTTGGCTATTTCTTCAAAAAATTCCATAGTACAACAAAAGAAAAATGAAAGCCGTGGTGCAAAATAGTCAACTTTAAGTCCTCTATCTATACAAGTCTGAATATATTCAATTGCATTTGCAAAAGTAAATGCTAATTCTTGAGTAGCATTAGATCCTGCCTCACGCATATGATATCCAGAAATGCTAATTGGGTACCATTGAGGAACATATTTTGAACAATATTGAATCATATCTCCAATTAAACGAATTGATGGTTTTGGTGGATAAATATATGTATTTCTAGCTATATACTCTTTTAAAATATCATTTTGAGTTGTTCCTCTTAAAGAAGTAGGTGGAATTCCTTGTGTCTCTGCGACGGTTATATATAAAGACAATAATGTAGAAGCAGTTGAATTGATTGTCATCGAGGTACTTACTTTATCTAATGGAATAGCATCAAAGCAAGTCAACATATCTTCAATTGAACTGATTGCTACACCTGTTCTTCCAACTTCACCTTCAGATTGTGGATTATCGGAATCTCTTCCTGTCTGCGTAGGTAAATCAAAGGCAAGAGATAAACCTGTTTGACCATGATCTAAAAGAAACTTGAATCTATTATTAGTTTCTTCGGCACTTCCAAATCCGCTATATTGTCTCATAGTCCACAGACGCTGACGATACATCATATCGTGGATTCCTCTCGTAAAAGGATATTTACCTGGTTTTTCATCTTTTATATTTTTCTTTGCAATATTGTTTCTATTGTAAACTGCTTTAACTGAAAAGCCAGAGTCAGTTTTTATTTCTTCTTCTTTGGACATTTTTTGTTTTGACATTTCTAACTTTTAACTCCTAATGATTTTTGATTTTTTTTGGATATTGATTAATTATATTGTTTAAGAGTCCTGAAGTAAGATCATCTGCTGCTTGATAGGGATCCACTTTTTTATCTTGTATTTTATCAATGAAATTATAATATGAAGGATTATCCTCTAACATTGTTAAGATTTTATCTTCGAGGATATTTAAAACCATATCCTTTAATTCAATTTCTAACAATCCTAATTCTTTTTCTTTGAAATTATCAACTCGATCATTAAGCATTTTATTAATATTTTCTGCTACTTCTTTTATCCCTGTTCCAGTTTTTGCTGAGCATTTTAGTATAGTGGGTTTTTTTTCTGTTTCGCCAATTAAATCCTTTATTGTATTATAAAGAGTATTAGCACCTTCAATATCTGCTTTATTTACTATATATATATCTCCTATTTCAGTAATTCCTGCTTTAATAGCTTGTACCTTATCTCCTGTATTAGGAGTAAAAAGAACTATTGTAAGGTTTACTATTTTGGATACTTCTATTTCTAATTGGCCTGCCCCTACGCTCTCAACTATTATTAAATTATAACCTGCAGCATCGAGAATTCTAATTATGTTTCTTAGCGATTTTGAAACTCCTCCAATAGCACCTCTCGATGCTATGCTTCTCATAAATACATCAGAATTATCTATTATATTGCCTTGCATACGAATACGATCTCCGAGAATAGCACCTCCTGTTATTGGGCTTGTAGGATCTACTGCAATTATTGCTATTTTGTACCCAATTTCTTTGAATTCATCTACCAATTTTCCGATTAAAGAACTTTTGCCTGAGCCTCCTGGACCAGTAAATCCAATAGTCATTGCTTTTCCTGTCTTTTTAAAAATTTGACGAATAATTTCTTGATATTCTCCTTCTTCATTATCTATTATAGAAATTGCTCGTGAAAGTGAACGTCTATCTCCTTTCAAAATTCCCTCTACTATTTTTAGCAATATTTTCTCTAAAATTTTATTATTTACCTGCTTATAAATAATATTTTAATTGAAAATCCAAATTTGGTTCCAATTAATGATGAAAGAAAACTTTTACCTTTATTTATATAATTGTATCTATAAAAATAAAGTAAATAAGATAAAGATTTAAAATCCCAATGGCTTAATACTATTAGAATATGACCATTAACCAAACTCAACAAGTAAAACGTATTAGGGTTTTAGTTGCAAAAATGGGTTTAGATGGACATGATCGTGGAGCATTGGTTATTTGTAGAGCATTAAGAGATGCAGGAATGGAAGTAATTTATTCTGGATTATTTTGTACTCCTCAACAGGTTGCAAAAACTGCTATTGATGAAGATGTTGATGCTATTGCAATGAGTTTACTTAATGGTGCACATTTAACATTATTTCCTAAAGTTGCAAAAATACTAAAAGGACAAGGTATTGATGATATCTTACTTATTGGTGGAGGAGTAATTCCTGAAAAGGATAAAAAACTACTAGAAAAGGAAGGAATCACAGGTAACTTTGGTCCAGGAACACCACTGTCAACAATTATCAATCATATTAATTCAAGTATTAAGAAAAAAAAAGAAATATAAAAATAAGTTAATAATAATAATAAATAAATAAATTTTTTAATTTAATATATAGTTATTGTAGATAAAATCTTAATTTCTAAAAAAAAGGAAATTAATTTATATAGTTTTTATTGAAGTATGGAGGTTATTGTCATCCACCAGTAGAGTTTTGTAGTACATTTCTAGACGTAGGAATTTCAATAAATGGAGTGGCACCCTGTCCTCCGCCGCCAAGAACTAAAGGCAATTGACCATCCCATCGTTGGGCCTTGAGCCATTCCAGGTATGTTGGACTCTCTCTTAATTGCTGATCAATAATACTGATAGCTTCAGACTCACCTTCTGCTTTAAGTACATTTGCCTGTTTGAGACCAGTAGCTTGTGCAATCGCTGCTCTTTGTTCTCCTATTGCTTTTGCCTCAGTTTGATTAGCTTCAATTTGGATTCTACGTAATTCATTTTGTGCTTGCAAAGCTCTCTGTTGAGCTTCCACTTTAGCTTCTATAGCTTTGGTGAACTGTGTTGAAAACCTGAATTCTGTAATTGACAAAGTTTCTAGTACAAGATTATAATTAGCAAGTCTAGCTTGAATTTGTTGTTCAATTTGATTCTTAACTGTCTCTCT
>DASUUM010000111.1:0-3026 GCA_036374075.1 Nitrososphaeraceae archaeon
TCAGGTTAATATTAGATAGATATAATTAAAGCAGATCCTGAAAAAGATATTCTCATTAACACTATCTCACATCCTAGTAAAAATTTCATAGTGGAAATTTTTACTTTTATCATATGAAGAATAGCTTTGTATAATTTTTTAGTAGAACTCAATACAAACAATATACTAAATTCATAAGTAAATTGTTGATATATTATAGACATAAATTTGACAACAGATGATTCGCCTACAATTGCACTTAGTAAAGAACCTAATGAGTCTTAAATTATGCAAAGAAAACAAAGAAATCCAAATCAAATTATATTCTTGGAGTAAGAACATTTTAAAAAAAATGGATGATAGTTGGTTTATTGAGGTTGAGATTCTACCTTTCCTCCAATCTCTCCAGTTGGAAGATCTTCAGTGGATATTTCGATATATATATTTCCATTATTAATTGCATTAACCAAGTCTGACATAGTTTTTCCTTTAAACTGTTCTAAGAAATCGGCTGTCGTAAAATTGCCTTCAATAGTTCCAGTACCTTGTGTTAGTAATCCTTCATTTACAGCATAGTGAAATAACAATATGGGTGGTGGAGGAACCTGTCCGGTATAATATTTTAATGCTATTTCCTTAACGTTTCCAACATTAGATCCACTAATCGAATAGGACATGGTATTTCCATCATCTAGCAGGGTAAGTGTGGCTGAACCTGTTGCATTTGTATTAGGTACTACTGGTGGAATAACCCCTTCATTTGTTAAACTTGCATAAAATTGCTTAGTTTATGATGTATTTTGATTTTGGGCCACTGCATTGTAATTTATATTGGTAGTACTGGCCAATATAATTAGCACGGATAGAGTGGTCAGCAAAGATATTATATGTACTTTCATAACTTAATAATTAACAACATAATTTACTAATATATATATATATATCATGACATAATTCAGCAATTGTTAAAAGATAATGTGTTAAGGTGCATATAAAAAATCATTGTATTCTTAATCATTTAATTACTTTTATCATCATCAGTCTTTCGAATTTTTTTGTTGTCATCTTTTCCAATTCTCCTCATGACTTTATTATTACTGAGTAAAAAACCACTATGTCTATGTCTATTCTTATTCTTTTATAATACAATGACAAAATGTAAAAGCAAATTTGATAATCAGTAATAGTAACTTTTTGGCTGAACTAAATTTTGTATAGATTTTAATTGTAAATTTCAGACAATTTGATTAATAATATCTTTTATTTAGGATGATATAATCAATTAATAGTCAACTTTTTTACTTACGCTTTAATACTTCATTGTATATTGGCAGCACCTACTTCATCAGACATGAAGATTTCTAAAGGTATTAGAATTTTACAGATAATAGTTGGAATCATTGCTATAGCTATATCTATTGCAGTAATATCAAATCCTGGCTTTGGGCTTGAGCTTCTTGTTTTTCTTCTCTCCATTACATTATTTGTAGTAGGGATTGAAAGAATATCTATTGGCTTCTTCCCAAACATGACAAAATCATCTAGAATTACTAATATCGTATTGGGTGCATTAACAATTGGATTGGCAATTATAGTTATAGCTTTTCCAATATTTACTATAGGATTTTTGGTAACTTTACTTGGTATTGGTCTTTTATTTATAGGAATTGCAAGAATAGTTCATGGAATTTTGGATAAGAGAATCTCAAAATGGTCAAGAGCATTACTCATAGGAGTAGGTATCTTGTCTATAGTTGTATCATTTATGGTCTTTACTAATCCTTTCTTGGGCTTATTTATATTGATACTTATATTAGCAGTTAATCTTTTGATAATAGGTATAGAAAGTATTGTAGAAGGAGTATCAGGTAATAGAAATTTATCTATGCCATCGTCTTCTTCTTCTTCTTCCACTACAACCAGTGATTCATATGATCGATAACTAACAAAAAGAATTAAAGAATTACAAATGAATTTTGAACAATAGATAGATGTAATTATTTTACATATAATTAAAAATTTTTTATCTCACAATAATTACAGGGCATTTTGCATGATGTGTTATCTTTTGTGATACACTTCCTAAAAGAAATTCTTTGGCAGTACTTAATCCTCTGCTTCCGATAACTATTGTGTCTACTTCTTTATTCTTTGCAACTAGTAAAATCTTTTCTGCTGCATCACCTTCCTCTCCAATTATAAATGTTTTTGTAACTCCTAATTCTTTTGCTTTGGATTCATTTTCCTTAAGCAACTCATAACTATGACTTCTTAATTCTTTAACATAACTATCGCGTTGTTCCCATGCTCGCATTGATCCACCGAATTCTTCAATGACATGTACTATGTATAAGAAAGAATTATTTTTAGTTGCAAGATTTGATGCATATTCCAAGGCTTTTTGAGATGGTTCTGAACCGTCAATACCAACAAGAATTTTTGAAAGCATTTTCATCTATATTATAATAAACTTCATAATATAGTATTTGATTAACAAAATTGGCATTATAGGGGGAAGAAATAAAATGCAAATAGAAAAAAGTCTATTACGTGATTCTCCTATTGATAGCTTTGTCTCTTATTAGAATTATTTGTGATTTATGATAAATAAGAATTTGTCAGATTAAATTATATTAGTAAGATTACTTAGTATATCAACCAACACAATATTAAAGACAATTATGTAGACATATCTCTTACATTGATATTGTTCTTTAGAGAACCTGTAAAAGCTCTGATCAATTACAAAATACAACAAGAAAAACATCAATTCTAGTTAATTAAATAGAAAAATCCGTTTCCGAATAAATAAATATATAAATAAATCAAAACATTTCAAAAGTACTTAATCCTTATTACATTTAAAGCAAAGATTAAAAATATAATGAAAGCTGCAAGAATTATTGAACCCAAGCAATCATTGCAAGTACAAGATATAAAAACTCCAATTCCAAAAGGTTCTCAAGTTCTTATCAAAGTTGAATCATCAGGAGTATGTCATAGTGATATACATTTATGGGAAGGAGGCTATGAGGGACCTGGAGACA
>DASUUM010000112.1:0-30364 GCA_036374075.1 Nitrososphaeraceae archaeon
TTTAATCGCTATCTAGAGGATTCGAAAATCCTCCTTTACTGTTATAAATACAATATGTGAATTTGTTCTTTCTACATATGGCATTGATAAATCTTTTTTTACAAAATTGCTTAGGTCTTTTCTATTTTTAAACTTGGCAACAATTATCATGTCAGTTAACCCAGTAATATCATAAATTGCACATACATTTTGGTATTTTGATATGATCTTTTCTACTTCAACAACTTTATTTTTAACGGCAGTAACTTCAATTATTGCTGTTAAATCATATCCTAATTTTTCATGATCTAGTATTGCTGAATATGATTTGATGATGCTATTATTTTCAAGCTTTTCTACCCTCGAAAGAACAGTAGGTGGAGAAACTCCAATTTGTTCAGCAATTCCCCGATATGATAACCTAGCATCAGAAATTAATTTTTTAAGTATTTTTAGATCTAATTCATCCACAGAAATAGTAGCCATTATTATTTTATCGCCTTAGGTCATACCTAACAAATACATGACAAATAAAAAGTATTTAAGAATTGTGGTTGTCATTTATTAAGCAAAATATAAATTTACTATTGTACATAAAATTGATTTTATCTATTGTTAATTAAAATGCTATAATAAAATTTTCCAAATATATACTTGGCTGAAAAGGAATAAAAATTCTAATAACAATTAACTAAAAAATTTTTATATATTTATTATCTTTTATGTATACATATATATTGTGTTCCCAAAAAGTACGATGATATTTTTACGTATATATTGTAAATATTTTTTAATGTATGTTAATAAATTACTGATTTTATTTGTCATTTGTTAATTAAATAGATGATCTACTTTATATTTTAGGAGATCAACAATATTATATGCAGATAGCTAAAACAGATTTAGATCAAAATAAAAAACAGATTGAAATATTAAATGAAATAGAACAAGCAAAGATAAAATGGATTAGATTGAATTTTTGTGATCCATTTGGTTTCTTACAACAAATAAGTGTCCACAGCGATGAAATAACAGAAGAAGCGTTCAGGAATGGTATCCCTAGACTAGATGGAAGTTCTATTAAAGGCTTCAAAGAAATACAAGAATCAGACATGATACTAAAACCAGATCCATCTACTTTTGCTATTTTGCCAGACTATTTTGATAAAGATCATCACAATAAAGGTAACACATATGCATCAAAGGGTGCTCGCATGTTTGTTGATATATATGAAGGTTTTAATGGTACACGTTACTCAAGAGATCCTAGGTTTATTGCACAGAAGGCTGATCAAATTGCAAAGGATAAAGGTTTTGAGAAAAGCTATTGGGGTCCAGAATTAGAATTTTTTGTATTTAACAAAATAACATTGTTGCCAACTCCAATGTCAGCAGTTAATTGCTCTGGTGGTACTGGATATTCTATTGAATCTGCAGAGGCTCCATGGGGAAATGGCAATGGAAGTGGTGGATACACGATTCCTTTTAGAAGTGGATATTTTCCTGCTCCACCTGCAGATAGTTTAACAGATTTTAGGGATGAAGTATCTGATACATTACATCAACATTTTGGCATAAAAGTCGAAGCCCATCACCACGAAGTAGCTACTGCTGGACAATGTGAAATACAAATGTCATTTGATCAGCTTGTTCCTATGGCTGATCAAGTAGTTACATACAAAAAAACAGTAAAGGAAACTGCTGCAAAACGTGGAATGATTGCAAATTTTATGCCAAAACCTGTTGCACTAGATAACGGATCGGGTATGCATGTTAGTCAAAGTCTGTGGGCAAGGAATAAAAATCAAGACGTAAACTTGTTTTATGATGCGGCAGACGAATATGCAGAGTTGAGTCAAACAGCACTTTACTATATTGGAGGATTGATAGAACATGCTGAGGCACTATGTGCTTTAACAAATCCTACAACGAATTCCTATAGAAGGTTAGTGCCAGGATATGAGGCTCCAATAAATGTTGCATGGAGCAAGATGAACAGATCAGTGAGTATCAGGATTCCCGCTCATTTTAGGAAAATGAAAAGAAGAAAGAGGATAGAGTACAGAACACCTGATCCTAGCTCAAATATCTATCTTGTTGAGGCAGCATTGTTGCTGGCAGGTATAGATGGTATCACTAAAAAAACTTCTACACCTGATCCTGTAGATGAAGATATCTATAAACTCTCTGAACAGAAAAAAAAGGAATATGGAATCAAAAAATTACCCACATCTTTACAAGATGCTATAGAGTCATTAGAATGCGACACAGAATTTTTAAAACCGGCATTTACAAATGATTTTATCGATATGTATTGCGATATTAAAAAAGATGAACATGCAAAAGTTGCCTCAATTCCATCTCCAAGAGAATTCTACATGTATGGAAATGTCTGATAATTGTTATATTTCTAAAGTTGGATAACCATCACCATGCCTTATTCAAAAGATATACTGGAACTTAAAAGACATCTTCTAAGAGCAGCTGAATCATCGAATAGCTATTTTGATCTAAATAAACTGATTGTTGACGTAAGAAAAGTAAATGACTCAGAAATTCCATATTCAGGTCTAGGAGCTCGATCTCCAAATGATTATTTTCCTTCTATTAAAATAATTGGATCAAAGCTACGAACTAAAGAAGGTGATTATACCACCTACAGTAACATTAATACTATATTCACGTTAGGAGGAAGATATTCTAGCAATATCATAACTTCAGACGTACCATTTTTTGTTTCAGGAATGAGCTATGGCTCGTTAAAACTTCCTGCTAAAATAGCCTTGCATCTTGCGTTAAATAGACTTGCTAAAGAGGGGATAAGAATCATAATGAATACAGGTGAGGGCGGAGCATTACCGTGGGAACTATATGGTTCAGAAGAATCGTGGTCAGATGTTTCTAAGAAAAGACACGAATATATCCTAAGCTATACTGAGCGACTATTGAAAGAGCACCACTTAGATTCAATAGATAGGGATAACCTTTTTTGTCGTTTATATCCACTAATTACCCAATATGCATCTGGAAGGTTCTGGAAAGATCCCAGTTATCTCTTGAATGCTGATGGTATAGAAATAAAAATTGGTCAGGGTGCAAAGATAGGTCATGGAGGATTATTACCAGGTCCGAAGGTAACAGACTTGGTTGCTGAAAATAGAGGAATACCATCATATAAAGCAGCGCATTCACCCTCTAGACATCTTGATATTTTGGGACCTGAAGATTTGGTAGCAAAGATTCTGGAGTTACGAGAAATTACTGATTGGCGCACTCCGATAATTGTAAAGGTTGGATGTTCTCGAGTATACGACGATATTGAAATTATCCTAAAGTCATATGCAGATGCGGCATCAATTGATGGTTTTGTTGGAGGTACTGGTGCTGCCCCATGGGAACTTCGAGATATCATTGGAATAAATACAATACCGTCTCTCAAACCTTCAAGAGAAGCAATTGAAAATTATTATTCAACGAATGAAAGAGACGAATTTAGATTAATAGTTCATGGTAGTGTATGGGATTCAGAGAGAATTGCAAAATGTATTGCATTAGGGGCTAATGGTGTTGGTATAGGAACAGGATTTCTTCTTTCAATGGGATGTACTCTTGTACAAGATTGTTATACAAATGTATGTCCCGCTGGGTTAACGGGGTCATATGAAAAATTGGATATACAGACAAGTGTAAATGGAATAGTAAATTATGTTAAAGGAACATTACTTGAACTCAAAAACATTGCTGGTTCAGTAGGAAGAAAAAGTATTCATGATCTTAGGAGAGAGGATCTAGTTGCAACAGATGAGTTGACTAGCATGCTTTGTGGATTGCCATTAGTGGACGGTCGGACTTTTAAAGATCCAGTAAAGGAAATAGTAAAGATGGTGATTGATAAGAGAAGATGTTTGAAGGATCATAAAGCGAATAAAACATTGGAGGATACATCAAATTGAATGATGCTGACAAGTTTATCATTAGAAAAGCTATATTGGAGCTTGCAAAGACAGGTACTCCACGATTTACTTCAATCGATGATGAGGTTAGAAATCTTTATAATATTAATTCCAAAACGATAAATCTATGGGATTTTGTAACTGCAATCGGAGCACAACTGTCGAGACCACCTTATGATCCTTATCGGGAAACTATAAGCCTAGACATATCCATAGGAAGAAAAAGGTCGAGAAAAGTTATTTTGAATATACCTTTGATAATATATGGAAATATTGCAATTCATTATAGTTCTTTAGAATCTGTACATGTTGCCTTAAACCGGCTTGCTGAAAAAGGAAATGTATTAGGGTTAATTTCAGAAATCGAAATCAATACCACAAAAGATAATAAAAGAAAATATCCATTATTCAAAAAAGTACCTTTTGTTATAAATGATGGTTTGGAAGATTATAAAAAATCTCATCCAGAAGGATTAATGTTACAATATAAAGACGAAACCTCTCTGAAGATGCTCCAGAATTTTAGAAAAGAATTTGATGGCCCGATATTGGTAGATGTCAGTGAAGTTTTTCCATTGTATATTAAAACAATACTAGAGGAAGGAGCTGATGGAATTATAGTAGATACCGATAAGGTAACAAAAAATGAAAGATACAAAGGAAAACATGCAATAGCAGTGATTCATGATGCAAAGAAGGCTATAAACGACTATTACAGAGGAAGAGAGGAAAATGATGATGATAATGCCATATTGGTAATTGCAGGCGATGTGAACAGTGCAGGTAAGATCGTAAAGGCAGCAGCACTTGGAGCAAATGTCGTAGGATATTCTACAAGTATGTTGATAGCACATTCTAACATGTATTCTGAAAAACCTTCCGATGTCAGTTCGATTGCAGATAATGTTTATCGTCATATGGTAGGAACAAAAGGTGAAATTAAAGGAATTCCTGCTGCTTTGGGATATAGTAATTTTCATAATTTATCTCCTTCTGATTTGCGTACATCAAGTATAGATGCAAGCATACAAGGTGATATTCCCCTTGAAGGAATCGACAGAACTTATAAGGAGATGATCGAGCAGGTTGTTAACGAGTACGTTAGTGAGAAAGGAATAAAACTCAATTCGTCAGAATCTCAAGAAGTTGTTAGAGCTATAGTAAGTGAATAAAATATGTGTGGAATATGTGCTGTGATGATGGAAAATCGTAATAAGGATTTTCCTATTGGATGTCTTCTTTATAAAATGATGGAAAGTCAGCAGATAAGGGCTCAGGATAGTACAGGTGTGGCCATCTTTAATAAAGAAACAAACAAAGAGTTTTACAAACTAGATTACTTTAGAAAAAACAATGGGAAGTACAATCCGGTAACAGAAAAAGTACCTCCCGAGAGATTAGATAAAACTTTTTATGAATTAACTCAAGATCCCAATATTGTAATCACAAGTTTTGCAAAAGAAATGAACCTTCTAAAAGATATTGGGCTTGTAAGGGACCTTGATGCAAAATATAAAATAAGGTCAATTCAGGGTACCCATGGCATAGGCCATTTGAGGATAGCCACTAGTAGTAGAGTTACTCCTGATAATGCACATCCATTCAGTACTATAGCGATGCCTGATATAGCAGTAGTACATAATGGCGAAATAACAAACTATTCCAAATTAAGGTCTTCACTTGAACTTCAAGGATATCATTTATTTACTAGATGTGATTCTGAAGTAATTGCCGTATTCATTGCAGATCAGCTTTTGAGACATGGTGATCTAGAAAAGGCAAATTATGAATTAATAAAAAAAGCAGATGGTCCATTTACATATATAGTTGCTACATCCGATTCTCTTGCTTTAGTGAGAGATAAGTTTGGAGCACGAAAAGGTATTTTCGGATATAATCCAGGCAATAGAAACTATCCACCTTTCTGGGCAATGGCTACTGATTTATCTGCTTTGGATTCTGTAGGAGCAACATTTTATGTAGAAACTCCCCAACCTGGAAAACCAAAAATATTTTTTAATGAGATGAAAATCAGATCCATACCTAATTAAATCAGGTAACTTAGTTTTTCAAATCAAATTTTTAAGATTACTAATAAAATATTACTATTTGTTCTAAACTCCTGGTGTGTATGTTACACAATTTTTTTATAATTTTATTGTAATATATTTCATTATAATTATTCTAATCTGGGACAAATAAATATAATATAATACTAGAATGGGGGGGGAAGAATATATCGGCTCTTTATTATACCAATAATATTAAGTTTCCTTAACTTAACTTAATATGATTTTCTAATTTTTAATTTCTATTCTTATGAAATTACCTTTTCTAATTTCTAGAACTTTTAGATTCTGAGTGTTAAATGAGTCTTTAAGATTTGATTAAATTTTTATAGCATTATAGTAGAATCTTGAAATATTGTAATTTGTTATAAGCAAATTGGTTTGTTATTTAGATACATATTATAATGTGAATTTTACAGGTTAACTAATTAAGCAAATGGTTGATTATAATATTATTTTTCATCCTTTCTTATATCCAATCAAAATCTATTCTCTTACTATTAGTAAGTGGGTCAGGATAAAAAAGGAAGATATCTCCAAGATAATCCAGTATAGGTGATTGTTTTTATATTCTAATTATTTTGATATAATAAAAGATATATCTGTAACTTTGCTAAATATTGGAGATATATTGTATATTCTCGATATCGATGAAATAAGATCAGTTGCTGATTCTATAGGTTCTAATACATCAAATCCAGAAGAGCAATTTGAACGACTCAATTTTAGGTTATATAGAAAATATGGGATAAATCTTCCTAAAGGACTAAAAAAGGCTTGTTTAGAAAAATTCAGGGATATTATCAGTTCACCATTGATATATGAAAGAACCGTAAATTCAATTCTAAAAAGGAAAATAATTGAAGGTGAAAATAAAATTACCATAAAAAATCCTAAAGCCCTTTATAGAATTGGAATTCTCAGTTTCAAAGAACCTGTAAAACTAGATCTAATGGTAGAGGGGAGTGTTGGGAATTTTTTTGCAGCTGGCTGTAATTTTAATGGAACTTGGACAGTAAAAGGTCATGCTGAAAATGGATTGGCTGATAAAGGTTATAGTGGGAAAATTATAGTTGATGGTTTGGCTACAGAACTTGCAGGACAGAACAATCAGGCTACAGAAGATAGCCATGGTGTAGATATTCTTGTCAGAAAGGGATGCATGGAAAGAGCTATGGGTCAAGCCAGAGGAGGGAGCTTGATAACATTTGGAGCAGGATATAATTCAGGTCTGTACATGTCAGGCGGAGTATTACTCAATTTGGGAGCTCCTGGAAACTCCTTTGGGCCAGGAATGGTTGGTGGTACTATTTATTCTCCTAAAGGCACTACTGTTGGCGAAGGAGCAGCAATTCAAGCTATAAGTAATATTGACTATAAAGTTATTTTATCTGTGCTAAAAAAATTTGAAGTCGAATTGGATATAAAAGGGTTAGACAAATTTTCCCCTGAAAATGATACATTGTACATGACAAATAACGGCAACAGCGAAGAATACAAATTTAAAAATTTTATAAAAATTAACTCGGCTGACTAAAAATTATATTTTTACAAAGTTATAAGCAAATTATCATGAGAATGAAATACGATTCTATATGTATATCTGAACTTGATTCATTTCTTTTGCATAAAGTTATTACTCAAACTTCATTATTTTTATCTTCAATGAGATATTATTTACCAAATTTTTTCATAGCGATTAAAATTTTCTATTACATTTATCATTATATATGCAAAAATTAGTGCTTCCTTTTTGTATTGATGCACACTTACCCATAACATGTTGTATATCATGGTCCTTACAGAAAGAATCAAAATTTGACTGCAATTTAGAATGTGAATTATAGAATTGTGAACCATGTTCTGTCAGTATCTGTAATGGTTTTTCATATCATTTGATTGTACGTTTCAATAGATGTATGATCCTGTCTTATGTACCTTCTATACATTTGATAGATGACAATACATACCTACTATGATCATCAAAAATCGATATCAACCATTGTCCTTCCCTTTCTATAACTTTTAGGTCAATCTGCCACAATTCATTTGGAAATATACGCTCAAATCGTATGTATTTTCTCTTCTTGCTGGGTATAGCTAGAGGATTATTGTTCCATCCACTTTTGCATAAAATTCTGTATATAGTAATATGCCCAATCTTTATTTTGTATTGATTTGCAAGAGTTCCCTGTATCTTGTGAGGACAGTATTGGTACTTCTTTCTTAACTGTACTACTTTTTGTTCCATCTTTTTATCTGTACGATGAATTGTATGTGGTCTTTTAGAATGATCTTTTAGTGCATCCAATATTCCTTCTTTTTTGTACCTGTTCCAGTACCTATAGAAACTCATTGTGGATATGTGTACATTTTTACAGATATCAGTAACTTTCCATCCCCCTTCCAGTTTGCGTCTTATACACCATCTTCTTATTTTTTCTAAATCTCGTTTATACTGCATCTAATGTAACAACACTCCTTACTTTTATCAAGTAAAAGAAGAGTGTAACAGATGTCATGGGATAATACAATAACTTTTTTTAGGATTATTGTATATCGTGAATAATAATTCTAATCATCAATAATTCATTATTATTTAAAAACTATGAATTTTAAATGATAAATTTTTTCTTACTTTTTATTGTAAAATAGGCATTTTACTAAATATTATTAAAAAGTATTATAACAAAGTTACTCTAAGGTTAATATAGTAAGTTTGTACTGTAAAGGGGGTGGCAATTACAACTTTTAAACATCATAAAGATATGGTGATACTATCAGTAATATTTGTTGGATTAATGATCCCTAATGTTATAATATATGCTCAACATGCTATACACGAAATTGAAGCGTCACAAAAATCTGCAATAGAAGGAAAAGTAAATTCAAGTACTAGACAATTTTCAGAAGGTATATTTTTTGGACTAACAGCTATTGGTTATGTAATTACTACAGTCTTCATATTATTAAAACCAAATAATGTAATACCATATTATGTCCTTTTGTTAGGCACTGTAGCTATAATAATTGTTTATTATTTTAGAACCACAACAGGCATTCCAATTCTTGGAACAGATTTAGTAATTAAGGAATATCTTGTAGATTATAATGATGTAATAACAAAGATAGCACAGCAGATATTTGTAATACCAGTAGCAATGATGTTACAAAAAGTATATGATATGAAAAACCAGAAAGGTGAATATCTTACAACAAAGAGATAAACTACTAAATTTAATTAATATAAATTTTTTTGTATAATTGTTTAATTCATTAACGATTTAGCGTAACTTTTTTCTATAAATTTGAAATATCTAAACTTGTGTATGATCCTATAATTATAAAATAAATATATACATATATAAATATATTTTTTAAATATGTTATTAATTGAAAGAAATAAAGAATAGTCCCATTAATTATATAATGTATACTTTTTTTGGTTAAATAAATTCAAAGCATTGAAGATATTAAAAGATAAAAACTAACAGTACATCTATAAGGAATTCAATGGAACAAATTCATTTGAACATTGCAATTCCAATAAATAATATAATATTTATTCTAGAAATGCCAAATATTCTTAAATTTTTATAATTTTATATACTGGATTATGCAATAATTGACAGTATCAAGTCATAATTTAAACATGATAATTGTTTAGATAATCTCAAATTACATACCAAATGTTTTATCAAATAAATAATAAAAAATTCATCTCATAGCTATTATAACTATGTTACTATAATATTAATATAATATAAAAAATAATGGTAGTGAATGACAAATAACAGAAATATAATAACCTTTGGTATTTTGGGAGTAGTTTTAGCAATGTCAATAGTATCTATTCAACAAAGCTATGCAACTGGTTGCCCAACCGAATTTGTAGCAGAACATATACAAAATGCAAAAACAGCACTTGAAAGTGGAAATACAGAAGAAGTTCTGAATCAACTTAATTTGGCAGAAGAAGCTATAAATGCTGCTGCACAAGAAGTAGAATAATAATAGATACTAGCAAAAAATAAAAAAATATAATGAGTTAATCATTATTAAAATTTTTATTTATTTATTTTATGTATCAATTAGCAGTAACTTTTTTTTATAAAGGAACATTTACAAATAGTATTTCATGATTGCCTGAAATAAAATCTTCCCATATTACATAGACATTGTTATTAGCTATAGCAATAGATGGGCATTCAGAAAGACTTGTATTATTACTTAAATTCAATAATTTCATTGTATAGTTACTATTGTCTGTTTGATTATTATTATTTAGTAACAATAACAATATATCAGCATTTTCATTAGAAAAAGTATTTTGCCAAACTACAAATGAAAGATTATTATTAGGTACTTCTACATTTATAGGATTATTAATAATCTCATTAAAGTTACGATAATCATTTATATTATTACTATTGCTATTTTTTTTGTCAGAAATTGTCTTTGTACTTGTAAATGTATTTCCGTTATCATTACTTTTCACATAATAAATATTGTCAATATTCTTGGAAAGGAAACCTCCCCAAACCACTAACACTTCATTTTTATCAACTGTTATTTGTGATTCACCAGAATTACTTTGATCGGTTAATTTGATACCTTTTTCAAAACTATTGCCTTTATCAGAACTTTTTACCAGAAATAACCCACTATTATTGTTTTTGTTTTCATTATTCCATACTATATAGACATTATTGCCATATGAATTGATTTTAGGAAATGCATCTTTTGTATTCTTTATCAATTCAAGTGAATTGTTAAATGTATTTCCATTGTCTAGGCTATTTTTAAATACAATATTTTTGTTATTTTTGGTATTCGTATTATTTTTATCAGATTCTTGCCACACAACATAAACATTTTCATTAAAAACAGAAATTTCTGGATTATCAGAATTTTTTGAATTATTACTTAAATTTATTACTTTACTAAATGTTGTACCATTATCTTCACTTTTTGTAAACATAATTTGTTTATTGTTATTATTATTATTATTATCAACATTTTCTGCCCAAACAATAAATATACTATTTTTAGATACTGCCATCTGAGGACGTTCAGAATATTCATTGTTATTGCTCAAATTAATTGGATTACTAAATGATCTACCTTCATTTTCACTTTTTATGAAAAAAATATCGTAGTTATGTTCAGGAAGACTTTCTATAACAGATTCTTGCCACACAACATAAACATTATTTTCATATGCAGCAATCTGACCATATATTGAATCTTCGTTATTGTTAGTTAGATTAGTTATATTTGAACTAGGAAAATTAATTATTGTTGAATAATTATTTTGTAAACTTTTTTCTAGCACTTTATTTTGAAATTTATCAATATTTGCTCCATTAAATGCAAAAATCTCATAATCATAAGCTAACATAGTTAAAACAGCAAAGATAAATAAAAGATAATTTATGTGTAGTATAGTTCTATTGTTTAAAAGGATATTGATAATTCTAAAATGTAAGGATAAACTAATCACTATAAATTAGTAAATTATAATTAAATGTATTTCAACGTATCGTAAATTTTCAAATTTGTGATTTGTTAAATTTACAGTATTTTCAAAAATTACTCCATTACTTTAACGTTATAATAAATATGGTTATGATTCCTTTTTTGTAATATTTTCAAAATAAAGAGATATAAAATAAAGATTTTTTTTATTTTTTATTATTGATACTCATATAGATGTTTGTAACAAGGTCTTTTGGTTTTATAAAACTGTGATCATAATATATAGTGTCATATTTCACAGTTGGTTTTGATTTGATTATCTCATCAAGTGATTTCCCTTCTTTTATCATCTTATTTATATTGTTATACACATCAATTACCATATTTAGATAATCTTTTACTTTGGTTTGATTAGATATTCCTGAATGTCCAGCAATAACTATTGTATTTTCATTAAGCATTGAAAGAATTTTCTTTAAAGATGAAATTAAACCCTCTACTGAACCTCCACTTGATAAATCCATAAATGGATAAGATCTATCACTGAAGTCATCACCAACATGAATTACATTGTTCTTTGTAAAATAAACTGCTGAATCTCCATCTGTATGACCTTCATCTAAATGAGTTATTTTAATCTCATCATCATTTTGATAAAAAGTCATATTTTGAGAAAACGTTATGATTGGTAATCCTATCTCTGATAAAGCAGGAATAGTCATATTAATAAATTCAAAGAATTGATCATTACTTAGACGTTTTCTGACATTATCATGAGAAACTATTATTGCTCCGGCTTCTCCAAGTTTTTCGTTTCCTCCCACGTGATCAGGATGTAAATGGGTATTAATAACAAATTTTATTGGTTGGTCAGTAAGATTAGCAATCACCGACTTCAATTTTTCCGTAACTGGCGCATATTGGTCATCTACAAGAATTACTCCATCTTTTCCAATAGATAGAAGAACATTTCCTCCAGATCCATGAATAACATACATACTTTCATTTAATTTCGTTGTGTTTATTTCTAAATGGGAAGCATATATTTTTGTATCTAAATTTGAAAGAGATGTAAATGCAATCAAAGTTCCCAAAATTATCAATAATGAATATAAAGTTAGTCTATTTCTTTCGCTTTTTATATAAACTAAAATTTTCAGTTTCGCCAAGATCAATTTAATTCTTACTAAATTTAAAAGTGATTTATTAAGATTTACAAGTAACCCGATCATAATCATAGTATATAATAAATAAACTAGAGGCAAAAATGCCTTTCAACTAGTAGAGATAATTGTAAAACTTTGGGTATTCTGGTGTTCATAATCTTTACGGGTAATTTACATTATTCATTAATATTTATGTCATAGAAAAATATCGAAATATAGAGTCTTTTCCAACGTGGAGGAAAAAATTAACTATTACTTACTACGTAATTAGAAGGTGATTACTCTTAACGCTAGGAAATTAATCTGAAATTATGGATGGTTGTATTTCTCTTACACTTAAATTTCTAAAATCAACCAAGGCATCATCCCATCTAAAAGTTACAATGGGGGATCCCCATGTTATGATATGATCGTCATTCCCTTGACATTTATTACCATCTTCACCCCATCCTCCTTTGTCTTGGTATTCTGCAATTTTTATCCAACTGTTATTTAGAAAAGGATCCAACCAGTTTTCGAGCTTAACAGTACCATCAGGAAGATTATACATAATCCCTTTAAATCTAAACCAATCGTTGTCAAGTTTACCAAATGGATTTTTATTGATAGGTATTGTCCATGGTTTTGGATGCGATTGTTCTTTGCTTATACTACTAGTTCCATCAAAATGGATTTTAAGCTTATAGCTTGATCCACCACATCCGTTATTTATTGTAGAATGATCCTCGGATCGAGCGTAATGAGTTATACCTGATCCTTCTCCTTTTTTATATAAATATTCACCAGTAATTTCTACATTCTTCCAATCTTTAGGTTTATACCAATAGCCTATTTTTGAGAGTTCTGTAAAGTTATAAGTTTCCATAGTTCCTTCTTGATAACCTATTCCATCTTTCGAATATACTGACATTCGAGACCTTTCTCCTATGTTATAACTTCCATCCTTGTTCTTTACAATACTCTTATAATTATGCAAATAGGGATCTGATTCTGGATCATAATTATTCATAAACCACTCAAAACCATTTTTTTTAGTAGGGTAAATTTTTTTTATTCCAAATATATCTAACTCACTAAAATTTTCTTCCTGATATTTAATTCCTATTATCTGATTTTCATATTTAGTTTGTTGTGAAAATATCAAATTCCCATTTATAAAATAAGTGGTATTTATTAACAGAAAAAACGAAAAAAGGATTATTAAGCTAGTTTTTATTATTATTTTTTCCTTTTCCACAACTACAATACAGGGTATAAATTAGAAAAAGGTTTCAGGTAACTAGTATAAAAAATGAAAGAAATAATGAAAAAGATCTACAACATTAAGATGTAAACATATTCTTTTATACAAGATTGAAACAAGAACAAAATATTAAATTAACAAAGCAATTATTATAAAATATTTGTTTCAAATATGTAGAGTTAGAATTGTTACATGAAGAGGCATTTTGGTATTCGCTCATTTCTGAATGTTTCAGTTACATAGAGTAAAGAATCTCAATAAATCTTGTTTTTCTTTTCTTATCCTGGATCTATTATAATGAAGAAGCTGAAATACCTTGGACTATATCAGAAAATTATATAAAAAAAGAAGAATAAAAATAATTGAATTTCTATAAAAATAATTGAATTTCTAATTATATAGAAATGGAGTAAACAAAAACTAGAGTAGAAAAATTTGCAAAGAATAACTATCCTACTTATTGGCAAAGTTTTCTAAAATCAAATTAAAAAATAAGATACTGACATTAAAAGCTAAATACTAGGTAGTGGTAGCACCCTACTACATAGACGATTCTACTCCCGACGCACCTTTTTTATCAATTTTATATACATTTATTTTTGTATATTTATCAACAATAAGATAAATTATCTCAAGTATTCAGATATAGATTGCAAAAACAGCAAAGATAAATAAAGGTTATAGAGATTGTACAAAAGAATAAAAGTAAAAGGATAGAATCTCTTGACAAACTATTAGATTAGATTGGATGAGAAGGAGAAGAATGAGGAAATAAAATGATATTTAATGTTAATAACAATAATAACAAACATGAACAACATTTTGTAAAAATTGATAAATATATTTTTGAAATTAATAATGTAATTACCAAAATCTGTAAAGAGCAAGTCTTGAAAACAATAGATGATAGAAGAGTTGACATAATTACTGAAGGTGATATCAAATGTGTTTATGATACGGCTATAATCTCAGTAATTCACAAATTCATAACTATATCTAATGAATGTGAGAAAATCTATCTGAAAGAATGTGCTACAGCTGGAATAGAAGCAGGTAAGTTAAGATAATACAAGCTACAAATACTAAAAATTATCATATAATGAGAGATGGTGTTTAGGAAATATGTTCCTCCCATAAAGCACTTATACCCTTAACTGGTCAGCATTATTTGATAGGACAAAAATACTGTCAGGTTTGTCAGATTTTATCGATTGAGAGAGTATATTTTATCCCTGTTGTGGTTATAAAGTGAGTATTACAGCAAAGAAACAGGAAAGTAAAACTAACACTATGAAATTTTAAAAATTAGATAGGAAACAATATTCAGCATGAGTTGAATAAAATGATCAGTGAATGAAAAATATAATTACCATTCCCTAACCTGTTATACAGAATATCTTAACCAGTCCCTAACCTGTTATACAGAATATCTTACTCATTTTACTTTAACAGCTAATACACTAAAAAAATTTGAGTAATTAACCATCTACTATCTAATTATCTAAAAATTAAAATAAATTGTTAATATTTAATAGCATCTACCTGTTATTGAATAGCTACAATGAGTACCTTTGATAATTGGCAAAAAGAGTTCTGGAATCGATTGAATCAACAAATGCAAGAAAATTTTAAAAAACAAATGGAATTTACACAAGAGCAGCTAAAAAAACAAATGGAATTTACACAAGAACAAGTAAAAAAATCAATCGAACTTACACAAGAACAGGTAAACAAATCAATCGAACTTACACAAGAACAGGCAAGAAGATCATTAGAATTGGCTAAGAAAAATGCAGAGACTTATCTTGAACAACATAATCCAACATTAGCAATGATTGAATTTGAACGTGCAAGACTATTAAGAAATTTCTTGAGAGAATGAAATTTCTTTTATTTTTATTAATTTAAAATAATTTATACAATTATATTTACTCCTTATTTACACTTTTTGGTATGATCTGAATTTCCATAGGCGAATTCGTAAAAGCTGATATTTTTTTATCCTGTCCTATATACTCAACTAGTGGATTACTTTTTAATTCTTTCAGAACTTTTTCATTAGGAACTTTTATTGCAAATCCTTTTACTAAATTATTGTAGACTTGTAGTAATTCAGTTCCGGAATCTTTCAATTCAGAATTATAAAATTCAACTGGATCTATTGATTTACTTCCTTCTTTAGTATCTTCTTGAAGATATACAATGAATTGGTTGGGAATATTA
This sequence comes from Nitrososphaeraceae archaeon, assembly GCA_036374075.1. Taxonomy (GTDB): domain Archaea; phylum Thermoproteota; class Nitrososphaeria; order Nitrososphaerales; family Nitrososphaeraceae; genus TH1177. The sequence continues at coordinate 16,112 of DASUUM010000112.1, forward strand.
TTATTTTCTAAATGATTACTATTAATATTTTGATAAGAAAAATTAGAAAGAGGTCTCTTGCTAAAATAATTATCTGCATATATATTTCCTAATAAAGGAATGACTAAAAAGATTCCAAAAATAGTAATTATTACTAAAAAGCTCATCATTCTAAAACTATACCTATGATCCATTTTCAAATATACAATTAAATTCAATTTATTAATACTTTTAAAAATTTTTATATGTATTTATTTTAAGCAATATAAGAATCAAAATTTTTCCCTAATTTCCTTCTCATTTTAAAATTAGATAGTTATTGAAAATAATCTTTAAAATCAAATTTGGTTGTATCCCTAAATCTATTTAGTTTCTAAAGTAATACAGATATGAATAATTTTAAATGAGAAGTGATTTTCTAATACTGAATCAATTCCTATTGTCATATCTAGTTTATCCGTCTCTCTCCCTCCCTCCATAGAGAAGTACGAATAGCAACAAAGTGACTATTATTATTTAGAAAAATCTATAACGATTTCAATTACAATCTATCCGAATAATATTATAAGATTAACTTCCTTGGAATAAATATCAAGAATTTTGATGATGACTGCTAGACATAATAATAGATTATATATTTGTTTTTAGAGAGTAAACTAGTACTATGAATTTTTAAATAAAAAAATGTATTACGATAAATATGGATGCCTCATTTTTGACAAATTCATTGATATAAAATATATATAGAATAGAATATTACAAAATACACATTCATAAATTAATAGTCCAAAATTTAGAGTTCTAATTTTAATAGAAATGGATAGAAGTAGAAATCATCATCTAGTCACAAGAACAGGACAATGAGCATATGCCACTACTCCTGAAGCTGTACTACCCAATAACATCCTTTTAAAACCAGTATTACCACTACTACCTAATATAATAATATCTGTATTTTCATTTTCAGCATAATCAACTATTGCTCCAACCGTAGACATTGGAGTTGTAATAACATCAGTTGTAATTTTTTTGACATCATAACCTTGATCTTTAATAACATCAATTATTTGGTTAAACCATTCTGCTGCTTCTTTTTTATACTGTTCAAGGTGGTGAGGAGTAACCATCCCAAAAATTCCAGATGAATCTCCATGTTTTATTTGTGAGGGAACCACCGATAAAAGAATTATTGCAGCATCATAAGTGGTTGCAAAATCAATGGCATATCTGGCAGCAGTCAATGAAGAGGGAGATCCATCAATCGGAACCAAGATCTTTGAAAATCTAATTTTGTTTATATTGGAACTTGACAATCTAATTCACCTAAACAATAAGAAAGCTTCCAACTATTAATATTTTAAAACGTTCTATATTAACTTAGGCTCTTGATTCAAATTTCAATATTTCTTCAATCTTTACTATAAAGTTTAAAATAGTAAAACAATAAATAATTATTACAACTAAATTAGTAATGAAATCAAAATAATTTATGGATATTTTTGATTTATATGATAGATTCAGTATCAATTTATGCCAAGACACTACAAACAATATTAGAGATTTGATAAAAACTACTGAAGAAAACTTAAAGAACTGGCTTCAGAGGTAGTAACTAATTCTTCTACTCTACTAAGACCAACTCAGGCAAAAATATCCGAAATCAACTTGGAGAGGCTGCAAATAAAACAGCACTGGGTAGATCTGACGTCTTATTTAATGTTAGGGGTGAAATTAAAGAGGGTCTAAACTAGAAAATAATAAAAATAATATTTAATTTTTAACTTATTAATAAAACATAAAATATTTTTACAAAATAAAATTCTTGGATATTAAAATTTGAGTCAAGCAATATGTTAATATATGTTAAGGAAAACGATATATACCAATGATTTTGCATATTCAATAACTGAGTTTAATATGTTTACTAGTAAAAGCACATTTTTCAAAATATTGGTAGCAATTGATGGTTCCGAAAAATCTATGAAAGCAGCAGAATATGCCATAGATATAGCAATTAATCAAAAAGCAAACGTACAATTGATTGCAGTTACAGTCATAGAGCTTTTAAAACTCAATCTATCAACCTTTGTAGCAGCACCTACATTTGGTTTAGAAGATCTTGAAGAAAAAAGGAAACAAGCTAAGGAATGGCTACGCAATATTGAAAGATCAATTCAACAAAAAGGTAAAAATATTGAATTTAAACCATACATTCTCGAGGACCCTACATTAAGAGTAAGTTCTCTCATAATAAACCATGCTGAAAGTGAAAATGTTAATTTAATAGTTGTCGGAAATCGAGGTAGAAAAGGTTTTAAAAGGATGTTATTGGGAAGCATTGCATCAGACATTGTAACCTATGCTCACTGCCCAGTTTTAGTAGTAAAATAATGAAATTGTGTAGGTTAATATTGGTACACATCTACCTTTTTAAAAGTAAAATGAAATATAGTCTATAAAAGATACAAGTGCACTCCTTTATTAAAAAAGAGAATTTTATATTTAAAAGTTACCGTGAAATATACTAATAAAATTAATGTATTACAGTGAGAGAGACTCTTTGTTTAATCTAGATTATCTAGTTTAGATTAGATTAAAAATGGACATTCACTCATTACATTATACACAATAACAACGGCTACTTATCTTTATGTTATGTCCATCATTTAACACCATATACACTTCCCTTATGGGATTTTAAAAAATTTAGAAAAAGGTTCTACAGATTCATTCTTTGCGGTCTATACATGTTGATATGATACCTTAGTATTGGTTCAAAGATATCTATTTCTTATCTACTCAACAAACTAGGGTAATTCTTAGATTATTAATACCTCTTGTATTGATACTACTACTACTACAGTTAAAATCAAAATAAATTCCACATACAGTTCTTCATAACAATAACGTAAAGCAAATTTGGAAATAAATATCCTCATTATTGTTGATCTAGATGATCTGGAAATCACAGTATGAACATTATTAATTCCATCTATGCAGTTTGCAAGGAAGACTCAAAACAAATATAATTAAGACTATCCAAAAATGTTAACTTGTTATCAGATAACCTAAGAAAAAGAAAGAATAAACTTAATGCTAAATCTTGATAGAAATACAATAAATTAAGATTCTTTAGACACATCGATAATAACTAATCATAGTGTAATAAATGTCTAAATGAAAGATAATTGATTTGTATTAATTATTTGAAAAGACTATTAAATTCAAAAAGGCTTTAAAATAATATTTTAATAAATTAAATGATGAATGCCTTTAGACTCTTATCCTGTATTTTCCAGTATTTGTCCCCGAAGCTCACCATCTGGATGCCTTTCAGTAATAACATTAACATACATCTCATCACTTTGCATTACTAATACGATATCATTAACTGTTTTACCATTTAATGAACCGATCAAATCCGATCCATCAAAATTTCCACTGGCAGAAAATGAGCTCGACCTTTGTGTGATCGAAGAATTGTCAGAGATTTTTGGTACATCTTTGATTGAATCAGTATCATTATCTTTTGATTTAAATAACGTGACTAAAACATCGCCATTTGTTCCAACTGCTCCACTGTGGATTTGAATAGAGACTATTTTCCCTGTATTTAATAGGTTAATTTGATAGTATATAGAAGTATTAGAAATGACAAAATTAGTTACTCCTGTTCCAGTAGTTTTAACTGAAGGAACTACTTCCTTTCCAGAGAGTGTTGCTATAAAGTCTGGATTTCCTTGAGCATAGGCAGAGCCATCCTGATCTATTCCCGACATTAGATAAATAAAAGCAAAAATAGAAATACACCAAGCTAAAAGAATGTTATTCATATTTTGATAATGTATCATATTATCTAATTATATTTTATCTATATTATAAATAATTATATAGAATTTATTATCGATTACTTGATATCTTAAATGAAATTTTTTATCAGCTAAATAAAATATTTTATTTATAATAACAATTTAAATTTGTCGCTGTACTTGTACTGAAAGGCATAGTGATATCTCATCTATTACTATTATTTTAGAAAACAGTTTAAAATTATATAATAATAGTTACCTGTAGAAGGATGCCCAAAAATATGAAAACCAACAACAGTACTCATTCCAAAAATAGAAAAAGAAAAATTTTAATAATTGGAGGTGTTGCAGCAGGAACAAGCGCTGCTTCAAAAGCACGGCGTATCGATCCACATGCAGATATCAAGATAATTCAAGAAGAACCTTTAGTGTCATATGGGTCATGCGGAATACCATATGTAATTGAAGGAATAATCGATAATTTTGAGGAATTAATTGCCAGATCAGTAGAAGAATTCAAAAACAAATATCATATAGATATTATAGTAAATACTCTGGCAACAAGAATAGATCCTTCAGAAAAAAAAGTATATGCAAAGGATTTACAGAACAAAAAAGAGATAATATTTGATTATGATTCGCTTGTTATATCAACTGGTGCACGAGCAGTAATTCCACCAAAAATAATAGAATTATACAATGACAAAGGAAATGCAATGGAAGAAGAAGGTTTATTTTTATTAAGAAATTTTGAGGATGGAATACATATTCGTGATTATATAAAAACTGCAAAATCTGGCATTATTGTAGGGGCCGGACTAATAGGTATTGAAATGGCAGAAGCGTTCAAACAAAGGGGTATGTCTGTTATATTAATTGAAAGGGGAGATCATGTTCTTGCAAATATTTTAGATAAAGAGATGGCTGAAATAATAGAAGAAGAATTAAAGAATAATGGAGTAAACCTTAGATTAAAAGAAAAAGTTGAGCATATCCTTTTAGAACCTGATAGTTTTGTTGATGCTAATCACAGAACTAAAAAATTTAAAGGTATAATAACTAATAAACAAGAGACGATTCTTGCAGACTGTATATTATTTGGTGTAGGTGTAAGACCAAACTCTGAGATTGCTAAATGTGCAGGAATAGAATTAGGAGTGCGCAATGCGATAAAAGTTGATGATCATATGAGAACTAATATTGCAAATATTTATGCAGCAGGTGATTGTGCTACAGCACGAAATTATATAACAGACAAGGATGACTATCTGCCCTTAGGAACAACAGCAAATAAACAAGGAAGAATAGCCGGAGAGAATGCTGCAACAAGTGGTGGTGGTAATGTAAAATTTGAAGGAATTGCTGGAAGTGCAATAACCAAAATATTTGGACAGTTTGTCGGAAAAACAGGTCTTAGCAAGAAGGAGGCTTTAGAAAATGGTTTTGACCCTATAGAAAGTAAAATAGAAGATCTTACAAGGGCTGGCTATTATCCAGATAATAAAAAGATATGGATAAAACTTGTTGCTGACAAGAAAAATAAAAGAATACTTGGTACACAGATTGTAGGAGGAGAAGCAGTTAAAGGAAGAATTGATCTTATCTCCTTTGCTTTACTTAAACAGAGTACTGTAGAGGATTTGGCAAATTATGATGCTTGTTATGTTCCACCAGCCTCGCCAGTATGGGAGCCTATCAATATTGCTGCCAGACAGATCTCAAAATTATTAACTTAATTTAATGATGATAAAAATAATAGAAGATAGTTATTCTAATATTTTTTATCTATATTGTGAAATAAGAGCGATATTAGAAAATAATCTTTTTCCAAATTTAATAACTTCCATTTTTATCCATTGTACAATTATTTGAAATGTAATGCATATAATTATTTATAGATGCTTTCTCCAAAGATAAAGAAATAAATTTCATTTATTTAAGTAATTTTTATGGAGAATAGAAAGATTACGATCTTGTCTTTAGTTTATTTTCTATCTATTTTTATGCTAATTGTATATTCCGTTATTACCATAAATAGTGTATTTGCTCAGACAAAGTAAATGTAATTGACGCAGACAAACAAGAACTTGTAAAACAAATAACAGTAGGTATGGGTCCTCATGGTATACGTACTAGTTCAAACGGAAATTATCTATATGCAGATGTAACAACAACCAATGAGATTGTTGTTATAGATACTAATAGTCTAGAAATATTTCAAGAATTCCAACTGGAAATGTTCCATTCTGGATAGCAATGTCTAGAAATAATTAACTTGCTTTAAGTAGTTTTATTTATTTTTTATTTTTCATTTTTTAATTTATTTTACCTCGGCATGGACCTTTATTACATGAGACATACTGTAAATAGCAGGGCACCGCTCTTCTGCCATCCTTACCAATTCTTGAAGTTTTTGTTTATCCATCATATTTTCACTTTTAGCATCAATATAAAAATTAATACCTTCTGTAATGGGTTCATCTGCAATATCAAAAGTTTTTGCAAAGTTAATGTTGCATTCTGCATTTACGTTTAATTTGTTAAATATAATTCCTTGATTTGATGCAATGCTTACAAATGTAGCGATAAAACATGAAGTAATTCCTGCAATACAATATCCCATTGGTCCTACTCTGTTGCCATTCCCTCCTAAAAATGATGGTGAATCTATTTCTATGGTCTGCTTTCCTTTCTCATAAGTTAATTCTGTTTTAAATTGATATCCATTTTTTAGATCAAAACGCCATTCTCCTTGCAGTTTGACTCGTTTACGTAAGAATTGTCTATCCTTTTTTCCGTTTTCGATAGTGTTTTGGATTTTATCAAGGTCTGTGTTGTTTATGATATTTGGCATGATGAATATTATATTTTAAACTTATTAATAGTTTCAAAAAACGCAGTATAGGCAATATATCTTATTGTTATAACATTGTTAAAAAAATATTACAATTTATTTATAATAAGTTACTTAACAAATTGCAACCATATTTGAGATGTAATCTAAATTCTAATTGTTCATAGCAAAACTTGATAAAAGTATCATTAGTACAGACAAAAATATTTTTTCTTTAGAATATACAATATTCTTTCAAGTTATGACAAGATTTGCAGAGAAAAGAGAGAAGATGTTTATCCAGATACAATAGAAACTAATTTACCTTACCAAATAGAATTTAGTCTAGATATTGAGCAAAGAAATCAGAAACCTACATTATTAACAGAAACAGATTAGGTTTTAACCAAAACAATGAACTATTTGCATATGGAATGCGAAATACAAAGAAGAATAATCTAGTAAAAATGATCAAAATGAATACATAATAATAAAATCAGATAAAGCGACAATTAAACGTTGTAAAGGAAAAATTAAAAATGAGAGATTGTATAAATACATTTTCAAACTCTTAAATTAATATGTTCTATATTTCAAAATAAAAAATTGAATAAACAAGTATTTATTTCAAAATATTATTTTTCTGTCTCCAATTCCTGATAATAAAAGTCGTGTGATTATTGCTATTGTAGATATACATGTGTATTTATACAGATATGCTACATCTATTAGGACCCATTTCCAAGTCAAAGACTTCATATAGTGATGATTGGAGAGGCCTTTCGCCTTTATTTATTGATATTATCTCTCGATAATTTGGAGGAGTTGCCACCACTTTTGAAGATATTAATTTTACAAATTCTTCTTTTGTCATATTTGATCCTAGAAATTGGCTTTTCTTCTTTACTTCTCCTAATGTGGATACTAGAATTTCATCTGCTTTGATATCTCTTTCAAAATGAGCTGGTAATATCAATATATCATCTGGTAATTTCATAATTTTTTGTTGTATTGTATAATACAAATTCTCTGCAAACTTCTCTGCCTCATCTCGTAGGTCTGATCTCCCTAAACCGTCAACAAAAAGAGTGTCGCCTGTAAATAACAACTTATCTTGTATAATAAATGACAGGCTTCCAAGAGTATGACCAGGTGTATGTATTACCTTTAATGGAATATATCCTATTTTCTGTATATCTCCATCATATAATTTTTCAATTAATAATGAAGATGATGGATGTTGATTGTCTTTATCTTCATATTGTTCATATACGCTTCTATACAGTGTGGCATTAACTTTTTCAGCTAATGCTTTGGCAGCAGATATATGGTCAGCATGCTGATGAGTATCATATATTTTAGTTATAGTTGCATTAAATTTATGTGCTGTATGTATATAATTATCAATTGGAAATACCGGATCTATTACTGCTATCTCTTTATTTGATTCAATTATATAGGACATACATCCTTTTCCAATTCTTCTAAGCTGCACTAGGTTAACTTTGGAACCAGCAATTTGAAATTCTCGATGTGCTTGTTCAATTTCTGTACTCCATGCTATCAATCCACCTTCTAAAACCTTCACATTATATCCATATCTTTGCAGCAAATATTTTCCGTCAGTAGCCCTATTTCCATGGGGACAAATTGTTATAATTTCTTTTGCTTTTGGAATGTGATTTAATGTCTCTTCCTTTGCTAATTCTCCTAAAGGTATATTTACACTATTCTCTATGTGCCATTCAGCATACTCATTAGGTTCTCTTACATCAAGCAAGAATAAGCCATCATTATTGCCTAGTCTTTTATCAAGAGCCACTTTAAGTTCAAAAGCCGAAATATTTTTACTGGTTATGGTATCAAATTTTCCTCCAGCAAAATCCCATTTCCATGCCTTTATTCCTCCTAACAGATATCTTACTCTTAATCCAATTTGATGCATCATTTCTGCCATTTGTTCAGTATACTCATCGTTCTCAGCTACAAGTATAATTTCAACATCTTTTGGAAGTTTGGGCATTATCCTCTTCTTTGATTCTTCATTGCATACGGCATATGATGATCCTGGAATATGCTTTTTTTCATAGCGTTCTCGTTGACCTATATCAAACAACATTAAAGGTCGTTGACTATCTAGCTTTGATTTTAGATCTTCAGCTGAAATTGAAAATGAGGTTTCTGAAGGATTTTGATTTAATCTTTGATTATTAGAATCTGACATATTGCTCCTATCTGAGTTTAACAAATATTTTATTTAACTTAGGTGTTTACAATGCAGCGATCTGCAAAAAAATGAAAATAAAATATAAAGATGATATAACAAAAAATATCATTCCTATAAAGAGTAAAAAATCATCTACTATATCTTTTAGAATAGATGAAGATTACCTTAAAAAATTAAGAGAGGAAACTCAAGAAAAAAAGGTTAGTCTAAACACATTGGCCAATCAAATATTTGGAGAATATATAGAATGGCAAAGATATGCTGAAAGATTTGGAATGGTTTCAATGAGCAAAGACGCTTTTAAATATGTATTAGATTCATTGGATGATAAGCAAATAATAGAATTAGCTACTACAATAGGACAAAAAGCCCCTAAAGAGTTTATTCTATTCAAATGGAAAAAGATAGATTCGGAAAATATAGTAACTTTTATCAAAATGTATTTTGGACATTGTGGATATGGACGATATGATTATGCGAAAGATATAGAAAATAATAATTATACATTTAGTATTCATCATGACTTTGGAAGAAAAGGTTCTTTGTTTTTAAAATCTTTTCTAGAAACATTATTAAAATCAACGCTTAAAAAAGATTGTCAATCCATTGTAACTGAAAATTCTTTGGCAATATTTTTTAAAGAATAGCTTAATTCGAACGAGAATATTAAAAGATATTTGGATAAATAAAATCTGTTTTGATAATCATCTCATTAACATCATCATTACAATTATTATTTTGAAAAGTAATTATTTAGCAAGTAATAATGATTATTTGAATTAGTTATTATAGATTTAAGAAAAAAAATAAATAAATGGGAAAAAATTAAGAACTAGTCTTCAAGGAGAATGAAGCTCTTATTGGAAATTCTACTGGTTTACCGTCAACTGATACTATTTCTACACTTATAGGATAAGAAGTACCCTGTTTAAAATCTGATTGGACATGGTAAGCCCCAGTTGTGCTAAAATCTGGTCCATAGGAACTAGTTTCATTGCCCATGCCAGAAACTAACTCGAGTGGAAGGGATTCACCACCTGTAGTGAATAGTTCAGAGAATAATGTTTGATTAGTTCCACCATCATTTATAGTTACATTATATGTAATTGGAGTAACTTTATCTAATGGCACTGTCTTTGGACTAATATCCATTAATACTCGTGGGGTACTCGAGATGTTCCATGTAGCACCTGAGCCTAAACCTATCTCAAAACTTGCACCACTAAATGATGCATCGCTTACAGATACAGAGGCAACTCTCCATGGATGGATAATACAGTGATATAGAACTTCACCAGGTTGGGAGAAGGTAAATTCAAAGCTACGCACAGGGAAGGCTGGCATAACACCTGAATTAAATACCGAACCTTTATCTGCAGCGCCTGGTAGTCCACTGGTTACTGTGTGGGGTTGTCCTACATCTAGATTAAGCCAAGACACTACAGTGTCTGTAGGAATTGCAATTTTTGGAGGATAATAATGAAATGGAGTTTCTTTGAGAGATGCACCAGGGACTATGTTCACTGCATAGTCAGGGTTTACTTCAGGTACATTCCCCATACTTCCTGTTTGAGCAAAGATTTCCGTATTGGATATGTGTATTGTTAAAGCTAATACTATTGGCAATATTAAAAGGATATGCTTAGTAGTCATTTCAATTATTTATAAAAGTGATTACGATATAAGGATATCTATAAAGTTATGATTTTTAATAATCTTATTATTATTGCTTATTTTGTAACTGAGTATTATTACGGAGAAATAACAAGTTATGACCATCATTTATACAATAATATATTTATCATAAATTTGATTATAATGCTTTTTTATGTAAACAATTTCTGACAGGTAATGATCTCTTAATACTACAATACCAAAATCATATACTTGATATAATATACATCTAAATATCATGGATTTCTGTTTAGATATTTGTATAACATAGCAATATTTAAACAAATTAAATTTATTACAAATCCTTTATTTGTTCTCGTTTAATTTTCAATTCAATCAGCTAATCAATTATGTTATATCATAATTTGAATCAATAAAATCTTAAAATCCTTAAAGATATTACCATAATGCTTGAACGTTTTAAAAACATTATCTGTTAAAAATTAAATCAAGTTAAAATAAATGGATAAAATATCATATTCAACTATATACAAGTTTGCGAAAAAAATTAGGTTGTTCTAATAAAAAAATATGGGTTATTTTTTTCTGATTTTTATTTTTTCTTTAGTAATCTAATGTCTGATAATAAGTTCCAATATGAGTTTCAGGAGTTGATGATTTATTGACCATATCAGGATGTTGGACTATAGGAACTTGTGGTGGGAATGCAGGTAATTTATCATTAGGATTCCAAGTTAGTATCACTTTGCCATATGAATCCTCTATCATTTTTAACACTTTTTTCTCATCTTCTGCTGATAGCATAGGAAAGTGAGGGTCTGCTCTATTTGGAGCAAATTCAGTAACATGGTAATGCCAATATGGTTTTTCTCTTTCTGGAAGTTTCTTATAATCTTCTGGTGTTAGCATATATTCTATTCCTATTAAAGTAGCATTCTTTTGATTAGTATCAAATAACGTACATACAGCCATTATCTTATGATGAGGAGTACAATAATGGAATACTCTTAAAGTAGGATCATCAAATACATGTCTTACAGCAGTCAATGGTCCCGCTTTAATTACTAAATTTGTATCATTAGATGTTTGTTGTTGTTTTTGTTGTTGTTGTTGTGCTGCAAATACTTTGCTGTTGTCATCAGCATCTATTAATCCAATAGATATGTGGATTTTTTTAGCATCTAGATTTATTGTATAACATATTATTTATTGAATAAGTTTAAACTACACTCATTTGTACACTTTAATATAGAATATAATTTACTGCATTCATTTGTACACTTTAATATAGAATATAATTTATTTGCTAAGAAAATTAGTAAGATAATTAATAGATTTGTTGTCATCTTCTACGACTACAATTACATTTAGAATAAGTAAAAAATATGAAGATTCTCTTCATAGAAAATCTGAGCAGGAAAGGGTAAGTCTTAATATCGTAGCAAATAAAATTTTAGGAGAATATATTGAATGGCAACAACTTGTAGAAAAACTTGGAACTATTATTTTAAGTAAAGAAATCTCTATCTTAAATCTCAAATCAGAATTGGATTTGTTTTGTTAAAATGTCTATCTATGCAATTTAAAAAAATAGACTTCTTAAGTAAGAGTTATCGTTCAAAATTGTTATTTTTTATTAATTACTATTATAAACTATAATTCAACATAAAAATAAATATAAAAACCTAAATAGTTCTCTTCGTTATTGTTTTTAATGAATAAAAGTTTCTATTTTCTATAGGAATGGCAGCAATTCTTACTGTTTCTACCATGAATTTCTCTTTACAAACTAGTATAGCTTTTCCACAAAACTCAAATCAAAATATGATGATGGGACAATGGCCCATGATGAAGCAAATGAACCAAACTGGTATGGGTCCAAGGATGATGGGACAAGTTATGATGATGCCTTGTATAATGATGGGTCCAATGATGATGGGAAATCAGACTATGATGGCTATGATGCCTTGTATAATGTGAATGGGTTCAATGAATCAAACTGGTATGATGGGGATGCAACAGGGAACACTGAACAAATAAAAATTAACTTCTTTTTTATTTAAATAATATATGCCGTTGTAGATTAATTAACAATATTATTCTATATTTTAGCCATTCTCTTTCTCAAAAGTATAGATCATTATTAATAAATAGAAATATGCAATTATAAAGGTAAATTATATTGTTATTCTAAAACATTAACCTTACCACTATGAAATTGAAACATGAAGAATTACCAAAATTACAAGTAAAGTTGTGAGAATAATATGTGTATGTATAATTCTATTTATTTGATTAATAATTCTTAATATTGCAAATCTTATTAAAATACCACTAACAGTAAGAGTTGTTATAACAATTGCTAAAGATATAGAAATAAAATCTATTCCTCCTATTAACAATATTCCATGAAATATCCCGGTAAAAAAACCTATCAAATTCAAAACAATATGAAAAGTGACTATTGGTTTATGTTCTATAGAGAGATTTCGTGTTAAACTATCACCTCCTCCTAATTTTTTTACTGCTAATCTCTTTACACGTACATATAAAATAAAAGGAATATTAGCAATTAATCCGCAACTAATAGCAATCCATCCGAATAATTCTGCATTGTTATGCAGTAAACTTCTATTATGATTATCAGCGTAGATAATTTGAAAAGATAAGAAGAATAAAACAGATATAAGAATTACGATGTGATTATTAAAACTAAAAGAAATTTTTTATCAACCTCAATAAATCATTATTATTATTATTATTATTATTTTTTTAGTTTGGATTGATTTGATTTTCTCCTGATTAAATAAATTTTGTATAAAGCATACGAACTTACACCAATAATGACCACTACTGTTACAATTAAAATCAATCTAGTATAATCATTATTAAGAATTCGAGAGTCATTACCAGCATGTAATCCTGCACGTTCCCTTTCTTGTACTCCAAATCCTCTTTTCTCATCATTAGTTCGAGAGTCATTACCAGCATGTAATCCTGCACGTTCCCTTTCTTGTACTCCAAATCCTGTTTTATCATCTTCTTGTGCAAATATTGGAATGTTGGGAATTTGAATGTTAGAAAGCAATATTATTGTGAAAGAAACAAAAACTAAAACAATAGATTTAGCAAAAAAAATTTTCATTTATACAGTTAGAATTTGATTAAAAATGTATTTAAAGATTTAAAATCATTCAATAGTTTAGACTCATATATTAGCGTGATATGAACCTGGTACGATATACTAGATTCTGCAATCTTAAATAAGATATATGATGATGCGAATGTAAAGTAGATGGATTGTTAGTTAAATCAAATAAAAATAAATGATAATAATCTAATTATGTGCTTACAAAACTCTAATTAAATAAAGTTATAAACATTAAGATATCTTTTAATTTATGAAACAGAGTTTCACATAGCTGATAGTGACAATCTCAGGAATACTTCTTTCGGGAACAATATTGGCTTCCTCACCTTTTGGACCTATTACGGAAGTATTTTCTCAGATGCAGATGAATAAAAGTGATATGATTAAAGATAATTCCACAGCAATGAAAACTGGTCAACAAATGAAAGGAATGGAGATGGGCCAAGGTCAACAAATGAAAGGAATGGAGATGGGCCAAATGATGATGATGCCTCCACAATATTCAACGTCCACTTATCATATGATGAGTTCAGTTAAGGGAATACAAATTTCAGGAATAGATATAGTAAACGACAAAGAACTATTGGTTAAAATTAAAAGTAATTCGCCTAACCCTGTA
>DASUUM010000113.1:0-3638 GCA_036374075.1 Nitrososphaeraceae archaeon
TCTTTTTCCCTGTCCCATTATCAATATAGATATATCCTGCAGTTTCATTCATATCTACTGCACCAGATCCATGCACTAGAAGAACACCTGGATATGGTCCATTTCCAACTGCAGGAATAGTCAGTTGTGCGTTTGTCTTTACACCATTGCCTAAATCAATAACCAAGTCTCGATATTTTATCGTCTCCAAATCTTGTTGAGCATGAATTGTAAAATTATTTTCTGCAAATAGGAAAGACATAGAATAAAGAGAAAGAACATGGTCTGGACCCATTAAAAATGAGAACACCTGGTAATGGAGACTTTTTTACTCCTATCCTTGTTAATAGAATAGGAGATCAGACATATGCAAGGTGTTAGTAAAAACAACAACCACAGCAATACTAGTAGTAGAAGATGGACACCACAGGACAAGACAAGGATTGTAATGGAATCATTGACTACAAACATTACAGTAGCAGAACTATGTAGAAAGTACAATCTAAATCCAAATGTGTTCTATAACTGGAAACAGAAATTCATAGAAGGTGGTAAGAGTGCATTGTCATCAGGTTCCAGTAAAGATAACATAAACAAGGATCTGGAAACAGAAAATGAACGTCTCAAGAGGATCATTGGTGAACAGACAATAGCAATAGACGCCTTTAAAAAAACGTTAGAAACAGGGAGGAAAGGTTAGATGTGGTAAAAACAATAGTAAACAACAATAACACCACCAGACGGATTAGCATTAGAAAGGCACTGAGATATTCTGGATGTAGTAAAAATATGTACTATGGTAAAGATCATAGAAACGGTATTACTGCTACAGCAACTGCAGCAACTGCAGCAACTGCAGTAACACCCTCAATAACAATAATGATAGAACAAAAGATTCAACAAATTTCCATGGAAAGACCAACTTATGGTACCAGAAGAATGGCTGCAATGCTGACAAGAATCCTTGGAATACCCATCAACAGAAAGAGGGTACAGAGAATATTTAGAAAGATGGGTTACATTACACCATCTAAAAGTAAGAAAGAAATCCTTCGTTCAAAAGTACCCAATGTAAAAGCAGATAGACCAAACCAGGTATGGGAAGCAGATCTTACCTACATACATTGTGGTATTGATGGATGGGGTTACCTCTTCAATGTATTTGATGTATTTACAAGAGAATGGGTTGGTTATTGCTTTGATCTGTCTGCAGTCAAAGATAATGCAATAATATCGATAGAAAATGCTCTTGTGACACATAAGGGTATAGTCCCTGAAAACCTGATCATCAGAACAGACAATGGTTCACAGTATACAAGCAAAGCATTTAGAAAATCTCTATCAGTAATAGGATTGAAACTGGAACATATCTGCTACAACACACCAGAACAAAACGGACACATTGAATCGTTTCACAAGACACTAAAGAAGGAGTACATATGGTCAAATGATTTCCAGAACTATCAGGAAGCAGAATCATCAATAAAAGATGCCTTTACTGATTACAACCAAAACAGAATACATTCTGCATTAGGATATCTAACACCCTATGAGTTTATTTCAAAATTGAAAAGGCAACAGCAAATTGATTATGAGAAGGTGATAAATATTGGTAATGAATGAAAATAGTAGTATCTATATGAAAATGGGAAAAGTGTTCCCAAAAACATGGGTCCAGTCCAAAACCATATACGTACTATAAAACATCTCAAGATAACAGTTGGAGAATAGACATATGGTCTTCCAGGCCGTGACTTGCTATTATGTTTATGTGGCCAATGAATCAAACCAACCAAATACAAAATACTAATTAGAACGGATGTTGATCTTTTCTGCTGTGCTGGTTTGTTGGTTTGTATATAGTTTCACCAAAACATCATACACCAATAAACTAGCTTTATTCGTTATGAAAATGGAATAATAATTATGACCCAGCCTCAAGTAACTAAAGTCTATATATATTTTCATTGTAATATATTACAATTTTATCTGCTAGTATCTCTATATAGTATTCGATAATTTACTATCCCAAAATATTATTAGGCAAGTAAATTATATCTCTTTAATCTGTTTCTCTATTTGCTTCTTATTATACTTAATTTCTTTATATTGAATAAGTATATATAACAATTACTCTGTTTATAAGTGTCTTTTCTTGTATAATATTTTATTTTTGTAAAAATTCAATAATATTTCCTTGATTTTAGTTTTATCTATTTCTAGGAATGTGTATTCTAGGATCTTTTTTTTTATTAGTCTCAATTATTCATTTTTGTATACTTGAATATATATTAAATAATTTTTTTACAACATTCACAGGTTCATGTTCAGAAGGTAATTGATTAAGATATTTTAATTGATAATTAAGGACTTGTAATCCACATGCGAGACTTTCCAACGCTGTCTTACTTAAGTTTTCAAGAAGTTTTCCTTTGACAAATCTTAGATCTATATAGGTATTATATTTTTTTAATAGAAAAGGCATATCTTTATATTTAATCGGCTTTGAAGTTCTATCGTAGATATATACATTGTGGCTTAAATTTTTTTCTTCAATGTAATTTAAAGTTTTTTGAATATCAATAGCTTCTGTTTTAATAGTAATTGCATCATATTTATCATCATATTTGATATCATCTTTATATTTTTTATTAAACAACTCCGTATCTATAGGATTTGGAAGATATATTGAATTATTAGCTAATTTTGCTAAATCTGGTGTAGAAACCAATACTACATCGGAAAGTTTTTGCACTGTATGTTGCAAACTTCCTGTATGCCCATTTTTTAGTAATCCTAATCTATTTTTAATTTGAACTCCAAAACGCTTCAATCTAAATTCCAAACTAACTCTTTTTTTGTATGCTCCCCGCAAGTCAGTTCCATGGTAATGTAAAATTATCTTTTTTTTATTCCCATACTTTTTACGTAATTTAAGTACCATAGCTTCAACACTATGTACATGTATGATATCATAGGTATGAGCTTCATTTATACAATATCGATAGAAATTTTTTTTTTCTACGAGATTTACCTTATCTTTGTAATACTCTTTTATACTATATTTATCACTATTAACAAGAGATATCACTTTAGATTTTGATCCTTGAATTTCTTGAAATTTTGCTAAAATACATGCTACCCCTGCTTGGTCATGAATATGTAAGATATTCAACGTTCCATATTTATGAAATAACTAGATATATTAAGTGAATGGTTATTAGATGCAAGGCTAGCTAATTTAAATTTAATATTACTATCTATCTGTCTTTAAATAAATCTAAAAGTCTTTTTTTTTGTTATTTAATTTCTAATCAAACTAGGTAAAACCTTGTTGCAAATAACAGTCTATTGTCTGATCTTTTCTTGATCATGGTGTAATGCATTGCTCATATCTATATCATCGAGCTCACTAAATGTTTACATTTTAACTGTCTGAATTTATAACATAGAAGTTCTATAATGGAAGAAACAAAAAATAGTATTACTTTTAAAACTAGAACAATTTACTTATATATATCACAAAAATGCCATAAAGTTTGTAAATCTACATCAAAATATTTGATTAATGGCGTATGAACAATGCGTGAAATTTGTAAAAGGTTATATCTATGATTAATCTTCATTATTTAGAGGAATCTATTTATATATTGATTAAA
>DASUUM010000114.1:0-4954 GCA_036374075.1 Nitrososphaeraceae archaeon
TATTGTCTAAAACAATTGGTAACGTCAACATAGAAATTCCTATGCTGCTATGCTGTATTTTTGTTATTTTAAATTGCTATGCTCTACTGTGTACAGTTTACGGTTTACTTTGACACTTTATAATTGAATCCTTTAGTGCACGCCAACTTTTTATTTTATATCTTATTTCCAAAGGCGTATCACATCTTAGCACCCCTCTATACGTGGCACAAACAAATCATTTTATTCTTTTAGGTTCCTTGTTGGGTATCTTGTTATTTGCTTGCTATTTTTTTCTTCTTAAATTGATATAATTCCAAAAGATGTTTGTTACACAATTTTGGATTTTCCATCTGTGTACATTTCAAGTCCTCTTGTCAATGAGCATTTAATAGCCTACTATTCTTCTGGTCACAAAAATGGTCACCATTCTGTAAAAAGAAAAATAATTCCTGTAGAACATATCCCATTGTCACAGAGTTGATGTGAAAATTATAATCTGGGTCAAATTAGTTTCACATCCCACTGGCCCCATTATGATACTAATATTCTCAGATTGGATTCACTCTGCAAAAGAAAAAAGGAAATTAAAAAAATAAAATTAAGATTATTAAACTAAATCTTGCTGAATGTAACATACATTCATTATTTGTATATATACATTTAGATACACAAGTAACAAAAGGTTAAATGATCTAATTGGACATCAGCATTAAATAGTTGTTGTTGTTAGAAATCTAGCTCCATTTTATCAATAAATTTTTTTTTATATCAATATCATTATTATTATTTATGTATTAGAACTATTACAAGAGTTTATAATTTCTTTTAATTAAATAGTATTAAAATAGTTACACATATGTAAATCATTTCACCGAGAGGTACTAAAAATAACAACAGTTAATATTTTTATACACAAACCATTAAACTATAGTTACCTAACAATGTATCTATGATGTTTGGTTAGTAGTATATCTAACCTTGTGTCGTAGGTTTTCGAATTTCAACTTTAATATGTTCAATTCAATTTATTGCGTAATACACAATTAATAATTTTTTTAATATATACTATCATGATTAAATTAGTTGGTCCCATTTTATAGAAGGGTTCAAATCCCACACATTTTGTTAAAAATGGTACTGAACCCCTTTATAGTTAGTTGGTCCCATTTAACAATCTATAAATTTTTCTTTTCTATCTTTGATTCAATAAATGTTACCTTAGTATGTTACTTATATTTACTAAAGTATTCCTAAATATTGTAATTTCTTAATAAGTTTCTGACTTCTCAATTTCTGATATAGATTCTTAATATTACCAATCCAGAAAATTTGAAATAAATACTTATATTATTGGTAACTTTTTAGAGATGTGTCCATACTCTCCTTCGCCACGAAGGCAATTGAGAATTTACATCTTTGACGCAACAATCATCTATTTCAAATTCTCCTAAGATTGTTTTATGTACTGATTCAATACAAAACCATAACCAATAATGTTGATTACCAATCTGAATAACAGTTTGATCTATCTATAAAAGCAGAGACTCTTTTTATTTTATAGATCGGCAATGAACCAAATCTTTGAATCCAATTCCAAACAAAAACATGACTTTTTATTGATCTCTAAAAGGTTTTAGTGCAATGGATGTATTTCTTATTCAAACCAAGAAAGTATAGATAGATTTTTTTCAAATAATCTAAAGATCAGCAAATTAGAGATAGGACATTCACAGCTAAATATATTTCCTTAAATTAACAAGACTAATTTTTATAATAGAATCTATTTAATCATTTAATATTTTACATTGTTACTAATAAAGCTAGATCTAATGTTCCATCTTTACAAATAAAGATGAGACACTAAAAAAATTAACCTTTCATTTTCAATTAGAATTGATATTTGAGAATTACTCGATGTATTTTTGAATAATCATGGAGTTACATATACTCTCATAAATATATGAACTCTTATTGGAATTGGATCTGGCCAATTAACGTTGATACGAACTCTAAATCCACCATCATAAGGTGAAACATTCAAAACTTGGATTTTGGCATCTCCCATGCGACCACAGCCTCCGTAATGTTCAGTTGCTGATACAACAATCGGTGAACTACATTTTACAAACCTATTTGTAAAATTTACTACAAACGTCCCATTTTTGTTTCCTACTTCTCTTGTAAGGTAATGTGTTTGCCATTCAGCCTCAGGCTCTAGGTTCAACTCTAGCTGTTGTGTTATTTCTTCCTCTTTTTCCATTTTCTATTAATGATTAAATAATTGGTTTATATATATATTAGTTGGTAATACTAATATTAATTCGTTCTCTTAATTCAATAACGAAATATCTTTTTGAATTAGATTTTTAGTATTGTTTTTAGCTGATTTTAGATTCGTTTGAATTGATTGATTTTTCGGAGACATCTATTGATTTAAAAATGAAAATTAACTGGTCCCATTTTATAGAAGGGTTCAAATCCCACTCGCCCCATAGTATATAAATATTTGTTTTTACATATTGGTAGATTAATAATAGGTAATACTAGATAATGATGATATTCTTACTGAAATTGTCTCAAACAAAGGACAACATAAAGAAGGATTGATTCCATATCTATATTCTATATGCAATTAAAAAAGAGACTAGTAAAAAATATTATGAGATAAGAGTTATTCTTAGTCTTTATCGAATTTGACTACAGTACATGTTGCCAAGATAGTTTGAATCCTTATTTACAATTATCTATAATGTTAATTGTCATACCAGAAGAATTTCCTTTTGAGCAAATGCAACACGATTTCTTTCATTCATTAGCCTATTTGTGTCTTCATACATTGCAACTTCAGCTTTACATTTTCCTGGCTTTAGATAAGTTGGAATAGTAAATTCCCATTCATTTAAATAGATATCATTTTTTACATGGAGTTTTCCAATATTTAAATAAGTATCTATACTTGACTTATCCTCAAAAAATCGAACTTGCCCAATTGAATCCGTTATACAAAAAGTAAAAAATCCAAAGTCTACACTTCCCAAAAATTTAGCAAAGATTTTAGTAGGCTCACCTCGTACGATTTTAGATGGTATTTTCCAATCTACAACTTCTCCATGTCCTAGTTCAAGAACTTGAATAACAGGATCTTGTTCCAATGACGAAGTTCCTATTATTTCAAATACATCATAATTTCCTATATTCTTAATCGGATACTTTCCAATGTGATTGATCTCGAAGCTGCGTTCTATATGATTTTTTGTAGTTGAAGACACGAGAATCTGTCCACCTTTGGCAAGATCGCAAAATCTGCTAGCCAAATTAACGTGAGTGCCTATTGCGGTTATCTGGTCTAACCCACATAATGCACCTAGATTTCCTGATATTACACGGCCGGTGTTTATTCCACACTTTAAATCTATATTATTTAAGTCATCTAGATCAAGAATAAATCTCTTCCATTGGTCCATCCACTTTGATTTGATATCCTGAAATTTTGTTCTAAACTCAAGAGCAGCCAAAACTGCATTTTTTGCTATGTGTGCTCCATCATATTCCCTGCGCTGCATACCAAAAAGAGCCATCACCCCATCGCCGATGAATTTGTCTCTTAGACCTCCATATTTGCTTATAATTTCCTTGGCAGTATCAAAATAATCCTTCAAAAAGTTCAATAGTAAATCAGAGCTAACATCCAAAGGACGACACGCCTTAGAAAATCCACTAATATCCCAGAACACGATAGTAAGAAGCCTAGTAGTAATATTACTTACATTATCGAACTTGAGTGAGTCTATCTCAGATGGATCTAAATGTCTAAGCAATATGTTTAGTTTCTTCGTTTCCTCTTTGCTTATAGTTTGATGTACAGAATCAAATCTGTGTAAATCGTTACTACTGGCATCCCAATCTCCACGATATAATACGCCTTTTTCCCAAGTATGAAGTTTACAAAAATAATATATTTTTTCATTATTTAATAGGTCAATTGTTAACGTACTAACGTTATGAGGTCCTATAAAACCAGTATCAAACTTACCATCTGGCATACCAGTATGTTGATCAAATGATGTGGCAGTATGAAGATCAGAATCCATATTCTTCCAGGTAATTTTTACATTTTCGCTAGATATGGCACAAATTTGTTTTGAAAAAGTTTTTGGCTCATTATACCCAGGTATCATGATTTCAATATCTCCATAATTGTCTGCGAAAAATTTTATTTTGTGTAATTTTTCCTGACGATCATCCAAAATAGATCTAATCTTATAATTTCCTGAAGAATTCTTGTTACTCAGTTTCATATGGTAAGTAAAATTATTTGAATAGGCATCCAAAAATACTGAACTAAGTAAACGGTCAGATGGATCGTAAACTTGAATGTTGATTGTGCTGTTATTGGTAGTTCCACTTATCTTAATTGTTTCTCCAGAAACATATTCGGTCTTGTCTGTTTTGAGGGAGTAGTATGATTGATTTTCCAATTAACTCGCACCTTTATAGATCTTATTTAATGGTAGTAAATAGATTTTTCTTTTGTAGTAATTTCAGTATATTACCAATTTTTTTTATGGACTTAATATTAGATCTTAACAAATGTCTCACCTATATTTCCCATTTAAATAATAGAATGACTCTGATAAACTAAGATAAATTCATCTCTCATTCAATTAGGTTATGAAATAATTCTCAAATATTATATCATTGTACATTGAAAAAGATTTGTATTAAATTATGTAGTCATGTTAATTTATGGGAATAAATTTAGCTGTGAATGGTCTATTTTTAATCTATTGGTTATTTGATTATTTGAAAGAAATAAGACATCTACTATTGTAGTAATGTATTCTTTGTATTACTTGTATTAGATTCTTGATCAATTTATTACATAATTGAAATATGTATTATTTTAGTAATTCAGTTTTAAAGTGGGACCAAAAAATAGGTCAAATTTGTTTCACATCCCACTGGCCCCATT
>DASUUM010000115.1:0-28419 GCA_036374075.1 Nitrososphaeraceae archaeon
GGAAATGTATTCATGAGGCAAAATTTCTGGTAGAGTTGTATGAAGAATGGGCTAAATGCATCTTGGTAAAAAAAGTATTATTATAATTTTGAATTTTTTTTGAACTAACGACACACCTTTTTTTATTTATTTTTATTATTACAAGTCTCAAGGTTTTTTATATTTTTTTTGGCTATAGAAACAATTTCAATGATATATTTATCAGACTTATTTTTAAAAAAAAGATTAATCAAGTCTATCATCTTTTTCCATTCAATGTATAAATTTTGATCTTTTAACCATTCTATTCTATTTTTCCATCCAGTAACAGGATCTTCATGAAAATGCAAATTAGATAAAGCACAATAGGCATCAATAATTTCCTCAAATGCTTTTAATGTTGAATTTATAGTAACATATTTATTTGTAGGTAGCTCATCTTCAGCAATTTTGATCATCGTATTTGCAAATTTAAGATGCCAAATATAAGATGACAATCAATATATCTACCTTATATATTTAGTTACTATTGACTAGATCGTTTATATTATTGAAATCTTTTTTTGTTATATTTGGAATGTCATTATATTCTGATTCTGAGTAAAACATTGCTACATTACAATGTAATGGAATATGCATTTTATAATCACATTCTTCACAACAGAGATACTCTATTTTTTCAAATGATCCAATCATTTTCCATTTCATTGGTTTTTCATGATGTTTAGGAAGATTTACTTCTACATAGTTGCAGATTCTACATATTAATTTTTTCTTGACATTTAAATCAGAAAAACCTCGAAACATGATAGTAGTATTAGTTCTCCATCTATCAAATGTTAATAAGAGTAATAAAAATCGTTAATTAACATATTCTAGGTATGGGATCTCCTGCTGGCATGGGAATAATCCTATTTCCACCTATTACTGTCTCTAAAATTGGCAAATCAAATTCATTAGTGGCTTCTCCAATTATCATAGCATCACATCCTTCTTTCGTCTCTTTTATTGCCTCTAGTATTTCATCAGCTTTTTCTGGAATAACTGAGAGGCATATTTTTCCTTCATTTCCTACTTCTAAAACATCAATTCCTAAAAATCCCAATGCTGTTCGTACGCTTTCCTTTATAGGGATATTTTCTTCATAAATCTTTAATCCTAATCGTGATTTTGTGGACCATTCATTTAAAAGATTAGCCAGTCCTCCTCTGGTAGGATCTTTAATATTAGAAATTCCCCCTACTTCTAGTGCCTTTCCTATCATTCTATTTAATGGAGCAACATCTGACTTTATATTAGTCTCAAATCCATAATTTCCTCGTGTCGAGATAATTGCTGTTCCATGGTCTCCTAATGTTCCAGAAATTATAATTTTATCTCCATATCTAATATTAGAATCAGATAACCAAAGTGTATCATAATCTGACCTATATTTTTTTATAATATTGAGATTATGTTCTAGTAACTTATTTTTCTTGCCTATTCCAGTTGTATTGATGATCAATTTATCAATTGAATTTTTTTCCATAACTTTTGTATCACCAGTAACAATGGAAACGTTTGCTTCATTACATGTTTCTTGAATACTTTTCATTATAGTTTCAAGATCATCTAATGGAAAGCCTTCTTCAATAACAAGACTGCATGCTAAAGCAAATGGATCACCTCCCATTACAGAAATATCATTCACAGTTCCAGAAATTGATAATTTACCTATATCTCCACCTGGAAAGAAAATTGGATTAACTGTGTAAGAATCTGTAGAAAAAACTATTCCTTCAACAACTGCAGCATCATCTAATGCACTTAGTGGAACTTCACATCTTTTATCATTCAAATTTTTTAAGATAGAGTTCTGTATCATATGTTGCATTAACGCGCCACCACCACCATGCATCATTGTAATATTTTTATTTATCAATACTATAATAATTAAATTTCATATTATATCAATTTCTCGAAAATAACTTGAAATAGTTTTAAAATTTGCAAGGAGGTAGTAATAATCTTTTGTAATTGTGTTTTTTAATATTTGTTAATAAAATATATAATTTATCGCACTAAAAATAAAAGTAAGTAAAGCTAAATTTAGTTTACTATTATGAAGTTAAATGTAGGATGGTTTTCTTTTACATGTTGTGAAGATAGTACCATTGTTTTTATAGAATTAATGAATGAGAGATATTTTGAATGGAAAAAATTAATCAATTTTAAATACTTTAGAACATTCAAGTCAAATAATTCTTTAGATGATTTAGATATAGCATTTGTAGAGGGTGCCATTTCTAACAAGAATGAGGAAGAAACCTTGAAAAAAATAAGAGACAATTGTAAAAAACTTGTGGCTATTGGTAGCTGTGCTTGTACTGGTAGTCCAGCTAATCAAAGAAATTTCTTTGATCAAGTTACCAAAAAAGAAATACAGTTTATTTTAGACAGATTTGATCATAGAGAATTGGTTTCACCGTTATCTGATATAGTAAAAGTTGATGATTATATTTCCGGTTGTCCAATGGATGAAAAGTTATTTCTTACAAAATTAAATCAATATTTTAAGGAATTTGAAATAGTAAATGCATGATAGTGTAGATATAAATATAGAACAATTAAGTAAAACCGAAGGGCATGCAGATTTACAAGTCAAAATTCGTAATGGAAAAGTTGAAGACGTTAAATTAAAAATAAGCGAAAATAAAAGATTTTACACTCAAGCAGTTAGAAGGCGCCATTATTCAAGTATACCTCAATTTGTTTCTAGAATTTGTGGAACATGCAGTATTGCGCACCTAACCTGTAGTATAAAAGCAGTTGAAAAATGTTTTAACATTCAACCATCTGAACAAACACAAATTTTAAGAAAACTTTCTGTATATGGAATGATGATAAGGGATCATGCACTACATCTGTATTTTTTCTGTTTACCAGACGTTTTTGGTAAAGATTCAATTTTTGATTTTGAGGAATCTCAAGATAACTTAATAAAACAAGCTTTTGCAGTAAAAAGTGCAGGAAATAATCTTTCTAAAGTGGTAGCAGGAAGGGCAGTACATCCAACATTCCAAAAGATCGGTTATTTTTCACATATACCATCGAGAGAAGAGACTAAAGAGATTGTGAATCAATTAAAAAAAACTAGAGAATACATATTTGAATTAATTGAGATATTTTATAATAGTGATTTTAATTTTTCCAGGAAAACTAATTTTATAGCTCTTGTTAGTGATGACTATAGTTTTTTAGAAGGTAATATATTAACTTCCACTGGACTCGAAGTAAAGGAAGAAGATTTTTGGGCTTATTTGGAACGTATAGTAATTCCTTATTCTCAAGCTACAGGTTTCAAATTCCTTGCTAATGAATATATGGTTGGCGCTCTAGCAAGAATGAATTTAAGCAGGGACAAGTTATTTAAGGAATCTAAGAAAGATTTATCATCTCAATATCTAAGATTATTTCCTTCAAATAATATATATCACAATAATTTAGCCCAGGCAATAGAAATATTACATTGCGTAGATCATTCTATTCAACTTTTAGAAGAAAATGACTTTAAAGCTCAAACGCCTCCTAAAATAACTTTTAAAGGCGAAGCAAGAAGAGGTGTAGGAGTTATAGAAGCGCCAAGGGGAACATTATATCATCATTTAGAAATAAATAAAGATTCAAAGGTAACACATGCTAATTTTGTTATTCCTACTGCACAAAATCAGATAAAAATGGAAGATGATATTAGGTTACTATTGCCTAGAATATTAAATAAAGATAAACATGAAATACATCATGAATTGGAAAAAGTAATTAGAGCATATGATCCTTGTATGAGCTGTGCAAGCCATTTTCTTAAACTAAAGTGGATCTAATTTTTTCTTTTAATTGATTTAAGATTTCTATTTTTGAAAGAGTGTTGATAGGAATACCAAAAATAATAACTTTATCAATCATATTTACTTTTTTCATCAACTTTAACATGTACCCTAAATCTATGTCATGAATAGTATAGAAATTATTAGAAATTTCTATTTGGTCAATATTATAAATAATAGTTACATTTTCAATATTTTCCACTGAATCTATGATATAAATTATAGATCCCTCATTTTGAAGGTCTTCAACAGAGTCAAATTCCTTGAATTCAATTTCAGGAAATTCTTCTTCTAAATGAGGAATTAATTTTAAAGGAAGATTATCTTTTTTAACTAATTTATTTCCAAATACAAGAACCTTGGATATTGTCATAGTTATATATATACTATAAAAAATCTTTTAATTTAAAATTTTTTAAATGCTTTAAGATCAATATATAATCGTTATGAAAAATGGCTATGTAATAGGGCTAGACCAGATTGGAAAAGACGACATAAAAATAGCAGGAGGAAAGGGAGCAAATCTTGGTCAAATGATTAAATTTGGCATTCCTGTTCCTTCAGGTTTTATTGTAACTACCTCATCATTTGATTATCTAATACAGATAAATCATCTTGAAAACCAGATAGAACAGATCATAAAAAATACAGATGTAGATAATACAACAGAATTATTGAAAGCCTCAAAGACAATAAAAAAAATTATTCTTTCATGTAGTATGCCTTCTGAAATAGAATCAAAAATTATTGAATCATACAAGAATTTATCAGAAGAGAAAGATCTTGAATATGACAAAGATGTTAATTATCCAAATAAAAGAGATTTGTTATGTGCAATAAGAAGTTCAGCTACTGCTGAAGATTTACCAACTGCTTCATTTGCAGGACAACAAGCTTCTTTTCTAAATGTAAATGGAAAAGGGGAATTAATTGAATCAATCAAAAAATGCTGGGCTTCATTATTTGAACCTCGCGCTATTTTCTATCGTTCAAAGCACGGTTTTTCAAAAGCCAGCATAGCTGTAGTAGTTCAAAAAATGATAAATGCTCAGAAATCTGGTATCATGTTCACTATCGATCCCACTACTGGAGATAATATAATTTTGATTGAATCCACATGGGGATTGGGTGAAAGTATAGTCGGAGGAGAAGTCGCACCAGATTCCTACAAAGTTAGCAAAGATGAAGTAGAAAAAGGAGATAGACAAGAGGCAATTATGGAAGTAAAAATTTCTCAAAAAACAAAGATGCGTTTTTATGATTATACTCTGAATTCAAATGTTGAAGTCAATGTACCAGAAAACAAGGTAAATGCACAGGTATTAACAAAGAATGAAATTCTAAAATTGGCAGAATATGGAATAATGATTGAGAAATACTATGGAGATCAGCCACAAGATATAGAATTTGCTATAGATGAAAAGGGTAGAATAACTTTTGTCCAGACTAGAGCAATTACTACGAAAGCAAAGGAAATAATTGAGAAGATTGATACTTCTCATAATGGCAAAAACAAACTTCTACAAGGCACTGGAGCATCTCCTGGTATAGTAAGTGGAAAGATAAAACTTATTTTAAGAAAAGAGGATATTACAAAAATAGAGAATGGAGATATAATTGTAACAACAATGACTTCTCCTGATTTAGTTCCTGGAATGAGCAAATCTGCAGCTATTATTACTGACTTTGGTGGTAGAACTTGTCATGCTGCAATAGTCTCTAGGGAAATGGGAATTCCTGCAATAGTTGGAACACAAAAAGCTACAAAAATTTTGAGAGATGCCCAAGAAGTTACAGTTGATGCATACAATGGCATCGTTTATGAAGGCAAATTGGAATTGATTAAAGAACAAGAACAATTTGAGGAAAAAAAGGCTAATGCAAAAATCCCATTTATGCCAATAACTAATACAAAAGTAAAAGTAAATATCGCATTTGTTGGACGTGGAGTCGAACAAATAGCATCTAAGACAGATGGTGTAGGTTTGCTACGGATAGAACATTTAATTACAATGTATGGTATTCATCCCGCCAAGTTGGTGAAACAAGGAAAGCAAGAACAATATATAAAGATTCTAATGGATGGAGTAAGACCAATTGCTAAAGCATTTAATCCAAAATCAGTATGGGTAAGAACGTTAGATGCAAGAACAGACGAGTTTAGAAACTTAGAGGGAGGAGAAGATGAACCTAGAGAAGCCAATCCAATGTTGGGTTGGCATGGAATACGAAGAAGTTTAGGTGAGCAGGAATTACTAAAATCAGAATTTCAGGCAATAAAGAGACTACATGAAGAAGGCTTGACTAACTTGCAAGTAATGTTACCTTTTGTCATTTCTGTAGAAGAAGTACGGAAAGCAAAAGAAATAGCAAAACAAGTTAGTTTGCCATTGGACAAAGCAAAGATTGGGATAATGGTAGAAACTCCTGCTTCTGGGATGATAATTGAAGATCTTTGTAAAGAAGGAATAGCTTTTGCTAGCTTTGGAACAAATGATTTGATTCAGCTTGTTTTAGGCATCGATAGAAACAATGAAAGATTGGCACAATTATCTTCCGAGTTCCATCCAGCTGTTTTACGATCTATTGAAATGGTAATCAATGTCTGTAACCGCTATGGAATAGAGACCTCTGTCTGTGGAGAGAGTGGTAGTAATGCAGATATGGCTAGAATTTTAGTGAAATATGGTATAAAGAGCATATCATGTAATATAGATGCTATTGATACAATACGAAAAGTTATACATCAAGAAGAACAATCTTTAATATAATTTCTTTAATATAATGATTAAAAAGTATTAATTATTAAAAAAGATAACATTTAAACCTGTCAAGGAATAAGAACGGTAATACTATCCATGATGTTATATCAACATTCCTCGCTATTTAATGACAACTTTTTTGTAGGAACATCAAGAAATGTCTCTAATGCTTGTTTTATTATTTCATTAGTAGATAGTTCACGTTTTTTTGCTTCAAACTTGACCATTTCCCAAATACTTTCATCAATACTTATTCTGTGTTCCATTCTAGTACTAGTAAGACCTATTATGAATTAATTTCTTTCGTTAATTATTCATCAATAATGTAGTTAAACCCTTGGATACAAAATGGTTCAATTCCCATTCCTTTACCTTTAGTATAAAAATTAAATATGATCGCTTAAATATAATACTATTAAATTTGTAAGGTTCCTTTACTCCTTGGAAATATTCTTAGACATAAATACCGAAGTAAGGCCATAGTTCGAGTTCCAATCGGAGAATTTTAATATTTATATCAAAATAGAAATTTAGAAATTTAAAAAATATAAAGGTTAGGACTAATATGGTTAATATTATCAAAGTAAATTATCCAACAAGATTAGAAAATAATCCATTCACTCTCTTACCAAGTATATTCTTGTCAGTAGCACGGCATGATCTATTAATAGAGTAAATTAGATTTGTATTTTAGGTATATAGATCTATACACATCATCACATAAAATAGAAAGCACATTTATTTGATTAACGGAATTTTCAATATAATTGTAATAATAATATTAACAATAAAATATTTTTTATCATCATTATAAATAAAATTTACATTTTTTACTGAATGAAGTTAAATGAATTGTTATATTTTTAAAGGATCATTTATTTAATAGATAGCCACAATTCTTTTATAATTACTCCTAGCTAATTATGATTAGATAAAAGTTTAATGACCAAAAAGATAATTGTATTACCTGGAGAATCAAAAATATATAGCAAAATTCTAAAACTTGCAGCTAAACCAATAAGCAAGAAAAAAATACAAAGAGAATTGTCTCTCTCTCATCAACAATTAAGAAGATACACTGCAGAACTAGTAGATAAAGGACTTTTGCATTATTATGAAAAAAACGGAGATTTTATATGTAGTGAGAAAGGCAATACTTATTTGATAAAATTATTAGCCAATAAAAATGATAAGACTAAATTGAGTTCTTATGATATTAGTAGAGAAATTATCTATCTTGAATCAGACAATACCCTCTTAGATGCTAGGAATTTTATGATAAGATATAATATAAGTAGAATAGTTATCTTACAGAATCAAAAATTAGTTGGAATCATTACAGAGAAAGATATTTCAAAATTTTTATATTCAACATTTACAGAGAAGAGATTATCTGAAATTTTAATCAAAGAGATAATGACAAAGAAATTACTTACTGTAGATATTGAATCATCAATAGATAAAAGTATAAAGACAATGTTAGATAATAATATTAGTTCGGTTATAGTAACTGATAGTGAAGGATACTATAAGGGAATTATTACTAAAACAGATATAGTAGAGTATTTCGCTTATGATGTTAAAAATAAATATACAATAAAAGATTCCATGTCAAAAAAAGTTTACACTGTTTTTCCAGATGAGAATATACATATGATTATTCTGTTAATGAACACTTACAAAGTATCTCGAATTGTGGTCATTGAACACAATAAACCAATTGGTATTGTAACATCTCGTGATTTGTTACCTCTATCAAGTATTTTCCTTGAAAAAATTTCAAAACGTGCAAAAAATATTAATAATCAAAGATTCATTGCTTCAGGATTAAGCTCAATTTTATTAGCAGAAGATATAATGACAAGATCTCCTCTGACAGTTTCTATTAATACCGATTTATCAGATGCTGCTAGAATAATGATAAGGAACAGAATAAGTGGTTTGCCTGTTGTTAATAATAAAGGCTTATTGAGTGGAATTATTACTAAAACTGATATAGTTAGAACAGCCTATAAAGAATTTTTAATTAATAAATAAAAATTGTATTTTTTCTTTTCTTATTTTCTCTAAAAGTTATTATTATTATATATGTTACATTTATAATACTCAAACAAAAACAAATAAATGGAGTTACAATTCTATAAATTTTCAATCTAATATTGTTATTTATTTTATAATACCATTGATAAAAAATAAAACAATTTGACCTAATCCAATCATAATAATGTAACTAATTCATAATAAGCATTATTATTTACTTATTTTTTATATATATTTTATTGATAAAAAATAAGAAGCAACAGAAAACACAAGCTAGTATCCTGGACCAAGTATCGATGATGATGGAATACTTGCTGATTTTTAGAAGAGATCATCACTTTCTATCATATCTGTTGTCTATGTTAATAATAAACTTAAACAGATCTATAATATAACAAATAAATAATAAAACACGAAAATTAGAAAAATTGAAATCTGAAATTAGTCTAGTTTTTCTATATCTTTAAATCTTCCCATGGCAGTTAGCATTGGATCTTTTTTATTTTTCTCATATAGATACTTGACAAGATCGTCTGATGTGATGATACCATATAATGTATTATCTTTTACTACAGGTAATCTTCTGATTCTATATTTGGTCATAATTAGTGCCGCATCATAGACACTAGTTTCAGGATCTATTGTTATTAATGAAGTTGTATTAATATCAGCAACCTTTGTAATTTTAGGATCTTTACCCTCTGATATTACTCTTCTCACAATATCTCTTTCAGTAACAATTCCTAGAGGATGATTCTTCTCATTTACAACTACTACCGATCCAACCTGATTTTCTTTCATTATGTTAGAAATTGTTTCAACAGTGTCTTCAGAAGTAGCTGTTTGAAGTGGAATAGATGTCATTAGTACTTGAACCTGAGTTGATTTTTCATTTCCTTCCATATTATATACAAGAATTAACTAAATGATATTCTTTACTAAACCTAACAAATTTTTTTCATTGTTCTAGTCACGACAAATTTACTCTTTAAAAATAATAATACTACAAAATTAAAAAATATTAAAATATGTAAGATAATAATCCATAAATGAATTTTACTTCAAGAACAAAAGTTTAGTCGTTTTTCGAATGGTTAAAATCAATTATCAAGCATATTATGAATTAAACATCCATCAGATCTATACACCAAATAAATTATGAAATATTAAATATAAATTGTAACTCTATTAATCTTCTTGTTATCCAATACCGCCCTTAATTTCTTCTTTTTCAAACGCTGTAGGAGGTAGTATAAATCGTTCTGCAATTTTTTTATACCAATTTAATTCATCATTTGTTAATGGTTTTACTTTCTTCATCGCTTCCATAAAGTGTCTATTATATATCTTCAATTCTTGTGCATGATTTTCAGCTTGAAAGATATCGTTATTATATTTTAAGATATGTTCCCGTAATGCTAGAATCGCTGCAGTAGATGTAATGGAAGCAATATCTGCGCCTGTATAGCCTTCAGAAATCTTTGCAAGACGATTGAGATCGACATCATCAGATAGAGGTTTGTTCTTAGTATGTATTTTTATTATTTCAAGCCTAGATTCTAGGTCAGGTGGTGGAATATATAAAAGCCTATCAAATCTACCCGGCCTTAAAAGTGCTGGATCTATAATATCGGGCCTATTTGAGGCAGTTATTACAGTTACACCCCTTAATTCTTCTAATCCGTCTAATTCAGTTAATAATTGACTTATTACTCTTTCAGTAACATGTGAATCACCAAATTCACTTCCTCTTCTAGGAGCCATAGCATCAATTTCATCAAAAAATATTATGCATGGAGAAGCTTGCTTAGCTTTTCTAAAAACTTCTCTTATTCCTTTTTCTGACTCTCCAACCCATTTGGATAAGAGCTCAGGACCTTTTATACTAATAAAATTAGCTTCACTCTCATTCGCTACTGCCTTTGCCAATAACGTCTTACCTGTTCCTGGAGGTCCATACAATAAGATGCCTTTGGGAGGGGTAGCATTAGAAATTGAAAATAATTTTTTGTGTTTGAGAGGCCATTCTATAGATTCAATTAATTCTTGTTTAATATCTGTTAGGCCTCCTACTTCCTTCCAGCTCACATTAGGAATTTCTACAAATACCTCCCTCATAGCAGATGGTTCTATTTCTTTTAAGACATCAAGAAAATCCTGCATTGTGATTACTATTTTATTTAATACGCTACTTGGTATTTTCTCGACAGAAAGATCAATTTCAGGCAATATTCTTCTTAAGGCCCTAATAGCGGTTTCTTTTGATAATGCTTGTATATCGGCTCCAACAAAGCCATGAGATATATCTGCAATTTTCTCCAAGTTTACATCCTTTTCTAATGGCATATTCCTAGTATGAATAATTAAGATTCCTAATCTACCATTTCTATCTGGTATTCCAAGTTCAATTTCCCTATCAAATCTGCCTGGACGTCTTAAAGCAGGATCTAATGCATTTACTCTATTAGTAGCACCAATCACTACTACTTTACCTCTAGAAGATAGTCCATCCATCAAGGATAATAATTGAGCAACAACCCTTTTCTCTACTTCTCCTGTTACTTCTTCCCTTTTTGGAGCTATTGAATCTAATTCATCAATGAAAATTATAGAAGGAGAATGCTGCTCAGCTTGTTCAAAAATTTCACGTAATCGTGCTTCACTTTCACCATAAAATTTACTCATTATTTCAGGGCCACTTATGGAATAAAAATTAGCATTGGTTTCATTAACTATAGCTTTTGCAAGTAATGTTTTTCCTGTTCCAGGTGCACCATGAAGTAAAACACCTTTGGGAGCTTCCACTCCTAATCTTTTAAATAATTCTGGGTGACGTAATGGAAGTTCAATCATCTCCCTAACTTTTATTAGTTCATTCTTTAAACCTCCTATATCATCATATGTGACTTTAACTACTCCTCCTCCTTCTTTTCCTTGTTTAGCTTGAATTGAGGGGTCTTCCAATATTGTTATCTTTGTACTTTCAGTAATTATCAAAGGGGTATTTGGTGGATCGGTAGAAATTACTACTAGATCAATTCTTTGACCTAATATTCCTAATGGAATATTATCACCCTTAGTTATTAGTTGGCCATTTAGTATCTCCAACAAATATTCTTCTGCTCCAATAATTCTCAATGACTCAGTAGGGGCAAGGGTAATAGATAGGGCATTCTTTGCTTCTACTTTCTTTACCTCGATTCTTTCATTTATACTGATATCAAGTTTATTACGAATATGTCCATCTATCCGTATTAGTCCTTTTCCAAAATCCTCTCTATGAGACGGCCAATTTAGAACATTAGCCTTTTCTATTCCAGATGAGAGTTCAAGCACGTCTCCACTTAAAAGACCCAATTGTTCAGAAACTTTTGGATCTATTCTTGCAATTCTTCTTCCTACATCACTTGGATTAGCTTCAGCAACATTAAGAATTATTTTATCATCATTGCGCTCTTCTTTGGAATTGCTTGAAGAATCAATTTTATTATTTTTATTATTTTTATTCATTAATAATTATAGACTCTATTCAGAGAGGAAAACATTCTATATAAAAATTAATGAATTAATTAATTATTCTATATTTATTTGTCTGCCTTGTGGTTTTTGTTGTTCTTTCTTTTTGAAGTTTATCTCAAGAACTCCATTGTTATAATTTGATTTTGCACTACCTATATCAATCTCTTCAGGAACTTCTATTTTTTTATGATATTTCCTATTGGGATCTTCACTTATAATTTCTACATATTGGTCATAGGCATTAACTTTAATTTTTTCTTTACTTATTCCAGGCATCTCTGCTACAATTTTTACTTCATTGTCTGTCGTTGAAATATCTATTAATGGTTCTCGTTCTGCTGAAAGTGATGGTGGTTGTTCAAATGATCCCATTTCACCAAAAGGAGATTTTATGTTACCAAACTGTCTTATTTTTGGTTTTCCGTCAGGACCTATGGTCATGGAATATCCATATACTATTGGACCTACTTGTCTAACTTTTGCACCTTCTGGTGTTTCATATTCTTTAATAAGATCTTTTGGTACTTTGTTTTCAATATTTTTAAACTGCTCTGAAAACATTCTTTCTGTTTCTCTTCTCATATCATCAAATTCTCTAAATATATCATCAAAGGTCCATCCACCACTGCTACCAGAAAATCCTCTGCCTTCGCGTCTTCGACGTCTTCCTCCGCCACTACCACCAAAGAACTGTCTAAAGAAATTGTATGGATCTATATCATATGGAAAACTCATAAGACTAATAATAAATTAGTTTATATTAAACTTATATAAAATTGAATGATTTGATTCTAATTGATATAGACGGAAACAATATATGGCAACCTTAGACCAAATATTGAAGTTACATTCCATAAAAGATCCTACAAAAATCGAAATGATATCTATGAAATATGTCATGTTAATAATCCACTGATCTTTGCAAAGAATGAATATCTGTTGCCACTTTGGAACAAATAATTTAACTTAGCTTGTTTTAGGGATCGATAGAAATAATGAAAGATTGTTACATATCTCTTCTGAGCTCTCTCTAGGCTATTTTACGATCTATTGAAATGCTAATCAGTATCTCTAATCGCCAGTGTATAGAGACCTCAATCTGCAAAGAGAGTGATAGTAATCCAAATATGGCTAGAATTTTAGTGAAATATGGTATAAAGAGTATTTTCATATAAATTAGATGTTATTTTACAATATGAGAAGTTGTATATCAAGAGGAAGAACAAAAAAATCCTAGTACCAGAATTGTTATTTGAATATTCATTAAGCGTAAATGAAAAGAGAAATTAAGTAAATGATAATTCCTTCATAATACATTAAATACTACATCAAAGACTACTAATAGAAGCAGCAGCTCTGCTTACCACTTCAGATAATGCAGGATGTATGTGTATAGTTTTAGTGATGTTATCTATTGTTCCTTTGCCTGTTCTCATTGCCACTAATACTTCATGAATTAAAATTGATGCATCAGTTCCCATAATATGACACCCAAGAATATATTTATTTTTTTTATCAATAAGAAATTTTACAAATCCATCTTTATCTTCTATTGCTTTTCCCATTCCTGTTTGAATATAAGGATATATAGACTTTACATATTCTATCTTCTCTTTCTTTAGTTGTTGTTCTGTATACCCTACACCTGAAATTTCTGGACTTGTAAAAATAGCATGAGGGATTGCATTATAATTGACAGATAATTTGTTATCAGAATAGAGAATATTATTGAATGCATAATGTGCTTCATTTTTGGCATTATGCATGCACTGATATTTTCCAATAACATCTCCTATTGCAAAAATTCCATCAATATTTGTCTGTAGATATTCATCAACTAGGATGAAACCATTTTCATTTAGTTTGATATTCTCTTTTTCAATATTTAATAAATCCAAATTTGGAATTCTACCTGTGGCAATTAGTAATTGCTCAGATTCAATTTCTAGGGACTTTCCATTTTTATCCTTAATTATTACATTAAACATCTTTTTTTTTGTTTGATTATTTGTATTGTCATAAATATAACTAACCATTTCAGTATTATATCCTAAAAAGACATTGTATTTTTTGGAAAATATTTTTGTGAATTCCATTGAAACATCTATATCTTCATTTGGGAGTAAAAAATTATTTCTTTGTATTATATTTATTTTAGTACCCAACGCACCAAAGAAATGAGCTAATTCACAGGCAATATAGCCACCACCTATTATAGTAAGGGTTTTTGGTTGGTATTTTAGACGTAATGCTTCATTGCTAGTTATATAATCAACATTTTCCAACCCCTTTATTTTAGGAATATATGGTCTTGTGCCACAAGCAATGAGAATTTTATCTGCAGTTATAATTTCATTTGCTATTGCGATTTTCTTTTCTCCTATAAATTTGCATTCTTGTAAAAAGAGGCGAGGATTTTTACTTTCTTTTAATCCTTCTTTTATTTTATTGGCATCTGTATCAACAATTTTATTAACTCTATCTATTATTTTTTCAAAATCAATTGAATATTCCTTAACTTTAATGCCAAAAATTTCTGCTTTTTTAATTATTTCAATTATGTTGGCGCTATAAATAAGTAATTTCGAAGGTATACCCCCTCCATTTAGGCATGTTCCTCCTAGTTTAGATTTTTCAATAATGGCAACTTTCAGTCCTTTCTCTGCTGCTGCAGTAGCGGCGTCTAGTCCTGCCCCTGAACCGATAACTATAAGATCA
Organism: Nitrososphaeraceae archaeon; assembly: GCA_036374075.1. GTDB lineage: Archaea > Thermoproteota > Nitrososphaeria > Nitrososphaerales > Nitrososphaeraceae > TH1177. Next base: position 14,882 of record DASUUM010000115.1, read on the forward strand.
AATTTCTCCATAAATCAGATTATATTTATTATACATAAAAGATTTATTAGGCTAAATAAATGTGTACCTATTAATCTATGGGAATAGATTAACTAGGAATTCCCTTCCATTTCAATATAAAATAATACAGAAACATAATATTATTTATATATATTTTTATGACTATTATCTTATTGAAAGTAATTACTCTCTTCTCTTTTTAAAGATAATAAAATATAATTTATATGTTATTGATTACAGTAATTGGAACAAATTAGACCTCACATAGAAAATATATCTACATTACATATAGATGAAATGATGAATAATATATGCAACAAAGATAATAGAACGATCCTCAAATTGAATCATTTGACTCACAATTAATAATATTTATTAATCCAGAAGTGCTAGAATTTAGTTATTACAGATATGGATAACATATTAAAGTTTTTTAAACTTAATATTTTATTAACCAAAAAATAACTCCATAGTTAATTTACAGTTACCGTATAGTAATATTTGTTCACCGAATCCTGACCCGCTCATTAATTACCTAAATATTTTTTAACACACGTTGTTTTAATAAAAATATAAAATATTCATTGAATACTAAAAACATAGAAACAACTAATTTATGGCATATGCTATCTCATGTAGACGTCATTTCAAGACTCGGTAGTAACTCAATATATGGTCTATCTAAACAAGAAATAAAAAAGAGACAGAAAATCTATGGTCTAAATATTCTTCCAGAAATTGAAAAACGTTCAAAATTTAGTATTTTATTTTCCCAATTCAGAAATTTACCAATAATATTTTTATTAATTGCAACTATTTTGTCATATTCTCTTGGAAGAAACCTAGAAGCGATATCTATAATCGTAGTGGTTTTCATAACTGCAGGAATTGGTTTTATTATGGAAAACAGTTCGGAAAGGAGCATTCGATCATTAGCGAAATTAAGTTCACCCAAAGCAAAAGTTCTCAGAAGTAGGAAAGAATTCCAAATAAATGCTAATGAACTAGTTATTGGAGACATAATCGAATTTGAAGCAGGGGATAGAATTCCAGCAGATTACAGATTAATAGCGTCTTTCGGACTTGTCATAGACGAATCGTCACTCACAGGAGAATCTCATGGTGTTCTAAAAGATTATAGTTTGATTTATTCCAACGAAACTGAATTGGCTGAAAGAAAAAATGTCTGTTATATGGGTACTATGACCCAAGAAGGACGAGGTAAGGCTATTGTTGTAAATATTGGTACACAAACAGAAATTGGAAGAATTGGATCTCTTTTACAAGAGATAACTAGTGGGAAAACATCGTTTGAAAAAAAAATTGAACAACTTGGAAAAAGATTAGTTTTAATAATTCTTTCTATAACTTTTTTCTATATAGTGATAGGTTATTTTCAACATTTTCCGATAGGAAATTTGTTCCTTAGTGGGATCGTTTTAGCAATTGCTGCAGTTCCTGAAGGTCTGCCAGCTATAGCTACTATCATTCTAGCATTGGGTGTAAAGAGGATGGCAAAACAGCATGCTTTGGTTAGAAAACTCTCTAGTGCAGAGACTTTAGGTTCGATAACAGTAATATGTACTGATAAAACAGGTACATTAACACAAAACGAACCTACTGTAAGCGAAATAATTTTAGGGGACAACACAATTTTACGAACAACAGGAACTGGCTTTACTGCTTCTGGGAAAATATACAGGAATGCGACTTCAGACTCTGAAAAAAACTTTGGAAAGATTTTCTTAACAGCTCCTGAAAATAAGAATCAGTTACTCTTATTGCAAACTATGTCTTTATGTAATAATGCTGAATTATATTTTGATGGAATAGATTGGACAATTCATGGTGACACGACAGAAGGAGCTTTGATAGTTGCCTCAGAAAAGATAGGTTTTAAGAAAAGAGAGTTAGAGAAGGAGTATCCGCGAATATGGGAAGAACCTTTTGATTCAAAAACTAGAAGAATGATAACAGTGCATAAGAAGGAATATAAATTATTAATTTGTATAAAAGGAGCTCCGGAAGAAGTTTTTGCATTGTGTGAAAGAATGATGGAAAATGATAACATAGTCGTTCTTGACGAAGAAAAAAAGAAGAGATTAAATGAAAAAATCAAGGAGACTACTTTACAAGGATACAGAAGTCTATTAATAGCCTTTGAAGAGATTGAAATAGATAGTAGCAAAATTAATTGGAATCATAAATTCACTAGATATAAAGATGCCATCCTATTAGGAATAGTGGCATTATACGATCCTATAAAACCAGGTGTTTTGAATGCCATAGATTTTATTAAAAAATCTCAAATTAGAATAATAATGATAACAGGAGATCATCCATTAACTGCTAAAGCGATAGCAAAGGAACTTAAAATATGGAATGATGAAAACAAAGTTGCAGATGAATTTGTGATGATAACAGGAAAAGAATTAGAAAAGTTATCGATTGATAAATTAACAGAAAAAGTTGAAAGAATAAGTGTTTTTGCCAGAACTACACCAGAATATAAATTAAAGATTGTTAAAGCTCTACAAAGAAAAGGTCATACAGTAGCAATGACTGGGGATGGAATAAATGATTCTCCGGCGTTAAAACAAGCTGATATTGGAATAGCGATGGGAGAAAAAGGTACTGATGTTGCAAAAGAGTCCGCGGCGTTGATATTGTTAGATGATAATTTCAATACGATAACTCATGCCATAGAGAAAGGTCGATTAATCTTATTTAATATAAGAAAGTTTACCATGTATCTGTTATCTTGTAATTTAAGCGAGATAATGAGAATGTTATTGGCTATAATATTATCCCTACCATTTCCTCTACTCCCACTCCAATTATTATTAATGAATATGGTAACAGATACATTTCCAGCATTAGCACTTGCTGCAGAAAGGGGCAAAAGAGATGAATTGATGTTGCGACTTCCTACCAAAAATGAACCAGTGCTTTCAAGAAAAGAATGGTATTCCCTAGTCATCCAATCTCTATTTATGACAATAGGTACAATCGGAATCTTTCTCTGGGCATTAAATATAGAAGAAAAAAGAGATGTTGCGCAAACACTAGTTTTTGCTACCATCGGATTGACACAGATTTTCCATGTGTTAAATTATTCATCATTACTTGGTAAAATTGTTAACGATAATACTAGAATAAACAAGTATCTAATAGGTGCTATTTTACTCTCTTTAGGAATATTATTTATTGCAGTTGATGTGGAACCTATCAATGACATTTTTGAGCTGCAAAGATTGAATTTCAATGAATGGATAATTGCAATATTGGTTTCATTACTTTCTGTTTTTGGTACCAATTTTATTATTCATGTATTTAAAAATCAAAGTGTATTTCGTAAAGAAAGTGATTTAGATAAATCTATTAAAATAAAAAACAACTTGAAATGAACCACAGATACTAAACATGTGGAATATGCAAAAATGTTAATACGTACAGAAATAATATAATACAAAATTAAATTACACATCCTCTTTAGAAAAAAGTTTAAATGAAAGAATAATGCAGTATTGTGAGAATAGAATAGAACTGAATCTTTTGATAATTATTGAAATGCAATATTTTTCTTTATTTATGTTTAGTATATTAGATTTAACAGTAGATTAAAAATAACAACCGCTTGATCAAATCTATAAAATTTGCTGTAAAATGTCTTTTATTTTCCTTGTTTTGATATCATATTTTTCTTTCATATATTTTAGTATCGGTTTATCCATTAATGGAAGTGCTTTTACTCCGTCCTCCGCAACTGTTATGTTATAACCATTTAAGAAAGCATCGTATACAGTATGCTTAACGCAAATATCGGTATGAATACCTGTTACTATAAGAAAATTCGCACCTTGTCCTTTATAAAATGATTGTAGTAACTCTTTTAACTTTGTATTAAAAAATGCACTATACGTATTCTTTGTTATTACATAGTCATTTGACATAGGTTTTAATTCTTTGATGACTTGTGCCCCCTTCGTACCTTTGATTGCATGTTCTCCCCAAATTTTTAATTCTCGATCTTTTATGTCGTGTGCGTCATTGCAGTATATTATAGGAATGTTACGTTGCCTCGCAGACTCTAGTAACTTCTGGATATTTTGTACTATATCTTCAACTCCCTCCAGTCGTAATTTTCCATTGATAAAATCATTTAACATATCTATTACTAAAATAGCATATCTATTATTCATAAAGTCCAAGTTTATTATAGTAGAAATTTATATTTATACGATATCCTTCTGGGCCTAAACATGTTCATTTTCTAATTCCTTGATTACTTTCTTTAGTTTTCCGCTTAAAAAAACAGGATATTTTACCTCTATACAGTTTATTTTTTTAAATCTTTCGTGCAGTGACGCTATTTGTTTTTGGTGGTATTTTTTAATTTCAAATAAATTAGGCAATTTTTGTATTAACTGACCGTCTTTTATATATTGAAGCAGTAATGGATTTGCATTTTCTATTTTTTCTTCTTCTAAGGCAATTATATCTTTTATAAAACAATTATTTTTTTCAAATCTAAATACTTGTTTGGGGCAAGGATAAGAAATTTTATTAACTGAGGTTTTCATCTTATAAAAAGATTCATATTTATTTGTAGCTTTAGAATATTGTTTAATAGCTACCAATTTATAGACTCCATTTAAACTCGGTTCATCTCTTGATGTTGTTAATTCTGTTCCTACTCCAAAACAATCTATTGGAGCTTTTTTGTTTTTCAGATCTCTTATTATATATTCATTTAAATCTCCTGTTGCCATAATCTTAGTTGAATTATACCCTTCTTTATCAAGTAATTTTCTTATATCTTTACTCAAATTCAAAAGATCGCCACTATCTATTCGTAATCCTTTACATTTTATTTTATTTTGGATTATTTTCTTTACTGCTTTGATACTGTCATATGTGTCTATTAATAAAAATCCATCAGGAAATATTTTTATAAATTCTTTAAATGCTAATTCTTCCTGATTAAAGCTCATAATAAATGAATGTGCCATGGTTCCACTGCATGGAATTCCAAACTTGTATGATGCTAATGTATTGGAGGTTCCTGCACACCCAGCTATGAAACTGGATCTACTCGCTAAAAATGCTGCAAGTGGGCCGTGAGCTCTTCTAAAACCAAATTCTATTATTGGCGTTCCTGCAGCAGCATTAACTATTCGTGATGCTTTGGAAGCAATGAGAGTTTGAAAATTTATTAGTGATAAAATAAAAGTTTCGACTAGTTGTGCCTCCACTATTGGTGCTTCTATTCTTAGTAACGGTTCATTGGCAAAAATTATAGATCCCTCAGGCACTGCCCACATATTACCCGTAAACTTTAAAGTTAAAAGATAATCAAAAAACTTATCATCTGTTCTTTTGAAAATATCGTTACTTTTTAAAAATGTAATATGTTCAGGTTTAAATTTTAGATTTAAAAGAAACTCTATAACCTGTTTTAATCCTGCTGCGACTAAATAGTTTCTATTCTTTGGAAGTGTCCTTACAAACATTTCAAAAGTTGCGAGTTTATCACTTTGATTTGCAGAAAAATATGCAGATGCCATAGTTAATTCATAAAAGTCAGTACTCAAAGAAGCATTATTGTAGAATTGGTCTAATTCAGACAAATTTATTTATACTATTATATGAAATAGATTAAACAATTAATATATTTTGAATACAAGAAGAAATTCAATTAATAAACTTCTCAATTGGTAAAAGAATGAAAAATATTAAGGATAGTATTTGACTGTTATGATAATAGTTAATTATATAGATTTAAAATAATATTAAATTGATATTAATGTTAGGAATCTAAATATAATAAAATTCTAGTTCAGTACAAACTATTTTACATCCATCAACATTAGTTTATATATATCTGAAAAAAATATTCTGTTATATTGGGATTAATTTATTAGTTTGCAATGCTTTATTGCACAACTCTTAAAATCGATAATTTGATACAAAATTTTGATAGGAACAAATTGGCAATGGATTTCCTATATAATTGTGTATTAATTTTTTAAACAAAATTAACGAAAATCATAGTTGTGCAACAAAGTGCTTTGCAATATAAAACAATTGTCATTTTATTTTCAAAGAAGTATAGTAATTAGCAAGTATATTGTACTTTCCTTGGCTGTTTGCAAAAATTTTCAAGTTAACTAAATTTTGTAAAATTCAACAGAAAGTCTTCTATTCTTAAAGTATTAGTAGTTTCATTGGAATTGACCTCAAATTTCGGGAATGATTAATACATGAAAAATTGTAGATTGTATATGACTTAACCTTATAATGTATATACTATGTCTTGATCTAGAACTATACAACTAATCACTAATCACTAATTGTATCTTTCGTAATATATTCAATTAGTTCATCCAGATTGGCGCTAGCTATACAACATACCTTATCTGCTCCTCCATAATATAACAAGATTTTTTTATCAATTACGAGTGCACCAGTTGGAAAAACCACATTATTAACATCGCCTAATTTCTCGTACTTTTCTACTGGTTCTAAAAGAGGTTGTTTTGTTCTTGCAATGACTTTTCTAGGATCTTTAAGGTCTAGAAGTGCTGCGCCAACGCGGTAAATTCTATCTATGCTTACACCATGATAAAATAACAGCCAACCTTTTCTTGTTTTAATAGGTGATGGACCTGTCCCAATTTTGAGATTCTCCCAATCTTGTTCTGGCTTTAAAAGTATTATAGAATTATTTAACGTAGATACGGAATTAGTTATACTTAACCAGATATCACGTCTTATTGTTTTAAGATCAGTACTAATATCAGGTCTATGAAGAATGAGATAATAACCATTATTATTATTATTATTAGATAAATGGTTACCTAGCTTAAATTTTTCAGGAAAGAATGTTACATTTTTGTTATAATTAAAATTTTTAGTGATTATACCTAATTTAGTAAATTCATTATAGTCTTTTGTTACCGCTAAAGCAGAGAAAACTTGAGGATAACTTTTTACATAATCAGAGAGAACTACATATGTAATAAAAATTTTGTCGCCAATCTGTGTTGCACGTGGATCTTCCATTCCATATATTTCATACTCTTCTGTTGGAAAAATTGCAGGATTATTACGTCCACTAAAATTAAAACCGTCACTGCTACTGGCATAACCTATTCTGGAAATATAAAGATCATATTCTCCAATTGCTCTATATAGCATATGAACATTCCTCCCATCATAAGATGCAGTACAATTAAAGACTGCCTTAGATTCCCACCAATTATTTTTATTGGGAGTAAGTATAGGATTCTTTGAATATCTCTTGAATATAGTCAAAGTCAGCCTAATTGTAATTTGAAGTAGTATTTAATTACTGTTAAAAACTAGATTCAAAGTATTCAATAAAGTATATATATTTCACTACCACATTTTTTCAATTGGACAGTAAAATAATTCTTGTATCTTGTATCATTGTATATAAATACAATAGATTGTATCCAGTTATGTAGATGTCATATTGAAGACCATTTAAATTGCCTGATACTAACCATCAGAATATTTATTACTTTTTTAAATTTTTTGCATAATAAATTTGTTTTAAAGATAAATACTTTTAGTTATTATTGGAATCAGATAAAGAAACAGGATTAAAAAAAAGGGTTAATAATGTATTAATAACCTAAAAATTACTCTATATTTATTTGTCTGCCTTGTGGTTTTTGTTGTTCTTTCTTTTTGAAGTTTATTTCAAGAACTCCGTTGTTATAATTTGATTTTGCACTATTTATATCAATATCTTCAGGAACTTCTATTTTTTTATGATATTTCCTATTGGGATCTTCACTTTTTATTTCTACATATTTATCATAGGCATCTATTTTTATTTTTTCTTTACTTATTCCAGGCATCTCTGCTACAATTTTTACTTCATTGTCTGTCGTTGAAATATCTATTAATGGTTCTCGTTCTGCTGAAATTGATGGTTGTTCAAATGATCCCATTTCACCAAAAGGAGATTTTATGTTACCAAACTCTCTGATTTTTGGTTTTCCATCAGGGCCTATCGTCATGGAATATCCATATACTATTGGACCCACTTGTCTAACTTTTGCACCTTCTGGTGTTTCATATTCTTTAATAAGATCTTTTGGTACTTTGTTTTCGATATTCTTAAATTGTTCAGAAAATGATCTACTCATCTCTCTTCTCATTTCATCAAATTCTCTAAACATGTCGTCAAAATTCCATCCACCAAAACCTCTTCCTTCGAGTCTTTTACGTCCTCCGCCACCAAACAAATTTCTGAAGAAATTATATGGATCTATATCGCTTGGAAAGCTCATGTTATAGATAAATAATTCGTTCTATATTAGGATGTCGTATATTTAGCAATTTAATTTCTCAAAAAATTTTTGAAACATCATATCAAAATACTGATATTCTAAATTTTGGTTATAAATTAACTAATAATCAGATTTTTGGAATTTATAAGCATTATAATCTCATAACTGAATTACTTTTTCTATTTCTTTTAATTTAATAGTTACTTTTATTTAATTTATGTTTCTATATCTTTATAGGTTTCAAATCTCTGATATTTTACTGCCTCTTTTATAATAGTAAATGAAACCTGCTCAGCCATTTTACTTAGTATGCCAACATCATCTTTATAGTCATCAAAAGAAGAATGATATTTATTTCCAAGATAAACTTCTTTAATTCTAGAACCAGAAATTACAGCTTCAATTAGAAACCAAACATCTATACCCCACCCATCAGGAGGTTCACTCTTTAACATTTTTTTCCACAGCGATACATTGGAGCAAACCTCTCCGCTTAGTGGTTGTTCAAAATGAGATAGTTCAGGAAAGAAAATCCGTAACATAGGTTTTGCAATAAGTTTTGTCACAGCAGCATCCCTAGGATGTCTTTGATAGAAACCTCTTGTCATATCAAATCCTCCACCTTCCAATACTGGCTTTGCCAAATCATCAACCCACTGGGGAGTAATATTTTTTATATCAGCATCCAAAAAAAGTATAGCTCTGTAAGTATTGACCAGGTCATTAGAATTACTATTAACATTTATTGCCTCAATCAAACCAGTCTTCATAGCTATTCCTTTACCAGGGAATTTTTTCAGAGATTGTTGAATTACCTTAACTCCTCCCACATTATTTGTGATTTTAACTGTATCATCACTAGAAAAACCATCAACTACTATAATATCGGGTTTAAAAGAACTCTGTTTTATATTTAACAAGAGATTCTTAATTGTACTTCCAGAATTTTTGGTACATACAATAACAACTAATTCAGAAGAATTATGTGCAGAGGTTTTATTTTCAAGTTCATTATTATAAGTATTGTTTTTTGATAAATTTTCCAATTTGTCTTAGTTAAGCTTCAGTAATATTTAGGTATTGATTCCAAATCTTCGATATAAAATAACTTTTTTTATTAAATCCAAAATTAAAATATTTGAGAATTATGCTAGATATATAGAAGACTTATTTCCTATTCTAAATCTAAACACTTACAATTATATGACCAAAAAAAATCATATGTAATATTATTGGAGGATCTTATACACTAATTTAAATCCAGTTGTATGGTTACGATTTATTTTTAAATTTACCTCTATAATATGGAATTAATTAAGTAAAATACTGGTATTAACTTCTAAATGTACGCTGATATTGTTCCATAAAGATCTGATTATGATTTGTTGAGATAATGCTTATTTTACATTTGAAAGATTATCTAGACATGTCCATAATATAATAATTTTAATAGTAAGATTATAAAAATACTAATAAAATAACTATTAAGTTATGAATATTTAGCAAGTAATAGACTCTCTTTTCTTCTTGTTATACACATACATAATAAAATTAAACTTTTGCGTAACTTCTTAAAAATTTTGGTTAACGATTATATCTTCTCTTCACATATAGAATGTAGATATAGTTGTTAATCTCAATCAAATTCCATAACTCTATATGCACTTATGGCATCTGTTACTATTTTATTATATTCGTTCTTTTTCTAATTCTGTAATGGATTTAGTAATTGATTTTCTTATTTCCTCTAAGAGTTCTAGTAGGATTGTTTCTTTTGATTCTTTATCCCTATGATTGCTTTCTAATTCTGCATTATAATATTTTAACCATGAGTATGTTCTTTGTATACTCTGAAATAATTCAAATGAAATTAGTGCATGTTTGCCAGAAATTATAATAGAATCCCACATATCAGTAAAAAACGGTTTATAATCTTGATACTTGAATGATTCATCTATGAAGCGTAATCTATGCTCTAAATCATTTCGTAAAAATAGGATAATATTTTTCTTTGTTTTTTGGTCTCTGTGTTTCTCTGTTCTTTCGTATACCCAATGCTCGATGTACACCGCAAACCAAATTATTCCAGCAAGAATTATCATTTCAAGAATCAAAGAATCCCATTGAATAGCCAAATATGTAATGTCATAGTCTAATCCAATAAATTCGTTTTAATTAATTCCTTTTACTTTTTTTAATTTGGTCTTATCTTTATAAAGCCATTTATAAAAAAACTCTAAATTTACAGTTCTAAATAATTTCGAAGATTAAACAAAACAGAATCATCTTAACGAGGAGAATATTAAAATATATAGAAATTGATTTTCCACATTAAAATAGTTTAAATATTTTAGTAAATAGACTATCAGAAGGGGCTTTTAGATGAAATGTATTAAATTTTTAAACCAGATATTAACTGTTGTATACTTCCAAAATATTATGAAATAGATAGTATTAAAATATATTTCATATTAATATATATATTGTTGTTACCTAGTGGTTACATATAGTTAAGAAGAATTCATTCTCTCTCTCTATGCTATTGAACAGATAGTAATACTTAATAGAGAATCTATAATATTGTTAATAATAATTTGATTAACATTAAGGAAAAAGAGGCCGAAACGATATTAATTGATACAATTATGACTCCTCTTCCGTTAGTAGTGGCTAATTCTTCCGACACTATTTTTATGATATCCAATTTAATGAAAGAAAGAAAAGTAGGTTCAATCATAATTATCAATCAAGATGAACAAAACTATCCTATTGGAATAATAACTGAAAGAGATATTGTGAGAAGAGTAATATCAGATAATAAAGATCCCAAACATACGAAAGCAAATGAAATTATGTCCAAGCCATTAATTACTATTGAGACAAATACTTATGTATATGATGTATCCGTAAAAATGGTAAAAAATAAAATTAGGCGATTACCTGTGGTTAAAGGTAAGACATTATCTGGAATCGTAACTATAACAGATATAATTAAATACTTTCATGAAAAAAATAAAGAGAATAATTATATTTCAAAAGCTATGATCAGATATGGAAAGTACTGGGAAGAATAACATAATAAATCTAGTAAAACATAATTTCTTCTAAATTGATTATATTAATTTGTGGTTATCCTGGGGTTGGGAAAACCACAGTAGCTCATGAACTTGCCCCTTTGATTAATGCTGTAGTGTTGTCCACAGATAAAATTAGAAAGGAATTCATTGACAAACCAAATTATGGAGAAGAAGAAAAAAGAACAATTTATAAAATATTCATATTGATAGCTAAATATCTTCATAATGCTAAAGTAAATTGTATTCTTGATGCTACCTTTTATAATCAAAAATCTAGAGAAGATGTTAAAACAAGATTGAACTTAAGAAGTGACCAATATAAGATTATTGAATGCATTTGTCCTGAAGAATTAGTTATTTCCAGACTAACAGAAAGAAAAAACGATTATTCCGACGCAGATATATCTACCTATAAAATGATAAGAAAAATTTATGAACCAATTAAAGAAAAACATATAACAATAGATACAAGTCAATCTTTAAAGAAGACTATAGCAGAAGTTGTAAATAGATTACAAAATCATGAACTTTGAACAACAAAACATCATCATTCAGTTAAAAAAAAGTACTGCTTATTCTCATTCTGTAAATAGGATTAAAGTATTAGAGACTCATATTTCATGGGTATTACTTACAGGCTCATTCGTATATAAAATTAAGAAAGAAGTAAAATTTGGTAAAGTTCTCGATTTTTCCACACTGGGCTTGAGAAAAAAATACTGTGAAAAGGAATACAAGTTAAACAGACCATTGTGTGGAGATATGTATCAAAGTGTTGTAAAAATCATTCACCAAAATGGTATTATTAGATTTGCTGACTTGGAGGAAAAAGGAAAACCTTTAGAATATGCTGTTAAAATGATAGAAATTCCACAAAGGTTTAGGATGGACAATTTACTTAAATCAGGAAGCATAAATAAAAAAACAATCAAGTCCTTAGTAGGTATTCTTGTAAAATTTCATAATAATACTGTAACAAATAACAAAATTTCAAAATTTGCTCTTCCACAACTTATGAAAAAAAAATTTGATGAGAATTTCGAAACACTTTCCAAACTTAGACAAATTGATCCGATCTTTGAATTTAAATTGAATTCATTTTTAAAAGATAATTATAGTTTATTTAATCTTCGTATAAAAGAATCGAAAATCCGTGACATTCACGGAGATCTTTATCTAAAGAATATTTTCATTATTGGGAATAGGTTTTACTTATATGATAGAATAGAATTTAACGATTCGTTACGATATGCTGATGTCGTAGAAGATGTAGCACATCTAGCAATGGATCTTGATTATCATCAACAAATAGACTTACGAGAATATTTCGTTTCACAATACATTAAAACTAGTAATGATAAAAATATTATTAAGCTGGTTTATTTTATGATGTGTTACAAGGCATGTGTTAGAACTAAGGTATCACTCTTTCGTGCAAAGGAAGCTAACATGAATGCTAAAAAGAAAATTCCATTTGAAAGAGAAGCAAAAAAACATTTGAGACTTGCAAGACGATATTTAAAATTATTTTAAAGTTCCTGAATGAATATATATAATATTAATATTAAATTCATACTTTGAACAATATTTGCATTATAAAGGTAACATATACATAATAGTACATATACAGTAATCAAAGGGATAATTATTATTATTAGTGTTATCTCTTAAAAGCTATATTCAATAGTAAATTTTTTATATGTTTATTTAAATATTGTCAGTGTACAAACAGAGGTAAAAATTCCTTTCCATTCTTTAACCTCTACTCAATGGATGCGATCAATCATATAAAAAAGGTTAAAATTTGGAAACAAACAAACAAATAATACAGTACCATTTGGATTTGAGGGCAATTACCATCTTGAAAAAATAATTAATAATAATCATGAGTATACTATGTGAACAGGAGATTAAACTTTTTATCATTTTATATTTATTCTATTATGATATGAGTTTTGAAGAACTAGAGAAAAATAAGAAAGAACATCGGCTAGGAGGAGGAATTGAAAAGCAGAAACAACGAAAACAAAAAGGCAAATTGAATGCATTTGAGCGAATGAATTCATTATTTGATTCAGAATCATTTGTAGAAATTGATCCTTTTGTTACACACGAGTGTTTTGATTTTGGAATGGAT
>DASUUM010000116.1:0-2818 GCA_036374075.1 Nitrososphaeraceae archaeon
GATCCTATCCGAAAACACCTCCTCTCTTATATGTTATCCAAGCACAGACAAAATGTAATATTGCAATATAGTTATCTTCCTTCTTTTCCCATCTAATCAATAATCGCCTGAATCTATTCATCCATGAGTGTGTTCTCTCAACTACCCATCTTCTTGCTCTGTATTTTGGTATTTTCCTTCTTCTCTTCTTCTTTTTGTTACCATTATTGTATTCTTTTCCTCCTCTCTTACAAATATGCATAGTATAACCATATTCTTCAAGTAACTCGTATACCTCAGGATAGTCATAACCCTTGTCAAGACAGATGTGTTGTTGTTGGGTATTTGCTGTAGATGATGATGATGATGGTTGTGGTCGTGGTCTGCAAACCACTATACTCTGAAGAGTTGCTTTTGTCATCTTCATATCATGTCTGTTAGCACCATCTACAGCAATTCCAATAGGAATGCCTTGACCCTCTACCAATAGACTGCGTTTGGTACCAGATTTACTTCTGTCTGTTGGATTTGGTCCTGTACTTTTTTCCCCCAAGTGGCGCTTTGGTTATTGCACCATCCATTGATTGCCATTTCCAATTTATACCAATTTTTTCATCATATAATTTTAGACCATCAATCCACATTTGTTTGAATATTCCATCTTTTATCCATTGCTGAAACCTATCATGTACAGTACTGGATGCACCAAGACTTCGTGGTAGTGCTTTCCACTGACATCCAGTACGTGCTATGTAGAAGATAGCATTCATTGCTTTTCTATCATCCATTCTTGGACGACCTGTCTTCTTCTTCTTTTTTCTTTTGGGTTTATGTACAAGAAGAGGGAAAATTTGATTCCATAATGCATCTGGTATTTCAAAAGATGAATCTATTCCAGAAATTTCAGATATCAAACTAATCTCGTTATATATAGTGTAGAGACACTTAGCTTTGTCGAATAAGTCTATTGTACCATAAACTTAAAAACTATAAACTACTTTTCGGATAGGCTCTAATTAAAAAAGATAGAACATAAAATAGAATTCTTCAATTATTAAATAATTTGATTAACTCTTATTCCAAAACTCATTTTTTATTTGATCTTTTCATATTAGTTATTAATATAATAATCATCCACTAGTCTTTGTTAAATGATAAATATGTTAACCTTTATTATCTAATTTCAAATATTCAATTAAAGCATCAAATTAGTTAGCAGAATTAAAAATTATTACGGCTACAACAAGAATTGTAAGAAACATTGTTACCAAATAAAATGAAAAATGAAATGAAGAGTTACTTTTTTCATTCATTAAAATTTAGGCAATGGTATCTAATAAACATGGTAGTAATTCTGCAGTTACATTCAAGAATGAACTTAGTAGTTTACACTTAGGTTTCAAAAATATAAAAATTTTATATTATATGTCTCAAAGATATTATTAAAAGCTAACTACTATTTAGTAGAACTCTACAACATGCAGGACTGTAGACCATCGATTTTAATTCATGAAGTATTAGTTGCAATGTGAATGATTAAAAAAAGAAAAGAAGGAAAAATAGATAATATTACAAGAACTATTCATACATCCAGTGTTATCAGAAATAGTAAATTGAATGGCATCTAAATTATAATATATCGTAGTTGTTTATGATAATTTAATATGAATAGCGGAAGATATACCATTTCTCTACTATTTTAAAAAAAGAGGAATAAATCAATCTTTATTTTTTAATAAGCTAATTATGGTATTGAATAGGAACGAATTGTCCAGCATTGGTTCAACAGTTGTTAAATAAATAATAAAATATTTCTTTTAGAAGTTATAATTACAAATATAATTCAATAAAATAAACTATATCGATCTAATAGAATCAAATAAAAAAAAAAATTTATGTTTTTGTCATACCTTGTTTTTTATATTTTTCTTTTGCTTCTTCTGTATCAGTTCCTGTCTTTCCACCTTCAGCAATTTTTTGATCGTTTGGATCTCTTTTTACTGCAGTAGGTTCATGAGAGGTAATCTCCTCTGGCGACATTGGATCTTTTCCTTTATATGCTTTATTTTGATTTTCTTCTTCTGATGAACTCATAACAAATTATAATTTATATTCTATTTAACAATTTAATGGTAGATAGTAAGATTCTACCGCTATGAATAAATTGGTATTTTAGACAATCAATTTGTAAGCAACATAATTAGTTTTTCTTATTATTTCCAACAAGGTTTTGTTGGTAAATACCTAATTACAGATATTATAGAGTTGATTTCTGAATTAAACCATTAGTCTTAAGTATATATGAAGAAGAAAAAACCAAGAAAAAAATAAAATGAAAAACTCTCTTTATAATATATACCAGAATTTCAATTTATTATAACAGGCAGTTAATGAAATAGGGATTAATCCTTTGAAACTACAAGTTTATTTTAAACCACTATTAATGAGTAAACTAATTGATTTAGTAAAAAAATACCCTTGGTGTCTAGCTTCAAAATTATTATCCACTATCCACTATTTAATTTTTCATTTTTCTATATTTGCATAAATGAATTCAAGAAAGAATAACTGAGAAATAAATAACACTCAAATTCAAGGTGAGTAGATTATTTCAAAATAAAATACTTATTTTTTCGGATATTTTTCTTCCATTTCCTTTAGAAATTCCTCTGCTTTTTGTGGATCTAACTTTTTAACAATCCATTGTAACATTTCTTGATTTCTCTCTTCTTCTTCTTTTGATTGAGGACTGCCTATATACCATAAATAGGTTAGTCCAGCAACTTGCCAAATTAATTGTAAGAATTCAGATTGCCAATTCTCAAAAGTATCCCTTAAA
>DASUUM010000117.1:0-6013 GCA_036374075.1 Nitrososphaeraceae archaeon
TTAATGGTTATGGATTAGTTGTTTGAGAGAGTATATTTCCCTGATTATTAGGAGCAGATTTATCTTCAAATGTACATTGGCCAGAGATTGTATCTCCTTCTTTGGAATCAAAGTCTACGACCTTGTCTAAACTATCACAAATAAAACTATCTGCGCCTTCTCCTCCTTCCATTTCATCGATGCCTTCGCCTCCTTCAAGTTTATCATTGCCTATATTTCCTTGAATCTCATCATCTCCTTTACCACCATTCAATGAGTCATTTCCTTCACCTCCTTCTATTTGATCATTATCTTGACTACCCTCTAACTTGTCATCGCCTTTTCCTCCTTTAATTTTGTCATCGCCTTCTCCACCATCTATCTTATCCTTACCATCTCCTCCTTCTAATGTATCATAACCTCCCTCACCTGTTATCTTATCATCCCCTGTACCTCCTCTAATTTTATCATCATTTGCAGTACCTTCAATCTCGACATCGATCTTAGGTTTAATTTGCTGAGAGTTATCTGGAATATTTTCAGAAATATCAGAATTCCCATCTTCTTGAGAATAGTTGAATTGTATAGCAAAAAGTGTCGGTGCCAAAAGTAAAATAATTGTAATTAAAGTTATTTTAATCTTATTCTTCTAGTTCTAGACCCAAAGTAATATTTGTATTAAGACTTTAATAATTTATCAAAAAAAATTTCTAAAAAAGTTATTTTAAAAAGATATTATATTTATAATAAATTCTTACTAATTTATCTTCAGAAATAGCAGTAACCTAGCTAACAAAAATAGAATCTATTCTAATTCTGGTTATTATTCTACATCCAAATAATTTTTCAGGTAATCTTAAATGATTCTAAGTAATCCAAATCAACTTATTTTTTTGTATTTAGATAAAGACGCAGTTACCTTCACATTATCATTAAGGACTAACTGATGTTATTATCTTTATAGTTAATTATTTCTATTAAATAATATCAGAAAATTTTAGGATTTAGAAAAGTAATATTATCACTAAAAAAATATTGCTAAAATGTAATTCTAAAAAGAATCCTATTCTAGATATATTTTAATATAAAAAGAAACTTATGTATAAATCAAAAGATATCATCATTTTATTTCTAATGATTATTGTAATAAATGTTATTTCGATATTAAACCAGTTATTATCCAAAGATGAGTTCTTTGTATATGGTGAAAAGGAGGAAAAAATTAAGTATAAAGAGGGGGATTATAAAGTATATACTGATTATTTAGTTCAAAATCCTCTTAAATATGGAAAAATAGAGTCTGATATTCAAAATGATAATTTTGAATATCACAACGATTATGGTGAAAAGTTAGATCAACGTAAATAACTTTATTTAAATTCAAAATGTCCAAAGTTGTACAGCCATGACTAGTAGAGGAAACTTGATATATATTGCAATGAACAAAAATTTTTTATCAAATAGAATATATAATAAATATAGCAATTACAATAAGCATTCAAAAGTAATTCTATACGGACCAGAATTATTTAAGTATAATTTAAATATCTTGTACTACATTTTATCTTTATAATGGGTAAAAAAGAATGTGCATTGTGCGGAACAATACTTCATGAATCTACGAGCTTGAATTTATGTAATAAATGCATAGGATGTGCTGATTGTTGTATTGGTTTAGAGAAACTTTAAGCAATTTAATATATAATTTTTAGGTATTATTCTACCATTTTCAAAATATCCGTTGTAGTTATTATTCCAATTACATTGCCTTTTTCAGTAACTAGAATACATTTTGCAAATCTTATTAATGGGACTAATGCCTTAGCTGGAGTTCCAGAATCTACTAAAGGTGGAGAAGGTTCCATAACTGTATCAATAGTAATATTTTTAAGGTTTTTTTCGTCATTTTCTACCATTCTCTTTGCTAAACTATCTTCAGAAACAATTCCAACAATTTTTTGACCTTCAAAAATAGGGACTTGACTAACAAAGTGCAGTCTCATTTTTTCAACAATACTATAAAGTATATCATCTTTTTGTGCAAAAATTATATTACGGCTACAAATATCTCCTGCTTTTTTTGATGATTTACCTTCCAAAGTACTTAATATTTCAAAAATTTTCTTTGCAGTATCGTAACTGGGTTTGCATCTTCCTGTTTCAATTTGATTGATCATTGATGTACTTATTCCAGTTAAAGATGCTAATCTCCTTTGAGTAATTCCTAATTTCAACCTAGTTTGTTTAATGTATTCTAAACCTGGAAGCATTATAAAAGTAAATATCACATTGATATTTATAATCTATAAATACGTAAAATAAAAAATGAAAACTGAGGGCATAGAAATATCTCATTATATCTATATAAATATAGTTAATTACATTTTAAACTTTTAAAAATCTATTATAATAACAATAAAATAGTCTGAAAGAGCAAAACCTTTTCTAATACATGTCATCTTCTCAAGATAAACAAAGTAAATGGGATTCTGTTAGACGTTACAAATTAAATAAAATGATTAATAAACTTGGAAATATAAGCGGCCATGGAACAGAACTTGTGACTGTTTATATTCCTCCGAGAAGACCAATATATGATATAGTATCTCAATTGAGAAATGAGGCGGGAACAGCATCTAATATCAAGTCTGATTTAACTAGAAACCATGTACAAGATGCATTAAGTCGAACTATAGAATATCTTAAATTATATAAAGAGCCCCCAGATAACGGTCTGGTTATTTTCTGTGGTGCTATTCCTACCGGGAAAGGCATAGGAACAGAAAAAATAGAAATCTATTCTGTTGTACCTCCAAAACCTATTCAGATTAATCTCTATAGATGCGATGATCATTTCTGGATTGACCATCTTAAAGATATGATGAAAGATGACAAAGTAATAGGTATATTATCATTAGATACACAAGAGGCCGGTTTTGGGATACTAACAGGTGATAGGTGGGAAGTAGTTGAGTCTTTGACATCTGGTGTAGCAGGAAAACACAGACAAGGTGGTCAGTCCGCTAGAAGATTTGAAAGACTCAGAGACAATGAATTAAATGAATATTATCATAGAGTTGCTGATTATGGAAAAAAAATCTTTATCGATGAATATAACGTCAAAGGATTAATTATTGGAGGTCCAGGACCCACAAAAGATGGCTTTCTTAAAGAGGAATATTTAGATTATAGAATACAAAATAATGTTATTGCAGTTTTAGATTCTTCTTATTCTGGAAGTGAGGGTGTACGCGAGATTATAGACAAGGTAAACGAACAAGGAATAATGGCAGATTATAGATTAATGGAAGAAAAAAAAATTATTAAAAATTTTATGAGCGAGGTCTATACTGGAAAAGGACTTGGTATATATGGAATTTTTGAAGTTATAGATGCATTAAAAAATGGCTATGCAGATTTAGTTCTGGTAACTGATGATATTACCTTTATTAGATTAGAAATTAAATGTAATAAATGTCAACATATTCAAGAAAAATTTATTGATAGAAACGAATTAGTTTCTGTAAAGCCAGATTTAATATCAAATCCTTGTCCAAATTGTGAGAGTCAAGATTTAGAATCAATAGAACAAGATATTATAGAGTATTTAGAAGAGATTTCTATAATGGTTGGTTCAAGATTAGAAGTAATATCGGGAAAAACAGAAGAAGGTGCGCAACTAGCGAGTCTTGGTAAAATAGGTGCAATTCTAAGGTTTAAGCCAGTCAAATAAACTGAGATAATTAAAAAATAAAAAATATTAAAAATATTGCAAATAATTTATTATTCAATTTTTTAGATTTATTAAAATCTTCTTAATATTTTTGGTTTTAGCATTTCTGGATGATTTTTCAATTGCCTAATTAATTCTAACATTTTTTCCCTGTCAGTAGGTAAAGTCCCTTTAACTGCATAAACATTTGATGCATGATTGGCTCTAAATATGATGGGAGAAGACGGTTTTATATTATAAATAAGTCGTTCTAGTTCATCTAATATCTGTAAATCATTTAAAAATTTAAAAGGTCCATTAAATTTAGTCATAAATTCATTATAAATACCTTCATCTAAATGAAGATTTAATGCTCCAACGTAATCGGGAGACACTTCACTAATTATCTTTGCTGTACCCTCAATATGTTCCATAGTATATTGTTCACCACCTAAACCTAGTATAACCATACATGAAAGAATATAATCTCTTTCTTTGGCTTTTTTACAACTTTGTAAAATAGTTTTATATGTAGCTCCTTTTGTAACTTTTCTTAAAATAATATCACTTCCACTTTCTATTCCTACATAAAACATTTTTAGACCTGCATTCTTTAAAATCATTAATTCAGAATCCGTTTTTTGGAGTAAATTTTTAGGCATAGCATAAGTGGAAACTCTTTCTAATGAAGGAAATTTTTTATAGATATATTCTAATATTTGAACTAATCTTTCTGTTGTAAGATTCAATGCATCTCCATCTGCAAGAAAAATCCTTTCAGTCTCAGGATAATATTTTGAAGAAAGATCTATTTCCATTTTGATTTCTTTCCAAGATCTTTCTACATATTTTTTAGATCTATACATTTCACAAAATGAACATTGATTGAATGAGCATCCTAATGTTACTTGAAAAATCAAAGAATTTGCTTCTGAAGGTGGTCTATACAGTGGATAATCATAAGATAAGTCCATATCTAACAGTTAATACTATACATAACGGTATAAATTATTTTATCATATTTGTTACAAAATATTCAATATGGGTCAGTTCGTCGCGAGTACTTCATTGTTTTACCTCAGACTGGAGCAGCATATTACCTCATTCCCACTTAATATATATATTATCTTTTTTAAAAATCTATGTATTTGAAGATTTTAATTAAAGAATAAATTCGGATTACTCTTTTCCTAGGCTGCTCTTTTTTTTGTAATATTAAAGGTTTTTCCATCATCATGATATATATACAAAATAGTATTGCAAAAAGACTATTTGCAAAATTTTTGTGTTTCATTAAAATTAACCTTTAAATACTTTTCAAAAAGTAAAGCTGATAAAGTTACAAAGGTTGAATTTCTCTAACACTAAAATTTTTAAAATCTACATCATCTGCTTCATCCCAACGAAATGTCGCAATGGGTCCTCCCCATGTAATTAGCTGATCCTTTTTACCATCACATTTTTTGCCTTTGTTTCCCCATTTTCCATTATCTAAATATTCGTTAATTTTAACCCATTCCCCATTATTATTATAATCAAT
The DNA here is from genome assembly GCA_036374075.1 of Nitrososphaeraceae archaeon. Taxonomy (GTDB): domain Archaea; phylum Thermoproteota; class Nitrososphaeria; order Nitrososphaerales; family Nitrososphaeraceae; genus TH1177. The sequence goes on from DASUUM010000117.1 coordinate 5,232, forward strand.
CCAACTTTCCATTTTTACTATTGTCTTAGACGGATTAGATTGATCTTCTGCATTATATAATACGAATTTATAGCCAATCCATTTTCCTTTGATAGGTTTCAAATCTTTTTTAATGTCACTAAAAAAATAGTTGATATGCCATTGTTCCTTTGCAAATCGACTATCACCTGAGAAGAAAATATCTCCTTTGTATGCTACTCCTTCACAAGGTTCACTGTCTGTGTGATGACCTCCCCTAGCATACCATGTAAATCTGCCTTCAGATAATGGAATGTTATTATTATTTAATTTTATATAGCCTGTAATTTCAACATTTTTCCAATCTTTTTCTGATTGCATATATCCATTTTCTGCTAATTCCGAGTGGTCTAGGGATTCAATTTGCTTCGGCTGATAACCTTCTGAGGTATGTACATTCATTCTAACTTTGGCTAGGTCATCATTTGATTTAAGTTTCCATGATCCATCTTCATTTTGTATAATTTTTAAGTTAGGATCCTCAAATTTTGAATCAGAAACTCCAAATGGGTAAAATTGACTATCATCAAAAACATTATTCATATTCATAAACCATTCTTCTCCGCCAATTTTTGAAGGATATATTTTTTCAATTCCGAATTTATCATATTTTAAATTTATTTTATCACTTGGTATATATTTTGATTCGAAATTATTATCTTCTTCTTTTGAGTCACTATCTTCTTCGTCTTCTTCTTTTGAGTCACTATCTTCTTCGTCTTCTTCTTTTGAGTCACTATCTTCTTCGTCTTCTTCTTTTGAGT
>DASUUM010000118.1:0-6185 GCA_036374075.1 Nitrososphaeraceae archaeon
TTTCGTTAACTTAACAGCACCATTTGATGTAATTATATTCATTTTGAATAGTTTTTTTCTGATTAATTATTACTATTATTATTATTTTCTACTCGAGATTTTTATACTTGTGTCCATGTATTATCACTATACATAGATATAATGCCAAGAAAAATTAAGAAAAAATCAGGTATTCCATGGCCAGATATTAAAAATACCATATTTGTAGTTAGTTCGCTTTATTCCTTATTTCGGCAACTTACAGCTCCTAATTGTCCATATTGTAATACAAAGTTATTTCTTCTTAACAATTATTGTATAAAATGTAATACTTATTTTATAGAGTGTATGATGGTATTATGAACTAACTAAAATTTTATCTATTTCACATTTAAAAATCAACAATCTTTTATTTTACTTGCTTTTACTATTCTTGCTACAACAACTATTGGGAAATGGTTTGTCACACTTTGGTTCACGGGTGTTATTGTAGCCTCTAACACCCATCCAAAAAAAATAAACACCATCCATTTACTATAACACCCTATGATTTTTAACAGAACTAAAAATTGTAGAATAATAATAATAATAATAATAATTTGTTTCTTTTTTGGTAAAAAATTTTTATAGGTTAGGTTAAGGCGAGGATGATGATGATGGTTCAATCCATCTAAATTTTCTTTGTAATGTACTCGTATAGATCTTTTTCCAATCTAAATCTACATAATCTAGCCAATTTTTCATAACTCTAGGATCAATATAATTTCTCAATGACGTCCCCAAATTATAATCGCGTGTTTCTTTTTGTAATTTTAATTGATATTGAATTTTTTCAATTCGAGATTCTAATTTTTCCTTCTGCTTTTCAGTTTTCCATTTTTTAGAAATTATGTCATTTCTTATTTTCTCTATAGCCTCTTCTTTTTTGTTTATTGATTCTGCAAATCTTTCTAATGCTTTTTTGCTTGCAGGATTATTTGGATCGATTCCTTTCTTGTGATTACAGGCAATAGCTGCTTTTAAATTTGCAATTTTTGCAATATAAATTTTTTTAGATTCTGATACTCCTTTATTTACATCAAAAGGAGGATTTTTTAATGCTTCTTTTACTATCTTTGTTGCAAGATAAGTTCTAAATACTTTTGCAGTTAAACCAGGAACATTTGCAGGATCTATTTTTCTTAAAAATGCATTAACTTTTGCAGAATTTATGTTATCAAAAATTTGATCACTTTCGTTTCTTTTATTTTTCATAAATATTCCAAGGTTGTCATATAATGCTTTTGTGTCTAAAGAATTAATTTCTATTGTTTTTTGCCATGGCACACTGTCTTTTCCAAGAAAATTGAATTCTATATATTTTTTTCCATCTTTTTCTGGAAACTTAATATGCTCAACTCTTAGAGTAGAAGCTCCAACAGTGTCAGCTTCATCTTTGTCTTTTTCATCTCCAACTCTCATTGCCAATTTAAGTATTAGATAGCAAACGGTTGCTATCTTTCGTTGATTCAAGTCTTTTGCCTTAATCATTTTGTTAATTATTTCTTTTTGAACCTTGGGTGCAAATTTCTCTAATCTCAGAGCTTTGTCATATTTTTCTTTATCCGTATTTTGTCTTAAAAATGCTGAATCATGTAACCATACATATTTTCTTTTTTCAGTTAATTTTTCTGTCCAAGTCGCTAGCCATGTGGAGGAATGGTCATGTACAATACTTTTCCATGCTCCTTCAGGAACAGGAGCATCTTCGCCTAGATTCAAAATAACATCTTGTGGTGTTACCCTAGGTTTCCATCTTCCTCTAAGTGGATGTAGTCCTCTTCCCATAAATAAGCCTGGAGGTTCAACTAACCAGTTAGCAACTTCCACTTCCACTCCGTCTACTCGTGCCTTTCCATAAAAATTCTTGAGCTTCTCTCTTTCTTGTTTTTTTGTATCTAACCACTTCCTTTTTTCTTCTTTGCTCAAGTTTCGGAGTCTCTCTCTTTCTATTATTTTTTGTTGATTTTCATTATCAACAAATTTAAAAGCTTCTGAAAAATCAATTTCATTTATATTATTTATATTTTTATATTTTTGTGGCAATACTTTTTTTAGATCGTTTAGGAAATTATTTTGGAAAAGAGTATCTTTAATATAATGTGTATCTTTCTTTTTTGCCCATGCATATATTATTTCTTCTTGCTCAATATTAAGAATTAGTCTTTCATTATTAATATTGATGCTTATTCCTTTAAGAATATGATTGGGTGGAAAAGCTACACCATTATGCTCTAAAGTTTTCCATTTAAAAGTCATCTTTTCCTCCACAGCAGCAGAATTTGACATCACAATAATTACTGATTTAATGGTCGTATTTTACTATTGATAAATCTTACCAATAAGGCTAATAATATAGAAGTAAATAATTAATTAATTATCTATTCAATTCCTTTTGAACCTAAAACTATCCAATTTTATTAATTCATGGTAGGAACCAAAATTTTGAGGGTCTGATTTATCGAGCAATTCTTCATTCATATAATTGTCTTTTGAAAAAGTTTTAATGATTTCGTATTTTGATGATCTCTGAGCTGGTATTTTTCCTGTATTATAAATTAAATTTCTAATTTCTTTAGGTTTTAATAATTGACCAAAAGAGGCTCCAGCAGATGTTGAAATGCTTTCATTGATCAATGTACCACCAAAATCGTTTACTCCTGCTTCTAACAAGACCTGTGCCATTCTTGGGCCCTCTTTCACCCATGATACTTGAATATTCTCTATATAATTATTCAAAAAAATTCTTGCAATTGCATGCATTTTTAATACCTCTTCTCCTGTGGGCCCAGCCCTGATATTTTTAAAAAGATTCCTGTTGTACATAGGCGCTTCACTATGAACAAAACTCAATGGAACAAATTCTGTAAATCCACCAGTATCTTTTTGGATATTTTTTAATATTGCTAGGTGTTTAACGATATCTGAATAAGATTCTATATGCCCATACATAATGGTGGAAGTAGAACTAATTCCAATTGAATGTGCATATTTAATAACTTTTATCCAATCCTGTACAGATATTCTTCCAGGAGAAATTGTATCTCTTATTTCCTGATCTAATATCTCTGCAGCCGTTCCAGGGATACTACCTAATCCAGCCTCCTTTAGCATTTGTAGATAATCTTCAATAGAAGAATCAGACATTTTTGCACCATATAGGACTTCTTCTGGCGAAAACGCATGGATATGGATATTTGGAAGTTCTTTCTTAATCGCTTTGCATATGTCTGTATAAAGATAGCCATCCATTTTAGGTGGAAGCCCAGCTTGAATACATATTTCTGTTGCTCCTAACTTTTCTGCCTCTTTTGCTCTTCTTACAATCTCTTCAATAGGTAAATAATATCCTTCTTCTTCTCGAAAGTCTCTACTAAAGGCACAAAAACCACACCTTTTAATGCATACATTTGTGAAATTTATATTTCGATTAATTACATATGTTACCATGTCACCTTTTTTTCTTTTACAAAGATAATTGGCAACAGTAACAATCATATTCAATTCCAAACCTCGGGAATTGAATAGTTCTATTGTTTCGGATTCCGATACATCATTTCCTTCAATAACTTTATTTATTATACTTGAAATAATTGGATCTATGTCTTTTAAAATATGATCAAAATTCAACTAAATATATTCCTCTTTTACTAATCTATCTAAATCAATGAAACTATTAATATAATTCCTTAACTCTGGAGAAATAAATCCTTCTTTGTCTATAAATTCAGGATATACTGGTAATCTTGCTCTCAATTTTTGATGCTTCGATTCAGTAATTTCTTTTAACTCTTTTATTTTTGGCCATGAAAATTCAGGATTTACATGATCAATTGTTACTGGCGATATTCCTCCCCAATCATTGATTCCGGCATCAAGAAATCTACTATAATATCCAGGAGATAAATTAGGGGGAATTTGGATATTCATATCAGGCATTATCAATCGTGCCAGAGAAACTAATTTAAGAAAATAATCTTTTGTTGGTGAAGGAAAATCTTGCATTCTAGTGTTTATTTTGGGTTGAAAATTCTGTAAAATTATCTCTTGAATATTTCCAAATTCACTATTAATTTGTTTTAAAAGAAAAATGTCATTTATTACTTCTTCTTTAGTTTCACCAATTCCAATCAAAAGGCCAGTTGTAAGAGGTATTTTCATTCTCCCTGCATTTCTAATTACTTCTAATCTGTTTTTAGGATTTTTACTTGGTGCAAACTCATGAGCCATATCTTTTTGAACAAGTCTTTCACTCGAAGATTCTAGCATCAATCCTAAGCTTACGTTATAGACTTTAAGTAATTTCATTTCTTCTTTTGTAATATTGCCAAGGTTAGAATGAGGTAATAATCCCGTCTCTTTTACAATTTTTTCTGATATGTCAATTACATATTCTACCAAGGAATTAAAGCCAAGTTGTTTTATCCATTCCTTCGATTCTTTGTATCTTTCTTCTGGTCTTTCTCCTGCAACAATCAGTGCTTCCGTACATCTATATTTTCTGCCGACTTTTGCTAAATTCATTACCTCCTCTGGCTTCATCATTATCGATGATGATTCAAATGGATTTTTCCGATATGTACAATATGAACAAAAGTCTCTGCATAGATTGGTTATATTTATAAAAATTTTTCTAGAATATGTAACAACTTCTTTTTTGAAATTAGTTTTTAAAAATGTTGAAAGATTCATCAGTATGGGCGTAATATCATCATATTCCAAAAGATATAGAGCTTCCTCTCTTGAAATAGCATTATTATTAATATTATTATCATTATTATTATCATTATCTTTACATCTTTCTAAAATTTCATTTATTAAATTGTCTTTTACTGAAATTGACGAAATTGAAATTTCTTCTGCATTCAACTGATTAATATATAAATTAATAAAGTAATTTATTTTAATTTATTTAAAAAAATTATTATAGGAACGATCTTATATTCTATTATTAGAAAATAGATACATGAGTGAATCTAATTCTATTGCTGATATCGATACAAAATATGTTGTACCAGTAAAATTATCTGATAAAGCCATAAGACTTGGTGAGGATGTAAAAAATGAATTAAAAAGTATTGGAATGATGGATGAGAAAGGAAAACTGAAATTAAAAGGTGTAAGTCCAAAGATGCTCAAAAGAATGAAATTGGAATCCGTTGATTGTCCTGTTTTAGAAAAAGAAATCTCTTTTATACCTTGTTATGTCTGTAAGAATTTTCATAGCAGAATATCTGGAAAGGTATATTGTCGTGGTGAACCATTAGTATAATACTCACTATTTGAATCGATCGAATCGAATTAAGGGATTTTTATTGTCGGAATTAAAAGAGATAGGAATCACTACTAAAAAAGAAGGTGACTTTAGTGAATGGTATACCCAAGTGGTGACCAAAGCAGGACTAGTAGATTATTCTCCCGTCAAGGGTTTTATTATACTCAAACCATATGGATATAGAATTTGGGAGATAATAAAAGAAACATTAGATAGAAAATTACAAGAATCAGGCCATCAAAATGGATTTCTTCCTATTCTTATTCCAGAAAGTCTTTTATCAAAAGAAAAGGAACATTTTAAAGGGTTTACTCCAGAAGTATTTTGGGTTACCAAAGCAGGGGATAATGAATTATCAGATAAATTAGCGGTACGACCTACATCAGAAACTCTTGCTTACCAAATTTTTTCAAAGTGGATAATGAGTTATAGAGATCTTCCATTAAAAATTAATTTTTGGAATTCTGCATTACGAGCAGAAATCAAGGCTACTAAACCTTTCATAAGAAACTCCGAGTTTCTATGGCAAGAAGGCCATACTGTACATGAAAATAGGAAAGGAGCTGACGAAGAAGTATTCTTGATCTTGGATTATTATCAATCTATTATAGAAAATTTTCTCGCTATTCCAACGATTAGAGGAATAAAAACAGAAAAAGAAAAATTTGTTGGTGCATTATATACTACCACCCTTGAATCTTTGATGCCGGATGGAAAAGCATTACAGATGGCAACTTCTCACAATTTAGGTCAAAATTTTTCAAAACCGTTTGAAATCCGGTTTCTAGGTCGCGATTCAAAACAATATTTTGGATGGCAGACTTCGTGGGGGCTGTCATGGAGAGTAATAGGAGCATTAGTTATGATGCATGGCGATAATAAAGGACTAATA
>DASUUM010000119.1:0-4879 GCA_036374075.1 Nitrososphaeraceae archaeon
GGTTCAATTACTGAAGAATTAGTCCAGGATTGGATTCAGGAACTCAAGCAAGCGGATATTTTAGATGAGGATGGAAACCTGATCTATGTCAAATTTTAACACTACTTCTAAACAAAATCAAAATATTAATCCAAAGTCTTGCAATTATGGATGTAATACTCAAATTTACTGGAATAGTTCAGTAATTGAGTATTGGGAAGTATTTACAAAAAGGACACATATTTGCCCTAATAGGATCAACAAACCAGTAACTATCTAACATAACCAAGCGAAGAATCTTATAGATGATTGGTTTGACATATGTCAAACTCTTGTTATAGAACATTGTTCTGCTGCCTTAACAATATCTTCTGCTTTTTTTAGAGTGAACCTACTATCTCCTACAACATCAGCGATTATGCTTCTAGTTTCAAATTACAACAAGTTTAGAGAAAGACAGTACAGAAATGACAGAGAAAACAACAGAAATGAGTTCTGAAATTTCAGATTTAGATTTGATCAATAGTATATTACATTAGCAATAAATGATAACTAACAAAAATATTAAATTTAAAAAAAATAAAAAAGACAGAGAATTATTTAGTTTTATTATCTGGTGGTGGTTTAAGACATAATTTTTCTGCTGAAGAACAATGATGTTGTGCATCAGATTTTCCAACTTTAAACCCTTTAACAAAACTATCAATATTCATACTACTCCCATATTTAGATAAAATGAATCTTTCAAAGTTTGATAAACGAACGTAATATTCATTTCCTGTCTGTTTGTTCATAATATTGATACTTTTAATATATTGTTGAAGTAACAATAAGGTCTTGATATGTGAAGATGATGATGGCAACGATGATGACGACAGGCTTTATTGTTGTAAATTATGAATGTTAGTTGTATTATTAATTATTGTTTTATTCTCTTCCACTCTACTGTTGTATAATACCTTTTAATTTATAAGAATTTGTATTTGTTATAAATTATTCACATTAAATATGCCTATTTTTTGATATCGTTTCTAATTTTCACTTTCTTACAAATCCCTTATTGTATACAATAGCAATAGTTGTAAAGGTAAAGGCATTGAATAAATTAAGTTAAAATGATAAATGATACTAGATATCTAGTGTTATTTCATTATTTTTGACGTTTTTGATTCTTTTGTGTTAATTTATTTTTTAAACTATCCTTCATGAGGTCAAAAATTGTAGCAAGGTCTGAACCCTCATTCGTGTAACTATATCTATTAGTTGGTGTTAATATACTAACTTCAATCTCGTATTTTTTAATTTTACCTCTAACAAACGATAATTTTATTCTACATCTCGCTTCTTCTAAATCTGGCATTGTCTTTTTCAGTAACTTTACTAGTGAAGTGAATTTGGTTTTGGCTAGTTCAGCTGCAAATGGATCATCAGGTAACCCAATTATATAGGACGGGACGTCTTCTTCTACCTTTTCTCCCAGTAATGAAATTATATCTCCATGTGTTATGATACCTTGAATTTCATTGCCTAATGTAACAATAGAGTAAGTTGAATGATTAGAATTAAGCAACTGAATTACATTAGCAATAGAGTCATCGACACTCGATGTTGTAGCATTGTTTTCCGCAATACCTTTAGCAGGAAATTCAAGAGGTCTAGTATGTTGTGTAAGACCAGGATATACATTATCCAAGTTATCTGCAGTAAGAAGTATTTTTGCAATATCAAATGAAGTAACAATTCCTTTCAAATTCTCTTCTACAATAGGTATATGATCAATCCTATGTCGTATCATAAGGTTTTTAGCAGTTATTGCTAAATCATTTTCATGTATGCAAATTGGATTCGCTGTCATTATTTTAGTAGCTCTAGTCTTAATATCGGTATGTTGCATGGATTTAACAATTGATTTTGTAGTGACTTGTCCAATTATTTCTCCATCTTCAATTACAGGAAGAGAGCGCAATCTGTAAAGGCTCATAAGACCTGCTGCTCTTCCAATATTACTATCTTCTTCGAGTGTAGGAGTAATTTTTGCAATAGAGTTTAATTTTTGAGAATGTACATCTCTAGCGGAAAGAATATCGTTTAAGTTAATAGCTGTTATTTTAGTTCCATTTTTAAAATATACACCATAATTATTCATTTTTATAAGAGTCCCAAGGATTTTGGAGATACTTTCATTGGAATTAATTATATTGGCAGATTCAATAAAATCTGAAACTTTTTTTTTGCCAATTCTAACCAGTATTTGAGTTGAATCAAATTTCATTTATTACATAGTTTATAGTATAAATATTAATAGATTTTTATTTGAATAAATAACTTTAATGTAACCTCCTTTTAATTTTTGAAAGGGTCTAATTTTGAGACTGAATGAAACCAAATGAGTGTTATGCATAATTATATTTCAGAAGTTTCTTTATATTGAAAATCAAATTTTAGACCGCTATTTGTTACTGCTTTAAACAGACAGTCCAATCAATTTTCTATACCGGTTGTTGATAGTCATAAAAATCTTAAAACCAATCTCCTGTTGATACCTCCTTCATCTCTATGTATCAATTAATCTCCTACTGTAAACTTACCAGATAATCCTTATCTATCTAATTTTGAGGAATGTATTATATAGAATTAAATGATAGGTAAATGGTACATTAAGTGGCTAATGTAAATCTACAATTTCAGCTGAACTCCTGAATACACTAATTTATTGTAGAAATAAAAACTAATATTTTATAAAGAAACGAAGACAATCATTAAAGTTCTGATTAACACATGACATTTAAGACGAGGGGAATCGGTATACCTAACCGTTCGTAAAACTCTTAATAGCAAAATACAATATAGTGAACACGCCTCTATATTACTCGTGGCACTAAAACATAATATAATTAATATTAGTTTTTAGTTACAAGGTACAGCTAATGAGGGCATTGGGGGGTCATGACTAATCATTAAAATTCAAATAATAATTGTTTACCTTGTTCTAGAAGTAGTATTACTGATTTTTTGATTACTCTTATTATTGACTCTAATTATCGAATATTTTAGTAAGTTATAATTATACTGGTTAAATACAATCCTCAAACCATGTTATTTGATTAATATTAAAATATTTACTCTTTTATCACTAAGATTAATGTCTTGTATTATTCTTCCTAAATCTGAAAAATCTCACCAATTAGCAACCAAGTATAATTTTAAGGAATGGATGATTGCAAGATATCTTACTATTGTTCCCGATACTGAAAAATTTCTTGATTATATCAATAATAAAGTATCGAACCAATACATTCGAATAAATACGTTAAAAATTGATATTGATACCCTAAAACAAAAATTATCTGAAAAAGATTTTAAACTGGAGAAAACACCACTAGCCGAAGTTTTTCTTATTAAGGGAGCAAAATTTCCACTAGGAGCTACTATGGAGTATTTATCTGGATATTATTACATTCAAGATCTTAGCTCATGTATTGCTGTAGAATGCTTAGATATTGAAGAATTTGATATGGTTTTGGATATGGCATCTTCACCAGGAGGTAAAACATCGTTCATGGCTCAAAAGATGAATAATAAAGGAATGATTCTTGCGCTTGAATCAGCGAGAAAAAGGTTAAGAAAAATGATGTTTAATCTCTCTCGATGTGGAGTCATTAACACCGTCTTATGGAATCTAAAGGGAGAAAAAATAGTGAATTATGATCTTAAATTCGATAAAGTGTTACTTGATGCTCCTTGTTCTTGTGATGGAATAATACAGAAGTATCCTTTAAGAAAAATTACATACTCGAAGGAAACCATCCAATTTTGTAGTATTAGGCAATCTCAATTGATAGAATCCGCTCTAAAGGTAGTTAAGCCTGGAGGATTGTTGGTATATTCAACATGTTCATTAGCTCCTGAAGAAAATGAGTTTATAATAAATTCTATATTAGACAAATTTGATATTACTATTGAGTCTATAGATTATGGTGTAAATTCTTTAATAAAATTTGGAGATAAAGTTATGGATAAATCTATCAAATTTACAAAAAGGTTTTACCCTCACATTCACAATACATCAGGCTTTTTCATAGCTAAGATTCGAGTAAATAATATTGAGAAATAGTATGATTAGAGAGTTAACTAGAGAAGAAAAGACTATAATACGTAGAGAATTCAACAAATGGGGCATTTTTAATTATCTTAAAGATAAAGTAATTGCACTAAAAGAGTGTGAGAACAATGTTAAATGCATATTTATTATTCCTTTAGTTTTAAAAAAATTGATGTTTTATCCTTATAGTTCTTATGGAGGATTACAAGTAGGTAAGATTAAAAAAAAAAAATTTATACCTTCCATAACCTTCTTTGATCTTGTAGCTAAATATAGTAATACTTTTTTATACGTTATTGTAGATTGTATTGGAGAAAATTTAATTCTTTATGGTAGAGATATTTTTGGTAACTCAATTCTTTATGCATCACAGAATATTGAAGAAAATTCAATTCTTTTAATATTAAATAAATCAAAGGAATTGTTAGGAGTAGGTAAAGCTAGATTTCATACAGCCAGAATCAAAGAGAATGGAAAAGTAACAATAAATACTTTACTAGACATTGGTACTTATTTAAGGTCAGAAAACAATAAAAAATAAACTATATTTTTAGACGAAAGAAATATGTGGCTAAGTATAGATCTATTGATTTTTACTAACAATAAAACTTTACTACTAATCTATTAATTCATTAAAATTAATAATTAATTGATTTCAATAGTCCTGTTAATTTAAGGAAATAGATTTAGCTGTGAATGCTCTATTTCTAATCTAATGACCGTTAGATTATTTGAAAGAAATAGAACACTCATATATTTATTGTAATGTATTCTCTGTATTTGTACTTTCTCAGTCTC
>DASUUM010000120.1:0-3837 GCA_036374075.1 Nitrososphaeraceae archaeon
AGGTAAACTATGGAATACAGAAAATGGTGAAGACTTTGGTGATGAAATTAATCTTGTTGAACCAGGATTTAATAGTGGATGGAATAAGGTACAAGGTATATGGACACTAGATGAACAAGAAGGTATTACTGAAGTAGCTCCGCTACATCCTACAAATGGCTTGGTAGATTTTGGTGGAAAAGGTAAGTACAGTCCTCCTGAATTTACATGGCGTGAATCTCTTGGTCCAAGTGCAATCAAGTTCCTTAATTCGGATAGATTGGGTATACAATATGAAAATGATATATTTGTAGGAGATATAAGTAAAGGAAATCTTTACCATTTTGATTTAAACGAGGATAGAACACAACTGGTTCTAGAAGGGCCACTTGCAGATAAAGTGGCAGATGCTGATGATGAAAATGAAGGGGTAATATTTGGACAAGGTTTTGGTGCAATTACTGATATTGAAGTTGGACCTGATGGTTACCTCTATGTAGTTGGGATCCAAGGAACGATATATAGAATAGTTTCTATTTAATAGCTTTCAACTGATAACGTGACGGCAGCAGTAAATATATTCTCTTCCCCTTTCTTTGCGCCTTGACAATTCATCACTCTCTTGTTTATTTTAATATAATTTTAATAGTTTCTAATAATAAAAGCTAAATACAAGATACCAATATCTCTACATCGGACTCCTCTTTTAGAACCGCTATCGATATTACTAGGGAGAATCATAGACCTGGAATATAGAAAATAGATTTGTAGCCAAATCTGGTGACTAGTAGCCATTACAAAATACTTGTCAAGACTTGGTTTGGCCACTTATTACAATAAAACAACTATTTTTTCTTTTTTAAAACAAATTAATTAATCTACTACTACACGTATTTAATTACTTGTGAATAATCAAAAACTAGTTTTAGTTTCCATATTGATAGTAGTAACCTCAGGTCTAGTGGCTATAAACCCGTCAATAGTAGAGAACGCTGAGGCAGTTATATGTCAATCAGGACAGTTTGAAGGATTCTTTGTAAAGTCAGCACAGTTTTGTAATTTAGTGATTCCAGAAGGTCCACCGGGTCCACAAGGTCCAGGAATAAATTCATCCAATTTCTACTATGTATTAGGTAGTATCGCAACAATTCAATCTACTTTTCCTACCGCTGTCAGTAGAGCAACATGTGATGACGGAGATATTGCAATTAGTGGAGAATTTACTATTTCTCCACCAACCTCAACCCCTCCAGGTAGTTACGATATAAGAAATGCAGGCGGCAGTGTAGCATTATCGCAAACATGGGAACTTTTATTAGCCGGACCAGTAGGTACTATATTTCAAACAAATGCAATATGTTTTGATTCTCCACCGTTGAGACCTTAAACTCAATTTTTTATTTTATTTTTTATATCAATAACAAAGAAAATTATTTTATTTAATTAAAAATACATCAATTCAAAATCTTTGTAAAAGAAAAGATTACAGAATTTGGAAATAATAATAATAGAATATGAAATAGTACTATATCAGATTGTATTGAAATTTCCACATAATTCCACCGAACCCGAGATTAAGTTATTGTCCATAGTTACAAAATAATCAATGTTAAAAAATGAATCTCACCCAATATTTCAAATAAATTTCAGTATTTTTTTATGATTAAAAATTAGCAACTATAAATCACAATAAGCATTCAAAAATCAAATTCAGTAATCTAATTCAGTAATACTATGAAATTTAAAATAATTAAAATAAAAATAAGTAAAAAAATTTCTTATTATTATTCTACTTTAATTTCTTTTCCTTTTGGCTTGGTCTGTTTCTTTTTGTTAAATATTACTTCTAGAATTCCGTTATTGTATGTAGACTTGACAGTTTCAATATCTGCTTCTGTTGGCAGTTCTATTACTTTATGATATTTTCTCTCTGGAGCAGTACTTGTTATTTCTAGTGAGTTCTCATACGCATTTATCTTTATATTTTCTTTTTTTATGCCTGGCATTTCTACTACGACTTTTACTTCTTTATCTGTAGAAGAAATATCGACTAGTGGTTCCCTTTCTGCAGAAAGTGATGGTTGTTGATAGAAGCCTTCTCTTCCAGCAAAAGGGGATTTTATGTTACCAAATTCTCTAACGTTTGGTTTTCCGTCAGGTCCTATGGTCATAGAATAACCATATACTATTGGACCTACTTCTCTGACTTTTCCCCCTTCTGGTGTTTCATATTCTTTAATTAGATTTTTTGGAACTCTATTTTCAATATTTTTAAATTGTTCTGAAAATGTTCGATCCATTTCTTTTCTTATTTCATCAAATTCTCTAAAAATGTCGTCAAAGCCCCATCCGCCAAAAGTACTTCGTCCACTAAAAAATCTTTTATACCAATCATATGGAATTATATCTTTATTACTCATTGTCATAATCACCTAGATATTGTAATATACATTACAATATATATACTTTATGACATATTAATAAATTTTGTAATCATAGAAAATTGGATTGGAAAGTGGAAGAGCACTAAATTTATTACGAAAAAAGAAAATGCATTATTTATAAGATTTGTTTGCATAATTTAATATCAAACTGACCTTCAAGATTACCATCATATCATGACGTATATAAAAAAGAATTTTAACTACAGAAACTATTATCAAATGTAAGAAAAAAATAATATGAAAAGATTTCTGAAAAAAATTGCGTAAAGTTTAATTTGATTTAATTGAATTAATTTTGTGCTCATTATGAACTATAACTCTATGTGTCCTATCTGTAAAAAAAAATTTATTGAACATTCAGAGTTACAGGATAAAATATGCAAAATGATCACAATAAAACAATTTGCAAATAATTCTCCAGGTTTTGATGTTCAGTTTAGACCTTTTTTTGAAGATTAAATATTATTACTAATTTCTAGACAGGCTAGGGAAATTTCGATAATCAATAAAGGTTATGATACAACAACAATAACAAATTTCTATAATAAATAAATTCTAAAACTCAAGAAAATGGATTCCTAAATTTTGATTTAACAAACAAGGGACAAACATTAATAGGTACAAGAAATTATTTTTTAATATATCAACTTTATATATGAACCAACTAAAAGATATAAGTTTGTAGAATAAAACTGTTACTATATTTAGTAACAAGAATTTTAACAAATAATTTTCAGAATTGATTTAACTAATAAAAATTAGGAAATATAAACCATAATAAATATTAAAATATTTAAAATTTTAAATTTATAATTTGAATTATTTGTTTTTTCTCCAATTGTTGCATTGTTTCACTCTCACCTAAATAGTTAAATTAAATAATTAACTGATTCAATTAAGATCTTTGATGAAGAAAGATAAAGAAAAAGAAAAAGAAAATGAAAATGAAAATCATGAAGGAAATGTTAGTTATAATACTACTACCAAACGTAATAGTGAAATGATACAACAACAAGAGGGAAGATCAATAGATATAGAGTCCAATAATCAAGAAGAAGATGAAGATATTAAAGAAAAAATAATAGACAGAATGGTAGATAGAAATTATAAAACATCTAACAAAACAGAGCAAGGTACAAAGCAAAACTCCGTCTTACCCTCTATTGAAAATAGAACTATCTATGATTTACAAACATTACTATCACAAAGACAAGACAGGCTTTGGAGTGTTTTATATGAGCGTTATAAATATAATACATCAATAAAGAAAGGACAAGACTTTCTTCTCAATCACGTTGATTCTAAACTTTCTCTTGTTGTAATGTATGCTGATTTAGTAGGTTCAACAAAGATGAGTATGGCTTTACCAGTTGAAAGAATGGCAAAGATAATCAAAGTCTTTTCTCATGAACTT
>DASUUM010000121.1:0-5750 GCA_036374075.1 Nitrososphaeraceae archaeon
TGACAACGTTTTTGCCCTAATAAATAACGTTTACCATTTCTGGGTCTTATTGCTTTATGACGTTGACATATTCCTTTGCAGGTCATTTTTCACTATAATGTACAAGAAGTAATAATAATATATCGATGATAACAAAAAGAAATAATTGTTATTGTTGTATTTGTAGATAATTATTCATACTATATTTCTTTAAAAGATTGCAAGATAAAAAGAAAATTTATTATCTTTGATATGACTAAAATAAATTTTCTCTCATCAATCTATCATAACTTTTATGTATTAAGAGAAATATTTCGCAAAGACTTTTCTTGTATATTTATCTTTATATAAAATAATATTAAATTGTCAAATATTGCTATAACCAAATCTATTATTGTAGTAGAGGATGAACGTGATCTTGTTGAACTCTTTTAGGAAGCACTTATAGCTTCTTGCTATAAGGTTTCTAACTTTACCGATTCGATAGCAGCCCTCGCTCATATTCAAAAGGATTCAGAAAAGTATAATCTTTTGGTAAGTGATTTTAGCATGAATACGTTGAAAGGCTACGATTTGGCGATTAGAATTAAAGAATTGAATGATAAAATAAAAGTTATTCTGATTAGTGCGTATAAAATATCAAAAAACCCACTTAACGTTGAGCTACTTCAAAACCTACGCAGTGCAAATGTTACTTGAGAAAGTTAATAACAGCATTGTAAAATGAATATTATCTCAATTTTATCTTCTCGCCAAAATTCCTTTAGCTCTAACTATGTTTCAATCCGTAAATAAAATAAAGTAATCAGAGTTGAGTCGGTGCAAAAACACACCATGAAGGAAGTTTCAGTAGACAGTATGTAAGATTACAATTGGGGCAGTTTGATTAGTATTATTGGAAGGAGGTATAGGCTCTATCTGTTCTTGAATTGGATCGACTTGACTAACTACTTCATAAAATGGAGATAACAATGATGTCAGAGTTATAGCAAAGACTAAAGCTAGTAAAAGTGTGCTATAAACTAAATTCTTATTCATCTTTATCAATATTACATATACAATATAATATATAGGATTTATACATAATCTTTCATATTATGTAGTTGTATGTATAATTTATAACTAGTATGATATTACTTTTTTTTAAACCCACAGCATTGAAAATATCTATATAGGTCAAGACTCTTTTAGATTCTTTGTATGTCTATTAAATTTGCTAATGATATTGGTAAGTATATTTTTAATTACTATTATTATATTTAATTATAAAAATATTTTATGAGTTCTAATTCTTTAAATTATGGTGTTACACTTGAAAGCTATCGCTTTTATGATTTGCACCCATTTTAAAATAACAGAAATTTATTATGATGATTTTTTAAACATCCATATAAATATAATTACATACACTGCATCTAGCAATTCAGGCGATGACAGAAATATTTATTAAAGTAAATAGGTAAAAATAATAAATCTAAGTGAAAAAGTATTATTAAATAATAATATTATTTATTAGATGAGTTTTTGAGTGTTGTGATATAATCATAATAACTTTGAAGGACATCAAAGTAAAATTTGTGAACAAGTTCTATAGATTTAATAAATGTGTCCATATTTCTTACTACTATATCATCTATTATCTTCGTAGTATTAGTTCGATTATCAATGACGTTACTCTTGATTTTACTATATGTTTTAGAATATTTTTCCATAGATATTAAATTATTCAGATTATACTCAAATATTTTATTTAACCTATTAGAATATATCGAATAATATGTATTTAGGATATTTTTATGTTCTTCCAGAAAGTTGTACTTTATTTCTTTCATCGTCTTTATTGTATGCTGATAATTATCTAAGTCATCAAAATTCCGTGGTGGAACCCTCATTTCTTCTAGGGGAAAATTGGATGTAAAATTTACATTATTCTGAGAATCTGCTATGTTAAATTCAATAGATGAGAAACGTTCTTTTTGTTGTTGTTTGTAGTTCACATCAACAATTTCTTCTTCATCTTCTTGAAAAGACATAAATATTATAGTACTTTCTTCCTTAAAAACATTCAAAAGAAGATTGACATGTTTAACCTGGTATTATAAAACCAAAGACCGTTTATCCTAAAAGTACTCTAAAACCTGATTTTGTTGTAAAACTACATAATCAGATGGAGTAAGGATATTTTTCTATGATAGCTAGCTAATTAATCAATAAGTATAGCTGTAGTCGAAATGACATATAGAAAAAATAATTTATTGTCTTGGTAGAAACTCCCGTTTCTAAAGCTTACAATACTTATGAAGAAGTTCTTTTATTATCAACAACTACTTCTTTTTTCTCATTAAGTGTGTCAAAGTTTGGCTCATATCCATTACAACACCCATGGGCTGCAATTACATTAGATGTGTTCCCAAATGCATCCGATCCTTTATCATCTACAATCATACATTTCCCTCCAGCCATGTCTATCCAATAAATACAATTGTAACAGAAGAATCCTTTCTTAAGATTAGAATCTTTAAATTCATCGCGCTCTAGATACCCAGCTTTCAATTTACTTTGTTTCTTAAACTTAGTTACATTCTCCATAATATTTGTGGCTTTTTCAAAAATATTCTTATCAGACATATATCTATTTTATCTCCTTCTCGTTGGGGGTCCATAGAGAACATCCAGCATATGGAAGTATACTACCTGATACCTTTCCGCGTACATCTTGTCCCTCATCTGTAACAATCATACAATGATTAGGTTTTATAAAATATTCACAGTTGTAGCAGAAATATCCTCTATGAGTATCAGAATTCTTAAACTCATCAATCTCTATATATCCTGCTGTAACCTTTGATAATTTGTTATGTTCTGTGGCGCTTTGAGGAATTTTTTGTGTTGATGAAAAATTCGAAGACATATAATAACTATAAATACCATATCATTTATATCAATTATAACTCTTATCACTATTCAGAGATTTAAGCATTGTTTAATTACTCGAATTTTACATCATTATTATACACGGATTTTATCATTTAGATTTTTCTTAGTTATGGACAATGACATGTCTAGACATTTTCATACCGTAACTCTTTTCATAATACTGGTAGTAACTTTAAACATGAATTATACTGCATAGGTTTAAACTATACCATGCCTGATACACTCATCTATATTGGTATGGAAGTTGTTCTTATTGAGATATTGAAGAAGTAAACTTTTGTTGGTGAATTTATGTTACTGATGCTAATGTAACGGAAGGATAATTCTCGAAATTTTATCACAACAAAAGATTTTATCCAAAGACTTTGTTTGATTTAATTCCTTTCCAAATATGTTGATGGTTCTCAGATATACAATTTTAATTTCAGATAACTCGTATAATATAGAATAATATAATACCTACAATACTTTGATTTATATTTCCTTTTAATATTTTAATCAATAAGATTCCGCAAAATTACTCCATATTCCATTCTATTTCATTATTAACTTGAAATGAAACAAATAATATTCTGCTTTTAAGAAAATATTGGACTCATGTGCTTAAATAATACTTACCTTCATCTTTTTTATAATTGTTTTCTAATAGAATTGATTCACTTATTGAGTCATAAAAATGTTTTAACAACTTTTCTACGAAGTTTTGGCTTTTTCCCATTCTATAATAAGATGGTATATTTATAGGTATAAAATTCAAATATCTACATTTAAATATCATTACTCTTTATTATAAAGTATATTTTAAAATTGCATGAATCAGCGAAAGAAAATTCTAAAGATGCTGCTGATGATACCAATACTGACCCTCCGCAGCATTCTTCAAATGAAATTGAAAATTCATTAATTGAAAATAGAAACTCAATGACTTCTTCATCTAATCTAGTTCAGGAAGGAATTATTGCTGGCAAAAGAATAGCAAAAATTTCTGTAATCACTCTTTTAGCTATTGGAGTTGTTGAGATAGTAACAGGATATCTCAGTGGTAGTGTAGTAGCAACTGCTGACGGAATCGACTCCATATCTGATGCTATGATATCATTTATTGTGCTACTTGGACTTAGAATAGCTCATAGGCCTGCTGACAAAAAATTCCATTTTGGATATCACAAGGTAGAGAGTTTTGCTGCTCTAATGGCTGCTATAGGAATGGTAGCAATAGGAGTATTTATCTTCTATCACTCATATCAATCATTAATACATCCTCACGAGATAAAACAACCAGTATTGGTAATGATTGTGTTGGCTGGTGCTGGTGCAATATCATTACACAGGGCATTTCAAATGCGAAAGATTGCAAATAAATATAATCTTCTTTCCCTTAAAACAGATGCCCGAAATTCAATAAAAGACGGGTCAGCATCAGTAATAGGTTTCTTTAGTGTACTCGTAGCGACTCAATTTGGATTTCTACAAATGGATGCAATAGGTGGAATGATAATTGCAGGATACATCTTCTCTGTATCTTATATATCATTAAAGAGATCATCTCTTATACTTGTGGATTCATGGCAAAATCCTCAACTAACGGATATGATAAGAAAGATAATTTCGGAACAGTTCAGTAACGAAGCGGTGGAGGTTAAAAATGTATTACTCAGGTCTTCCGGGATGGTCGACCAAGCAGAGATCCATATAGAATTAAGTGGTGATGAGCCACTGTCAGATATAGAAATGTTATCACTAAGAATGGAAATGACAATTCGCTCTAAAATTCCTTCTATTGAAAAAATATCCATAATACCGCATTCATCTTCTGAGCTAATAGGTAAGCCTACTACTACTACTACCTCAACTAAGATGAATACTCTTCGTAATATAAAATGGAGGAGGCAAGCAGCTTTTAGAATTGATAGAAATAAACAAAACAGAGAAAATTAATAGAGTTATTTCAAAATATATTTTATCTAGATATTTTATATAATCTGAAAAACATTTACTCACTAATTGAAGTTTACGCAAGAGATAGTATCACAATATATTCTAGATAATGGATATGAGAAACCAAAAATAGAAATTGGTAACTACTATCTGAAATGGAATGAAAAATGTTATGGCATCTATCCTCAAGAAATATTTGAACTAAAAGGATTTGTAACAAAACTGATTCCATATTTTGATGTAATTTATCAATTAATAAACAGCTTAGAGAGGCCAAGAAGTAAAGAAAGATTTTTTCTAGAGAAGAAATTATCTCCAGACATACATTTTTCCCATCGTAATAAAGAGCGTTTAGTTAGTTACGATTTATATATGATGTCAGATGGTGCAACATTCATTGATAGAACAGAAAAGATTGAAATAATTTATAATAAAGATTACAGTAAATTCTCAACTAGAATTAAAGTGCATAAATGTAACTTTGGTAGTCTTGAGCTTTTTTTGAAGTCTAAATTAGGTCAATTATTATTTAATAGACAAGGTAGAGTTAGAGGTACTTAAAAATAACTAATTAGCATTTTTAAAGACTACCAGAATTAATTATAAATTTTGTGTAGTATATTGTACTCTTAAAAATGAAAGTTTGGCTTTTGATCTTTTAGTAGTGTACCTACTTAATTTTCTAATAAATTATTGAATAATAAGCATAGCTAGTCTCTTTTATATTGTTTTGCTTCTTCTTTTGTCAGTTTAAAATAAACAGTATCGCCGTCAAAACGTTCAACTAAACTCTTGGGAATGTAATATCGCTCTTTATCTACAGTACCTTTTTGAGTTATTATAAATTCTCCTAAAATTTCTTGAACTTCGCCAAAATCACTATCATCACCTAACCC
>DASUUM010000122.1:0-6398 GCA_036374075.1 Nitrososphaeraceae archaeon
AAATTTTACTAATTCATATTTATTTAGATATAATAACGAAATAATTTGGGGAGCTACAGCAAGAATTTTAAAACAAATAAGAGATTGCTTTTATTGATATTTTAAAAGATGTCATTATTAAGTTTTAGACAATGATATTTCATCTAATAATGATGCTATAGATAAAAGTGGGAGTGAATAATTTTTTTGTAAATGATTAATAATAATAAGTATATAATATAATAATAAATTAAAACATTGAAATCATATGAATTCAGCCGAAGTTGATTCACTAATTAATACTTTAAATTCCATTGATTTTCCTGTTCTTCTTGGAATTTTTGGCTTCATCTTTGCAGTTATAATTTGGGGAATAATAAAAAATCATTAATTAATACCTTATTTACAAATTTCTTAATTTTACTTTTTTCTCATCTTTATATATAATGGGAAAATTGTTATAGTTATAGACAATTTATATGTTAGTTAAAACAATTTTGTCGATTTATTTTGAATAAAGAGCTATTTTTATAACTCTATTAACTAGCTTATTTGTTGTTGATGATTTATGGCCTTTGATAGTTTATCTGAGTATATTGATACTCTCGAATATATAGGCAAATTACATCGTGTAAAAGCTGAGGTAGACACTAATCTTGAGATAGCTGAAATTATGAGACGTATGATGTATTCAGGAAATTCTCCTGCAATACTTTTTGAAAATGTAAAAGGATATGATATTCCAATTTTAGGTAACGCATTTGGTACTATAGATTTATTAAAAACTGCTCTTAATCTTTCAGATTTTAAAGAAATCGGTAAAAGAGTTACAGATTTGACAAAATTGAAAATACCTTCTAATCTTTTTGATAAATTAAAAGTTCTTCCTAAATTATCTGAAATCGGCGCTTATGCTCCAAAGTATGTTGAATCTGGCCCAGTAACAGAAATGATTGAAACTGAAAAAGCTAATCTTAATTCATTACCAATTCTAAAATCATTTCCCAATGATGCTGCGAAATTTATTACCTTCGGATTGACTATTACCAAACATCCAGAAACTGGAATTAGAAATATTGGTGTTTACAGAATTCAGATAGTCAATGAAAAAAAAGCTATAATGCATTGGCAGACACATAAAAGAGGAGCTCAACACTATGAAATACTGAAGGAACACCACAAAACTATTGAAACAGCAATAGTAATTGGAACTGACCCTTCAACTATTTTTAGTGGTATAGCTCCAGTTCCTGAAGGAATGGATAAATTTTTCTTTACTGGCATAATTAGAAAAAAAGGACTAAAATTAGTAAAATGCAAAACAGTT
Source organism: Nitrososphaeraceae archaeon (assembly GCA_036374075.1). Lineage (GTDB taxonomy): Archaea > Thermoproteota > Nitrososphaeria > Nitrososphaerales > Nitrososphaeraceae > TH1177. The sequence continues at coordinate 1,307 of DASUUM010000122.1, forward strand.
AATTTAGAAGTACCTGTAAATTCGGAGATTGTCTTAGAAGGATATGTTGATCCTAATGAAATGAGAATAGAAGGACCCTTTGGGGATCATACTGGTTTTTACACACCTCCTGAACCTTATCCTACATTCAATTTAACAGGTATTATGAGAAGGAAAGATCCAATTTATTTGGCCACGGTTGTTGGAAAACCAGTTTTGGAAGACGCTTATATAGGTAAAGTTATTGAACAATCATTTCTTCCTCTTATTCAAATGTTTCAACCTGAGGTAATCGATTTTTCTATGCCTGCTTCAGGTTGGTTTCAAGGCATGGCTATAATATCTATCAAAAAAAGATATCCTGGGCAGGCAAAAAAAGTAATGATGGGATTATGGGGGATGGGACAATTATCACTTACAAAAATTTTTGTTGTAGTTGATTACGATATTAATGTACATGATCTAAATGAAGTCATTTGGGCAATTACTACAAAGTCTGATCCTAAAAGAGATATAATTATAATTGATAATACTCCAACTGATACTCTAGATCCTGCATCTCCAATTTTAAATCTTGGTTCAAAAATGGGAATAGATGCAACTACTAAAACTAAAGAGGAAGGATTTATGCGAGAAATTCAAAAACTAGCAGAAGTTGACAATGACACTAAGACTCTTGTTGACAAAAAATGGGCCGATTATGGATTTTCGAAATAAATGATTCTAATTATGTTTTATTCTTCAATTAGTTTAATAAATTGATGGTGTTTTTATATGTTGATTTTAATTGGAATGTGATGTGAAAATTGGTACTACAAAAGAGAGAGTTATAATAACTAATTCTAACCAAACTACCAGTTTTTTATGGGAAGGAGAAAATGTTCTTTCTACTCCTTCTATGATTTCTGAAATGGAAGAAACATGTAGATTACTTTTAAAAGATTTTTTTTTAAAAGATAATGAATGGGACTCAGTTGGTACCCGTGTTGAAATTAGACATATTGCTGCAACTCCAGTAGGTTCAAAGATCCGGTTGAAAGCAATAGTAGAATCTGTTAACAATAGAAAAGTAATGTTTAATGTAGAGGCATTCGATGAAATAGAAAAAATTGGAGATGGAAGGCATGAACGTTTTATTATTAATATACCAACGTTCAAATCTAAATTTGAGGAAAAAAAGAAGAAATTATTTGTAAATAATTGATTTAAAATATATTAATCATGTAAAACTATAAAAATAGGATTATTTGCAATTTGATTATTATATTAGGTGAATGAATATGAGTATGGGCCAAATTCAAACAAGTGCTGGCGGTGTGCCAGTTGTAATTTTAAAAGAAGGAACACGTGAAAGTAAAGGAAAAGAGGCACAAAAAAATAATCTTACTGCTGCAAAATTGGTTGCTGAAGTTGTAAAATCTAGTTTAGGTCCAAGAGGTATGGACAAAATGTTAGTAGACACATTAGGAGATGTTACCATCACAAATGATGGAGCTACAATTCTTAAGGAAATAGATGTACAGCATCCTGCAGCAAAAATGGTTGTTGAAGTAGCCAAATCTGTAGATAATGAAGTTGGCGATGGTACAACTTCTGCTATTATTTTTACTGGTGCTTTATTAGAAAAAGCAGAAGAATTAATTGACAAAAATGTACATCCTTCAGTCATTGTTGATGGTTATGCTGCTGCTTCTAATGAAGCTCTTAAAGTATTAGATAAAATTGTTATTAAAGTAAAAACTGATGATAAAGATCTTTTAGCAAAAATTGCTAATACCAGTATGTATTCAAAGTTAGTTTCAGAAGATAGCCCTGTTTTAAGTAAAATAGTCGTAGACGCTACACAACTGATAGCTGATATTAATGAAAAAACAAAAGCTCTAAAAGTTGATCTTGATAATATCAAAGTAGAAAAGAAAGCAGGTGGTTCTATACACGATACTTCTCTTATTAGAGGAATAATTCTTGATAAAGAGGTTGTTCATAGTGGAATGCCAAAAAGAATTCAAAAAGCGAAAATAGCATTGATCAATTCCCCGTTAGAAATAGAAAAAACGGAAATGAGTGCTGAAATTCGTATTAGCGATCCTCAACAAATGCAAATGTTCCTAGAAGAGGAAAATAACATGCTCAGAGCAATGGTAGAAAAAATTAAAACTTCGGGCGCTAATGTTTTATTATGTCAAAAAGGAATAGATGATATCGCACAACATTACCTTTCTAAAGAGGGTATACTTGCAGTTAGACGCGTTAAAGAAAGTGACATGACAAAGCTAACTAAAGCTACAGGTGCAAGACTTGTAAATAATATTGATGATCTTACTTCTAAAGACCTTGGTTCTGCTGACTTGGTTGAAGAACGAAAAGTTGAAACCGATAAATGGGTATTTATAGAAGGATGTAAAAATCCAAAAGCAGTAACTATTCTCATTAGAGGTGGTTCTCAGAGGGTTGTAGATGAAGCAGACCGTTCTCTTCATGATGCACTGATGGTCCTGAAAGATGTTTTGGAAAAACCATTCATAGTAGCAGGTGGAGGAGCACCAGAAGCTTACATTGCTACTCACATAAGAAATTGGTCTAGCGGTTTAGCAGGTAAAGAACAATTAGCAGTAATTAAATTTGCAGAAGCATTAGAAACCCTACCAATAGCCCTTGCTACTAATGCAGGTATGGACCCAATTGATACAATGGCAGAATTAAGAGCAAAACAAAACAAAGGAATCAAATGGACTGGTATTAATGTAAGGAGTGCAAATGTCTTGGATATGTATAAGCAAAATGTATTAGAGCCTGTTGTAATTAAAGAACAAATAATAAAATCTGCCACTGAAGCAGCTTGCATGTTATTAAGAATTGATGATGTAATTGCATCCAGTAAATCCAAAGGAGGCCCACCTGGAGGTGGAATGCCCGGTGGAATGCCCGGTGGAATGGGTGGAATGGGTGGAATGGGTGGAATGGGTGGAATGCCCGGAATGGATATGGAATAATTTTATTTTCCATCTTTTATATTTTCAGTTAATTTACTATTATATTGTTAAAAATGGTAATAACTGTAATTCAATTCTACTAAAATAAAAATTAAAATTAATTTTCAAATGATTTTTTTATATTTAAATAAATGTTCCTGAGTTTGTAATTTATGTTTTAAATTTCTCTAGTATCATCTCAGACCATTTTCTTCCACTACTTTTTAAAATATAACAATCAATACTAGATAGTAATTTTGCCATCATTTTTTTCTCATCTTGTAAAAGATCATATGCTGTTTTATCTTCTATTCGTATATATTTTATTAAATCACTATATGGGGGAAAAAGAAACGCATCATCACTATTTTCTATAGCTCTTTGTAGTGCATCATTAACAGAAATTCTTTCAATTTTTTCTACTTTCTCTTCATCACTACCTTTTTCTAAAAAGAAGAGAGAATTGATCGTTGTTTTATCTTTAATTTTCGCATCTTTTATGATGTCACTAATATGATACTTAGGTGGTTTTATCTTTGATTGTCCTATTGTATTAATCGTAAAAATAGGTACATTACGATCGGCTAATTTATGCATCAAACTCCTTCCAGTTTTTGAATGAACTAAACTTCTAATTCTCATTCCTTTTTTATCATTAATATCCTCCTTATCATAATTATGAGATGATTGTGCTTCGACAGCTGTCTTGTAGGTGTGGGCACTAATTGTCATTGATTTTGGAAAACATATTGCATTATTTGGCAAATTGATTATAGTCATATCATCTGACAAAAAATAATATCCTTGTTTTACACATTTTATTACAGTTGTTGTTTTACCTGTATCTGGAGGCGCTGAAAGGAAAAATCCTTGTCCACTTGGAGAAGACATACATGCAGAATGTAAAAGAATATATCCTTTAGAAATAAAAAGAAACCTTAGAATAGGTTCTATTAAATTTACATACGTTACATGTTTGGATTTTGATATTAATTCATTAATCGCTATCTCTATTTTGCTTCCATTAAATTTTATTTGGAATTGTGCTCCTGAAGAACCAAAATGTTCTGTATATTTGATAGTATACCGTGAACTTTGCGACTCAAAATTATCTGTAATTAATTTTCTAGTGGCTCTAAATTTAGACATATCAGGATCTTTGGAAAAAGATCTTATAATTAGCATTATATCAGGATCTTCAAATTCTTTTGAAACAAAATATTCTAACTCTTGTAATTTTATCTCAGTTTTAACCTTAATTATATCATGAATGTTATAGTAATACAAATATACAAAATTACTATTTTTAAATCAGATTTAAGTAATATTCATTTATCTTATATAAGAAAGTTCAATCAGTTTTAATTTTATACATGGTTCTTATTAATATTAATTCATTATCATATATACTAGAATATTACATCGTTAAATATGCAAAGTATTAATATATTAAATCTTCTCATAGTATGTAAATATAGTAAAAAAATAATAATAAACTTTATACTAAAAAAAATATAAAAAAATGTTATAAATATAACTCACGATAATTTTAATACGCAGATGAAGTCTATAAAAAGAAAGTGCAAACAAATCACCAAGAAATCTTTAAAACCAAAAGTATGTATACTATTTCAATAATTATTCCCACTTATAATGAATCCGAAAATATTATAGGGTTATTGGATAAAATTAAACAAAACCTATCTCAAAATGTTTTTACAGAAATTATAATAGTGGATGATAATTCTCCAGATGGTACTGGTAATATTGTACAAAATTACATTGATAAGGACATTAAAATTAAATCCGAAAAAGGAATTGCAAATTTTAAGGAAAAACCGTATTCAATTAAAATTATTAATAGAAAAATCAAAAATGGATTAATTCCTGCTATACTAGAAGGAGTTAAATCATCTAAAGGTGATTATATACTAATTATGGATGCAGATTTGTCTCATCCGCCTGAAATTATTCCAAAAATGATAGAGAAATTACTAGATACTTCTAGTTCAATAGTTATAGCTTCTCGTTATGCAAAGGATGGATCTATCATTGGATGGCCTTTTAAAAGACGTCTTATAAGTAAAGGTGCAGCTATTATTGCAAAATTTGGTCTTAATGTAAATAATGTTACAGATCCA
>DASUUM010000123.1:0-2661 GCA_036374075.1 Nitrososphaeraceae archaeon
CAGCCCATCCTCTCCGGGCTTGTCCTATACCAAATATTAGAAAAGCATAATGTAAAGGATGATGAGCATCAGAATCAATCACCAATTTAACATTATTTTCGACAGCCATTCTTATGAATTCATCTTTTAAATCTAACCGGTCATAATATGCGTCAATTTCAAGGATCGTATTGGATTCATTTGCTACTTCAATCAACTTAGATATGTTGACAGGATATCCTTCTCTTCTATTAATAATTCTGCCTGTGGGATGAAATATAATATCAATACTAGGATTTTGAGCTGCATTTACGAGTCTAGCTGTCTGTAATTCTATTGGTAAAGAAAAATGAGAATGAATAGCAGCACCTACTATGTCCAGTTTGTCCAATACGTTATTTGAAATATCAAGTGATCCATCCTTTAGAATATTTACTTCTGCAGAAGATAATATACGAAAATGCTTATTGTTGTTATTATTATTCACATTAATTTTTTCATTTAGCTCTGCAATTATATTTGCTTGATTTAACAATTGTTTTTCATCTAGCCCATTAGCAAGCCTCAAACTTTTTGTATGATCTGAGATTGCAATATAACTCAATCCGAATTTGTCTCTTGCATTTAATGCCATTTCTTCTATAGACATTGTGCCATCCGTGTTGTTGCTATGAACTTGTAAGTCTCCTTGCAAATCATCATATGCTATTAATTGTGGAAGTCTTGATTTCTCATCTTCTTCTTTTTCCATTCCATTCTTCTCCTTTTTTGCTAGCTCTATTTCTCCTCTATTTTCTCGCATTTCTGGAGGAATCCATTCTAGGCCCAATACCTGATATACTCCTTCTTCACTCTCGCCTGCTACTCTCTGATTCTGTTTGTCAAAAACACCCCACTCATTTAGACGAAGACCTTTAGATATGGCTATTTTTCTCATAGCTATTCCATGTTCTTTACTTCCGGTAAAGTATTGCATGGCTGCACCAAAACTTTCTTCCGGTACAACAAGTAAATCTGCGTCAATTCCATTGTTTAGTTTGACAAATGCTTTAGATGGTCCTCTTCCGCTTACTTCTTTAACTTCTGGCATATTTACAAAATAATCTATTATATTATCGCCATCTTTTTCAGATATAACTGATACTAAATAATCGATATCCCCTATAGTTTCCTTCATTCGTCTAAAGGAACCGACAACTACTGCTTGTTTTACTCCACTATTTCCTGAAAGACGCTCTTCTATTCGCCTCACTAATGGATAAACCTCACCAATTAGTCGTCGTCCTCCACCTTTTCTAAAGAACTGAATCCTCTTTAGAATTAATTCTTCCTTCTTTTCAGAAAATCCAGGAACATTTCTAATCTTACCTTCTAATGCAGCTTTTTCTACATCAGAGATATTTTTAATTCCTAGATTATCATATAACGTCTTTATTGTTTTTGGACCGATACCTTCCAAACCGAAAAATTGGTTGATATCTACTGGCAATTTCTCTTTTAGTTCATCGTAATAATTTATCTTGCCTGTCGTAATATACTCTTCAAGTTTTGTAGCAATAGCCTTTCCAATTGAAGGGATTTTTAGTAATCCTTTTAGTTTTTCTTTTTTGTATATGTCGCCTATATTGGAAGATAAATTTTGTATTTCATCTGCAGCCCTATTATATGATCTAATTTTAAATATTGTATTAGGTTCGCTTTCCTTCTCTTCCAACATCTGCAAGATAAACGCTATTTCCCGGAAAATTTTGGCAGCTTCAGAATTCTTGCTCATTGTTACATTTTCTCTATGTAATAATACTAGACTTAAACCAAACGATTCGATGAACAAACATTGAAACTGCAATTAAACATACAATAAATAGCCATCTGAAAAAATAAAGTATTTTATTCTTTTAAGATGATCATTGTATGTTGTTATCCAGTGTTTATCTTGATCATCTTCACTATTTTTTTCGTCATTTTTATAACAAAAAAAAAGTAATTAGGTTTATTTTTTTACGTGATAAAAAAGAATTATTGAGGATCTAGGAAATTTAGTATTATCTAAATAGATTTCAAGATATTGTTTTGAATTCTTTACAAATTATCATTCTTTTCATAAACTAATATAATTCAATAACAATTGCTTATTCTCTTCTAAATTAAGCACACCTCTTTCGATGTATTAATTATTATAAATAGCCTAAATAGCAATTTTCTTGAACGCCTATCTATGTAATATATATGAACCAGAATATATAATGGATCCGGCATAAGTAATACCGATAGTGACGCAAAAATAAGAGTCTATTTTATAGAAATAAAAAAAGATATTTATTTTTATAAATCATGGTATTTTTCCATTAGTTTATGATATATTTTTTTACTAATATCGCATCCATACTTTCTATATGTCAGCATCCATACTTTCTATATGAATTTCTATATAATTTTCAATTTTTGGAGTGGCTAGTCTCATTTCAGATAGTATTAAATTTTCTTTTTGTTGTTTTCTTTTTCTTAACGAAAACACATTATAATACTATTATATTTTATAAAAATGGAGTGAAGAAATTTTTTTAAAAAATGTTAGTAATTTTATATTGTTACTGATGTGTTATTATTTGTATTTGATATGGAGTATATTATAATCAAGATTTTGCTTTATTCATTCATAAAATATATGAATTTATTTCTTGG
>DASUUM010000124.1:0-5751 GCA_036374075.1 Nitrososphaeraceae archaeon
TCAGAAAGAATATCCAACAATAAAATCGAATGTTTTATATGATTTTCAGTGTTATAATAGATAACAAAATAGAGGCAAAAATGCCTCGCAACCCGACGAGATAATTAGATAAGTGGTCAGTGAGATTGAACACTGAAACCATGGCTATTCAACTCCCGACGGGCCCGTTGCAAATATGCCTCTATTTATATGAGTTATAAGTAAATATATACGATAATAACATATTGATGACGGAATTCAAAAATTCAAAGATAGCATTGCAATATACAAATGATTCTTTACAAAATTTTTTATATGCTCTTAAAGCACCAGACTCTAAAAGGCAGTATCCCAGAAGATTTGAATACTTTTTAGACTATCTTGGACTGAATGGAACTTTAAAGGAAAAATGCCATACTTTTTATGAACAAGCAAAAGAAGAGTCTTTGTGGACACAATATCAAATAATGCAATATATTGAATTCCTAAAAGAACGTGTTGAAAAAGGAGAAATTGTAGAATTTTTTTCGTAGAAATCTAATAACTTAGTAACAATCTCTAGACAGTTAAAGAAAACTAAAATTATTTGTTAAAAGTATATTCGTTATTCCTAATTTAATATATTTAGATTTCAAGTATATAACTATTAATAATTTATAAAAATATTTGTTATATTTAGTTTAGTGTCTGTAGTGTTTTTTTCCGACTAGCATATCTGGTTCACCAGCATCTCCATTATTATTACTAAGGTCAATAACAGGATTGAATCTATCGCCGTAGTTGTGACTTGCTCTAAAGAAGATATCTGTGTCACCACCATTACTTGTATCTCTCCAGGCCACATATACATTATCATGAGAGGCTATCAATTGCGGAAAATCTGAATCTCCATTATTGTTACTAAGGTCAATAACAGGATTGAATCTATCACCATTGTTGTGGCTTACTCTAAAGAATATATCGGGATCAGCAGGCTCATTTTCTTCTACCCATACAACATATACGTTATTTCTGTATGATACAATCTGTGGATCCTCGGATGTTCCAACATTCTTACTCAAGTCAATAATATCTTCAAATTTTTTTCCATTATCAGTACTGGCTCTAAAGAAAATATCCCAGTCGCCACCATTACTGTCATCTACCCATACAACATATACATTTTGAGTAGAAACCACTATCTGGGGCCTAAATGAATTTCCATCATTGTGACTCAAATTAATAACCTTTTCAAATGTCTTACCGTTGTCATGACTTGTTCTAAAAAAGATATCGCCGCCATCTCGCCAGACAATATAGACATTGTTGCCAGATACCGCAATATCTGGGAAAGATGATATTCCGGGGTTATTACTCAAGTTAATAACAGGGCCAAATGTTCGACCATTGTCATTACTAACTCTAAAGTAAACATCATCACCTGATCTGCCAAGATCAACAACCACCACATAGACATTATTGCCAGAGACGATTATCTTTGAGGTACTAATATCATCAGCCGGACTCAAATTTATAGAAGGATCAAATGTCCTCCCGTTGTCATGGCTTGCTCTAAATATAAGACTAAGTTCATCATCCCCCTCTGACCAAGAAACATATACATTGTTGCCAGAGACGAGTATTATCGGAGAACCTCCTCCTCCAATGATAATAATAGGATCAAATGTCCTCCCGTTGTCATGGCTTGCAATAAAGAGAGTCCCAGTTCCGTCTTTCCAGCCAACATAGACATTGTTACCGGAAACAGCAATGTGAGGACTAATTGATGTAAGAGTATTATTACTCAAGTCAATAATAGGATCGAATGTCTGACCGTAGTCATGACTTGCTCTAAAGAAGATATTCTTATCGCCGCCATTACTTGTATCTTCCCACACAACGTAGACATTGTTGCCATAGACAGCCATTTGTGCGTTAACTGAGTCTCCAATATTGTTACTCAGGTTAATAACTGGCTCAAATGTCCGACCGTTATCTTTACTGATTTTCAAATAAATATCTTTATTGCCGGAAGTGTTATCTTCCCATAATACATACACCCTTTGAATCCTTTCAAACAAACAATTTAGGACTTTCTGAATAAACTGTTCTTTAATATCTTTGCTATTATAGTTATCATTATATCTGTTATTATTATTTAAGTAATTTTTATCGTTATATTTGTGATTATTGTTATTACTATATTTTATATCATCCTCATCATAATTGACTTTTTTAAAGTCATTAGAATTTTCTTTGTAGTAATTGTTCTCTGAATATGTATTATAATCATTTTTATTAGAATAGAGGATACCTTCTCCTTTTCTCTCATTATCTTTAGAATTATATTGTTTATCATGCTCATTGTATTCAGTCTGATGATAGTATTTTTGTTTCCTGTCATAGTTTTTATGATCATCATCGTAAAATACTATGAAATTTAAAATCTCTTCAAGTTCTACTCTATCTATATTTCCATTTGCAACTAATTTACAGAATTTTGTCAGACCATTAAATTTTTTACCTATGACATCTAAGATATAATCGGCAGTTTTTTTATCAAGTTTTTTAAGTTCAGAGAGGAAACATTGCTTACATTCAGGTATACCTCCTTTTTTGATAGAAGAGTGATAAGAATAGTGGGGTTTTTTATCTTTGTCAATTTTATTTTTGTCTTTGTAAATTAATTGATTTGTTGGTGAATAAGAAGAATACTCATTATCATTATCATCACCATCATCCTTGTATTTTTCTTCTGCAAAAGCAAAAAGATTGTCAATCTTGAAATCATTATAGTTGCTTTTAATATTTTCATTTTTAATTACACTCAACGGACTGGAAATGATGAGAGCAAGCAAAAGAAGAGAAAGGATGACATTTTTATTCATGAGAGATATCAAAAATAGTATTTGTGTATATATCTATTATATCAGACCTAATTTTGTTATTAAAACATATTATCATAGAATTTATTATATCAATTTATTTCTTTGATGTACGTAGTTCTAAAGATATATTTTATATATATTTGATGGCCACATAAATATAAGTAATAATACGAGAAATTCTATTGCACAACAAATTTCAGTATTCTGAACAATTAATGAAATGTTGTGGATGTTTGTATGGCAAGATGATACAACAGGGAATGATGGTATTGCATTTACATTGAGAGATGACAATGTTCAGACATTAGCACGCCCATAAATCTCAGCAGCAACTTCGAAATTTCACAATTTCCACAATTAATATCAATAGAAGACTATGTCTATATTACATGGCAAAATATGATTCTTGGCATTCTTAAAGTTCTCTTTACAGCAAACAATGACAATGGATAAACCTTTTAATCCTTCATAAACCTCACCAACAATGTTGGAAGTTCATAATCTCTACAAATTGCAGTACCATTTACAGAATAGTTAAATTAGTTCAATTAAATACCAATATTAATTGAAATAGAGGCAAAAATGCCTCGCAACCCGACGAGATAATTGCAGAAGTGATACTAATCTATCAAGAGTTGTACAAGACAATAAACTTTAAGATATTACAAAAAGATTTTAAAATTATATATAAAACTTTTAGACGCCGAAAAATTATAAATCAAGACCTATGTATTAAACTATAACATATTTTGAGTAAAAATTAATTTTGTTCTTAGATTAAAATAATTAAAAAATAAGTTAAGTGTATGGAATAGTATTAGAAAAAACATATTAGTATTTCCATGTTAGTTGGCCTAGAATTATCATGAAGACAAAAACATATCCAATCAATTCAACTCAATGGCAAAGCATCAATATACTCAATAGTATCGTATTTTAATATGATAAATAACTATGGTAAACAATATAGATACAAATGCTCATATCAAAAGGGATGAATTTATTTTTGAATTAATTAGAAAAAGGATGGATGATGAATTTGAAAGGATTAACAACCTAGATAACAAAGCAAATAATATTATCGGCTTTACTTCTTTGATAGTCGGAATACTAGTAGGAATTGGGACATTAGAAATATTTTCTAAGACTGAATTGTATTATTCTTTTATATACTTAATAGGAATTGGAATGTTATTAACTTCAATTTTATATTCACTTTGGGCTTTTAAAGTAAGAAAGTGGACAGTGGTTCCAAAAGTTCAAACTTTAATTGCAAAATATACTACTCTTGAATATGAAGAGGTTTTAAAAAGAAATGCTGGGGAAATGGCCAAAGCAGTATTAATCTTAGAAAAGAATAACGATGAAAAGGCAAGATTTCTTATTCTAAGTTGGTATTCTCTTATTTCTGGTTTAAGTATATTATTTATTTTTATAATAGTTTCCTTTTTACTAACTAGGTGAATATTAAATAAATCAGCCATCATCTAACCCCTGGGAAGGGGATTCTGATTTGGGGGTCATTGTTAGTGGTGATATTACTCATAGTGCCGGTGTTATTATAGGACATAATATCACAACAGGTGATATAATAGTAGAGTTAGATCAATCTATTAAACAAAATCCAAATAACGAATATCTTAAAGGATTAAAAGAATTAACTGAAAAACTTGAGAAAGAATATGAGAAACATCAGGTATCTCAAGAGAAACGAACTGAAATTAATCAAAGCATCCAAGATCTTGAAAAAGAAGTTAAAGACCTAAAACCAGAAACAAAAGTAGATAATTTAAAACCATCGCAGGAAAAACAAATAGATGCAAAAACTACAACTTTAATAGAAAAAATAGTTGATGCATTACCTGCAACATCAGAAACAATAACAAATTTTACTCCTTTAAGTCCTTTTAGCAAATTGATTAGAAATGGAGTACAAAACATAGTTGATGCTTACAAAAAATACAAGGAATCTCAATCCTAATTAATTTTAAAATAAAAATAAAATGTCAGATAAAAAAGATAATAATACTGAAAATAGTACTAAACAAGGGACAAATAATGTAAATGTAGGCAACATTTCTAAATCTGCTGGAGTTATAATTGGCTCTAACATTAAAGTTGGAGATATTAATGTCAATGTTACTAATGTTATTCAAGAAATTAAAAGTTATGGCTTGAAATATCTCTCTCCTGATTATTTTCGAGTTAATACAAGAACTTCATACCAAGGTTTTGATAAATGGAAAAATGGATTTCCTTTCAAATTGCAAGACATAATGCATGGACATCATTTTCAACGCACTGATATAATAAACGATATTATTAGCAAATTGGATGATAGTAACGGTAATCATGCTTTACTTTTACTAGGAAAATCTGGTACATCAAAGAGCACTTTGTTAATGGATATTATGTGTCATTATTTTAGGAATGGTTATATTGTATTTTATAACTTTGGAGAAGAGGAAATAAAAGATGTATATGATCTAGAAAATTCTTTAAGAAATAGACTAAAAGATGGCAACAAAATATTAGTAGCAGTAGATAATGTTCAGGATAAAAAAACTGCAACAATTTTTTCAGTTATAGATTCAATAAGGTCTTATGAGGAAAAAAAAGATAATATCAGATTTATTCTTACTGGAAGACAGCCAGAATTTGATAGATTTGTAGATGATAGGCTTGATACTGTATCTGAGCCAATTAGACAGTCAATACAAGAATGGCAAGAAAGCTTTGAACGTTCTTCTACAACAGCCTGAGGTAGACCCTAAGAGAATAAATATAATTGGTCATAGCGAAGGTACACTTTACGCTCCAAGAATAGCAATAGATAATTCTACAAATGTAAAGAATATAATAATTATGGGCGTCTTAGCTTCGAACCCCGTAAAAGTAGTGGAGT
>DASUUM010000125.1:0-4983 GCA_036374075.1 Nitrososphaeraceae archaeon
GCTTCAAGAATCAAAGAATTGCCAATAAATATTGGTTTAATAAAAGTCATCCTATCAATACTTGCAGTAACAACATTTGATTGATTAGCATGTCTTTTAGCAACTATACCAGCTATAAGATCTACATTTTTTAATATAACACCTCCAAACACATTTCCTTTCGGATTGGCATCTGATGGTAACATCAGGAGGGTTGTTTCTGCTTTTGATTCATCCGGGGTTTTTTTTTGGTTTTTAAATGGATTTTGCAAATATAAATATCTGAATGTTTTCATTATTATAAATATATTAAGACCAAATAATACTAAATTGTTCTATTATAAATAAAATTATCGTAATAGCAACAATATACTGTAAAAGTTATGAACTTTAATTTTGTAGTTTTTTTTGATTGTAAAGATAATTTAATAAGAACTAATTGAAAATATGTATTAGAATTACTAAAATTAAAATTATATAATATTTTTTCTTTCAACTTTTAAATAACGAATCATTTATTTAACATTCAATAGGTGTGTTTTATTATTTGAATGCATTAGATAAAAGTACAAGGAAACAAACATCATGGTGTCTTGATTGTGATAAAGTTTTTGATACCAAAGTAGATGCTGAGGTCCACAAAGAAAATTTAAATCATAGACTAAAAATTACGGAATTCTGGACGATATCACGATAAATAACAAAATAAAAATTAACAATTATATTATTTTATAAATATAAATTTCAAAAAAAATATATTTTTAATTCTTCCTAATACCGGTAAATCCAGCTCCAAGAATTTCTTGCCTACAGATTTTAAGTATATGATGGGTGACTTCTTTGATACTATCAATCATGTTACCTAGTATCCTCACTATTATTCCAGAGTCATTAGGTAATATTGAACACCTTGCTACTACTTTATCGTAATTAATTATATCTTCACTGATTTTTTCATTTAGAATATTTACATATTTAGTTGGAACTAACAAGTACATATTTGAGAACATATTAAATGCTTCGAGAAGCCCAAATCTTTTTAATTGATTTTTTTTTGGTTCTAATAATGCTGTATCAACAAGCTTTAATGACCCAGTATGGCTTTTGGCTATAGTCTTTAAATAACATACATCATAGTCAAAATATTCACCCATAGCCATTCGACCAGGAACTATAGTTTCAGAATATATTAAGGTTGCATCATCATCTAAATTAAGATTTACAGATTGATAAAATCGTGAGTCTCTATAAGGTATTATTTGATCAGGAACATATTCAAAATAGCAATTACTGTCTAATGATATATTCAAGATTTGTGTAGCAAAATTTTTATCCATTCTGTAGAGCCGGGTAGCTCCTTGAGTAGTTATATGAGCTATTGCATTTTTAGCTAATTTTATATCAATTCTATACCTATCTCCTTGTAGTACTCCCCCCGATGGAGAAATGATATATATATAGGCCATAGAAGGAAGACTCTCTTCTAGATACAGAGCTCTTTGAGTAAATAAAGGTACTTTTGAGTATTGTTCCTTGATAACTGTTTTATTTACTTTATCATTTTTTTCTAGTAGTAAAAATAGAGCCCCTAATTTTCCTGCTTTTCCTACACTTAGTTGACTAAGAGCTGATTCGTAAGATAATACTTCTTGAGGGATATCGTCTGGAATAAAATATTCTAATTCTTTCAAGTTAGTTATTCAGTTTTTTGTTGTTGTTGTTTTTGGTGGTAACTCAAATAAAACATTTTTTACGATATTATCTGCTACTTCTTTAATTCCCTCACCAGTTTTACAGTTTACAAAAACAAAAGGTTTATTCTTTCTAATTAATGTGGCATCTCGTTCCATTATCTTGAGGTCTGCCCCCACATGTGGTGCTAGATCAATTTTATTAATTACCAACAGATCGCAGTTTTCGATTCCAAGACCACGTTTTCGTGGATATTTATCTCCTCCAGCAACATCAATAATATAGATGAAATAATCAGCAAGTGCAGGGCTAAATGTGGTTGTAATATTGTCTCCACCACTTTCAATAATTATTAAATCTAACTCTTGATTATGAGCTGATTCAATATCTTCAACTACAGAGAGATTCATGGAAGGATCTTCTCTTACTGCAGTATGGGGACATCCACCTGTAGCTAATCCAATTACTAGACTTTCAGGCATAAGCCCTCTTTCTGACGCCAAATTTCTTCTCATTCTATCAGCGTCTTCTTTTGATACTACATCATTGGAAATAATAGCAATTCTATACCCTATTTGACTTAATAATGGAACAAATTGTTCTATCAACATAGTCTTACCAGAACCTACTGGACCACCAATACCGACTCTAGGAATTCTTTTAAATGTCATCTCAAAATAATAAATGATATTTTATGTAATAAACATTTTCGAATCCATTCTTTCATGTTTCATTTGAACAAGATCGATACTTGGACTAAACTGCCATAAATGGGAGAAATGTCTCTTTATATTGTTGTTTAAAACAGTTGTCATAATCGGTTTTAGCTCATGAATAATCTGTTGTCCTTCAATATGTTGTATCATTCCAAGTCTAAGTGCCGCACCTGTGATACTAACTGTAAATCCATATAATAGAATAAGACATGCACGTTCTTTTTTTATATTTAAACTATTTGATGCTAGTGCTAGTGCAACCGGATATATACCATTTGCAGCCTTATTCTTTATTGAATTATAATATAAAGAAATTAAAGTATTATCTGGAACAAAGCTCATTAAACAATTCAAAAATTGTCTTCCTGACCTTATTGAAGCCTCACGAATCTCTTTTATTAATTTCATTGAAAACAGAATATGATCTATTTCTATTATTTTAGAAATATTTTCTTCTTTAGCAAAGTCATATGCATTAGAAAGAGCTGCACAATCAGCAGGTCCTATTTGATATTGTAGACAAACTGTTATAAATTCAATGATTTCTTGCTTAGTTTTGATTCTTTTATCATAAAATAATGTTTCCAAACCACTTGATGTGGTATACATTCCAGTAGGGAAGAATGAATCTCCCAGCTGAAGCAGACTAACCTCATCTACAAGTGGATCTACAGAAGTGGTAACATCATCATCATCAACATGTTGATTCATATTACTATTATCAATAACATCTATTTTATTACTAAATCTAGTGTTCATGAATATTTGATCCCTCCTCGTCTGGTTCAAAGATCATGTTATCACTTCGAATATCCAGGAATTGATTAAAGGATGAAAACCTCTTTTTTAGCATTTCCAATTCTGTTTCAGCTTGCAATGGAAAAATTACTTGATTTTTTGTTACCTTTATAGGTCTATGTAAATTACCGAGGGTATGTCCAATCTTAACAGAAAGTGGAAAAATATTTTCTTTGTTTTCATAAC
Organism: Nitrososphaeraceae archaeon; assembly: GCA_036374075.1. GTDB lineage: Archaea > Thermoproteota > Nitrososphaeria > Nitrososphaerales > Nitrososphaeraceae > TH1177. The sequence goes on from DASUUM010000125.1 coordinate 3,372, forward strand.
TTTTGAAGGTGATTATAGCTACGGATTCTGATTCAAGTGTCAGCAATATCATTTTGTTATCATCCATAAAAATTACATCATCATTTCTTAAATTCGGATTATGTTCAAACATAAAAGCAACATCAGTTTTCTTATCTGTACTTTTTCTCATTCTTAATTTTTCTGATTCCATTCTAGTTATTAGTACTTTTTCACAAAGATTATTTTTTAACATCTCTTCATATTTTTTCCGAAGATTAGAATTTTGATTGATATTACCTAAAATTTGATTAACAGTAATCATATTACTTTTGGGTGCTCTCCATCACATTTTTTAAGATTGCTTGTATAAATTGATTTTGAATTTCTTAAATCATTGACTTTATCTATCATTTCTGTAAGATTTTTTGTATAATCTATGTATCCATAATGTTCAAAATGAGATTTAGTTACCATAGCAAAGATAAATCCAGAACCAGTAAAAAGCAATTCGGATCCTATTTCAAATTTTTTTGCTATTATGCATTTTGTTACACGATGTAAAGTATAGTCAAGATTAAGATGAGATCTAGGATCAATAAATCCTGACATTTGTTTTATTTTACCTTCTTGGGCTATTATATGTCTAATTTCTTTTGGTTTTTTGATAATCAAGTTTTCATCCACATTATTTTCTTCAACACAATGACGGATCTGCATATTACATCATTTACCTCTTTATTTCCGATACACTTTGCGGACTAAGATCTTCTGCAGCAAGGTTTCTATCTATTCTTAAAACTGATTTTGAAATTTCGCCAGCTGCTTCAAGAGCCATTAATTTAACCAATAGGGGATCAAGGATTCCCTTTTCAAACATATTTACAAGATCTCCTGAGTCAATATCTATTCCAATGTTTGGTTTTGATGCTTTGGCTGCCATTACTTTTTCTAAACCATTGAATCCAGCATTAGTGAGTATCTGTCGCATTATACTTTCCAGTGCTGATGCTACAACATCGAGTCCTACTTGTTCTAATCCCTTTAATCGTAGACTCTTTAACTTTTCAATTACATGTATTTCTGCTGCTCCACCGCCAGCAACTATTCCTCTATTCAAGGCAGCTTCCGAGGCATTGACACCATCGATAACAGACCTCCATCTTTCAAGAGAAGTTTCCTTGGTTGTTCCAGAGACTATGATTGTAACTATATTTTTACCAGAGCCATTTTCAATATAGATAAGTCCCGTATCTTCATCTTCGTATATAGAGTCAGCATTTCCGAGAATGCCATTATTCTTAAGATCTTCCATCATCCGTACAGGTTTTGCACCAGTATATCTAGATAAAAATTCTACTTCATCCGAAGATATTCTTGTTGCAAAGATATTTTTGGACACTAAGAGATTCTCTATAACTTCATCTACCTCGGGCGAAGATATTAGAAGAGTATTAGCACCTGTAACCATAATTTCATTTACAATTTTTTTAGATTTTACTAACCGGTCATTCTCCATATTCAAGATTTCTTCATAACGATTATTTTCTTTCAACCAAGATTCTTTTACAGGTTTTAAATCAAGTTTTACGATCATTATTTTAGGCTTTAGTATTCGCATAGGCATTTCTTGATCCATACGTTTTCTTTCCAA
>DASUUM010000126.1:0-9623 GCA_036374075.1 Nitrososphaeraceae archaeon
TGGAAGATTCTACTCCTTTCGACCACTAATTACTATTAATACATGTTAATGATAATCAATAACGTTGTATATGATTGGTTATATGCTTTCATGACAGATTATTAAATACATGTCAACTAAAAGACAAGAACGCAAAGAAGAAGAATCAAATGAAACACAATCAATAACAGAACAACAATTTCAAAGAGAACAACAACAAGCAGTTAATAAAGTAATAGATGAAACTAAAGATAATATCAAGAAAACAACTAATGAAGCAAGAAAAGAAATTCCACGTTATACACAAATTGTTAATGATTATCAAGAAAATACAATTCAAGCTATTAGAGAAATTACAGATAATTATGTAGAATCACAAAAAGACATTCTAGTTAATTCATTACGACTTTGGTCTGATTGGACTATATCTCCTAGACAATTGGCTGAAAACTATGGAAAGATAATTAGTAGCTTTGCCGATAATGCAGTAGCAGCAACTAGAGTAATGAATAATACTATATTTGCAAATCTAGATTCTGTCAATACATCCGTTCAGCATACAAAAGAGAATGTAAAGGAACTATCAAAAATAGGATCTAATACGGTAAAAACATTCCAAGAAGTTACTAGGGATAATATCCATAAAACAACAACCAGTTCTTCTAATGCATAATAAAGAAATATATCAAACAAAGATACCTCAGTTAGCAATAACATAATCTATATATTTTTTTAATTATTTTTAATTATATTTTAACTACAAGTAGTTTGATACCGTCTCTATAGCACAGGACAACAATTTTACCTCGAATAATTCTTTTTGTTACTTAACTGAAACAGATATACAAGGTCCGTACTACAAGGAAGGAGCGCCATTCAAACAGATTTCCCGAGAGCAAGTGGAAGGAGATAGATTGATTATAAGTAGTAGAGTTCTAGATATGCAAATGTAATACGGTTAAGGGAGCAGTATTGGATTTTTGGCAAGTTGATTCTAATTGAAATATGATAATGAGGGATTTACACTTAGAGGAAAAAAATTCAAAATGACAATGAAGGAAAATATGTATTAGACACTATACATCCCAAGCAATATGGCGATGGTGATTTTATCCGTGCTAGTCACATTCATGTTAAAGTAGGAATTCTGAATCAATCTATGTATACTACACAATTATATTTTGAAGGAGATCCCATATCTTACTAATCATGAAAAACAAAAACCTTCATTAATAATGAAAGTTATGAAAGAAAATGGTACAGAAAAAGCTAATTTTGATTTTGTAATTGAGAAATATGAAAATTATAATAATAATAATTATTTCATTTCAATAATATTTTGGAATTATTTCGAATTAAAAAGTATTAATATTTTTTGAACTTTCAAAATTATAATTACTACTTATTTATATATATAAAACAAATTAACTGGGGTTCTGTTAACTTACGGTCTCCTTAAGAAAGTGTTAACTGTCGTCACATAATAGTAAAGCTTAAAGCTTACGCTATTGATAATACTCTCGACTGAGATTTATCAGTTAACTGCTACTAACAGTTAGACTGATTCTCGTATGTTCCCATCCATATCCGTTAGGATGGATATTATCCGTCTGATATAAACATTACCCTAAGTAACAATAGCTAAATTAGGATAAAGATTATAAATATATATAGGATACTTAATGACCAAGACGGAATTGATATTCAAAGAAAATATTGCAGACATTGAAAAAATACATGTTGCCGCACAACATACTAGGTTAAACATACTTAATTCTTTAACAAAAACAGAAAAAATGTATGCAACTAACCTAGCAAGAGAATTAAATGTAGAAAGAAAAGTTATAGCATTTCATCTCAATGCTTTGGAAAAAGCAGAATTGGTAAAAAGTGAATTTGGTTTGAGCGATGATTATAGACCTGCTGCTGTTAAATACTATCAATTAACTCCAAAAGGTAAAGAGATTCTTGAAAAGATATTAAACATGTTTAAATGAGACGATGGTTAACAGCTTGGAAAAGTGTCGCTAAGTTAACAGAACCTTAAATGGTTATACGATACTAGCTATTACATGCACAATACATTAGATTTTTATATCAAATACACTTAAAAATAATATATTTTGTCTTCAAATGAAAATAACCCAAAATTACCTGCAAAAAATAAGAGTGAATTAACAGAACAAGTATTTCAAGCAATAGTAGATAGTGGAGAAACAGGAATATTTCAAACAGAACTTTGTAAATCATTCTCTATAGACAGCAGAGACGGATCAAGATTAGTTGGAAATCTTGAAAAACAATCTCTTATTTCTAGAGAAAGAATATTATACAAAGGTAGATGGACATACAAACTGATAGTTAAAAAAATACCACAATTAAAAGCAGACAGACGACCTATTGAAATTGCTAGTGTTGAAGGAGCACCATGTTTTAGTTGTACTTTTCAACATTTATGTTCTACAGAGGATGAAACAAGCCAATATAGTCCTGCAAAATGTAATTGGATTGAACAATGGGTTATTCTTGATACAAAAAAAAGAGGACTATTAAATCAGCTATAGAAATTAACAGAATATATAAAAAATTTTATTTATTTTATTCTCTGAAAATTAGAGAACATCACTGAAGTCTTTTTGAACAATAACAAATGCTGATTCTATTTGACTTGATCCATTAACATTCCATCTTGTACTATTTATTGAATCTGATGGATTGTTTATTAGATTTTCAATTATATCCATATTTGTATCAGATGGTTGAAGAATAATTGAAGATTTTAAAGTAGTAGTTTGTCCTGGAGTAAGTTGTGGCCTACCATTTAATGGAATATCTTCATAAGATAAAATACCATGACCTAATAATTCATTATCTCCAAAAAGATCATATTCAACTTTTGAGGTCGTTACAGATTTTCCAGATAGATTAGAAACATCAAAAAGTAAGAGTAGTTCAATATTATTAGTATTATTTGAAAGATTAGTAATATTAACAGACGACAGTTTAAAATCAATTGCATTCACATCAGGAGCATTAACAAAATATTGAATTTGTGGAAGGACAATAATTGTAATTGCTAAAACACCTATTACTCCAAAAAGTACAATTCTTCTTTTACTAAGGAACATATATTATAGATAAAGTTTCAAAAAAAGAATTAAAATGTTTCTTAATTATAATTATCATATAGCACTATAAAAGATACATTAAAGTGATTTATATGTTTTAGACTAACACTGACGAACTATGAATATAATTGATGGTTTTATTATATGGATTCACCTATTATCTGCAAGTATTTGGGTTGGTGGATCAATTTTTATTGGAATAATTCTTGCTCCCATGTTAAAGCATATTGGAAATTCAATGGAAGAAAGAATTATTATCATGATAAAAATTGGTAGAAGATTTAATACTATTGCATTTCCTTCATTTATTATTTTGATGTTAACAGGATTATATAACTCAAGATTTTTTTTTGAATATCCATATAATTTTGTTGAAACTGATTATGGAATTTTGTTGTTGATTAAAATTGTATTAGTAATTATTACTTTGGCAAGTTATATTACTCATATCAAAAGCTTTGGAAAAGATATAGAAGCAAAAATTATTGAAAAGAGAGAATTAGGATATATTAACATAATCCGCTCTAAAATTATTAACTATGGAAGACTTACTGTTATTTTCTCTATAATAATCTTGTTACTTGCCGGTTTTTTGGATGCCGGTATAGAATTTAGATAATATCTACTAATAAAAATTTTTAGTTACAAAAAACATATTCTCTTAATCCGGCCTTATCTGCGGTATTGCCACCAATTTTTACTAAAACAAATTCCTTTTTAGGAGGTGATATTGGGTCATTAATTTTTCTTTCGTTTGAATGAAGATGAATATATTCCTGCATATCCAATTTAGAACGTTCACCTATTTCTTTTTCTAAACTCATGTCTTTAACAATTTCTTTATAGGTAGACTGTATAACACCACTAAAAACCATGGCACTACTTCCACTTCCATATGATCCAAATCCTATTCTTTTATTTTCCAAGTCAATGTTTTTCTTATATTCAAATTCTAATAGACTTCTTAATCCCATATACATTGATGCAGTATAAAGATTTCCTATTATAGATGAAGCTTCAAGAGAGCTAGCCATTTTTTGTTCAAAAACTTTTTTGAAAAAAGAAGTATGTATAAATGCTTTTCTGAACTTTTCATCTTCTTTCATAAAATCCTTATCAGCTAATATAGATTCAATTGTTCCTCTAGGATCTTTTGGAGTAGGTTCATTCATTCCTACTTCTTCTATTATTTGTTTCCATCTTGGTAAATATCTCCATTCATGTCGTAGAAGATATGCTAATGCTTTTTCACCCATTTTTCGATAAGGTAAATGTACGCTAATGTAATCTATTTTATCTGTTATTGATTCATCTTCTTTTAATTGAATTAATTTAGTTTTAATTGCTTTTTCTCGGTAACTATCAAATGCTTTTTTAACTTGAATTAGGTATAAATAATTAGAATAATTTCCATTAACTAGAGGAGTTTCCCTTCCAAAAGGTCTGTAAAAATCATATTCATTTTTAATTATTGTAGAAGTAACTTTAGGATCAAAAGCAACTAATCTAGGATTTTCTTTTACTAACATAGCTATTGCACCTGCTCCTTGTGTATACTCTCCAGCTGATCCTAAATCATATTTTGCAATATCACTTACAATAACAATCGCAGCTCTATCGTTATTTTCTTCTGCTCTAATCCAATTAGCATTATCATATAATGCATAGGAGCCACTTACGCAGGCAAATTTACATTCTATTCCACCAGCATGTTCAAAAGATCCCTCACCATAAATCTGCTCAAGCATTCCAATGACAAAAGAATTCATAGCTTTTGATTCATCTAATGCTGATTCAGTTGCAACATACATTCTACCTATATCTTGCGGTTTAAAATCATTTTTTTGCATTAATTTTAAACAGGCATTCGCTGCCATACAAGCAGGGTCCTGATTAGTATCAACCATGGCCATTTTATATATTCCTATCCCATTTTCTAGTTTATGAGGATCTATTCCTCTAGCTATTGCAAAATCCTTTGAATCGAGATATAACTTTGGAACATAAATTGCCATATCATCAATACCAACAGGCATATAAAGGATTAATTTGCTAAAGAGGACATTTAAACGTACTTGTATTACTATTGAGTTTTTACTAAAAATAATCTATATATTATTATAATACATAGTTCAATATACTTCAATGTATTCATAATACTCTCTAAGATTATGACAATTAGAAATTTTTTATTATATTATAAAAATTATCTCGTTCTGCAGCAGAAAATCCTGCTTGTTTAATAGATTCAATAATATTATTAGAGGTAAGTTCAGTCGATCGTGCTCCAGTTGCACTTACTACTTCTTCACCTATCAATGTTCCACCAAAATCATCAGCACCAAAATAAAGAGCTAATTGTGCCATTCCAATTCCATTGGTAAGCCAAGATGATTGAATATGAGAGATTAGCCCATAAAACATTATTCTTGAGATTGCGATCATTTTTAGTAATCTTAATCCTCCAGAAGAATATTTAGCAATCCCTTCTGATTGCATTTGAGTCTTATTAGGTTCAAATCCCCAAGGAATAAAAGCTATAAATCCATTAGTTTTTTCTTGTAAATCAGATATTTTCATTATATGTTGTGCGATCTCATCATCTGTTTCTACAGTTCCATACATCATTGTTGCTGAAGACTTGATTCCAAGCTTGTGTGCTTCCTCCATAATGTTTAGCCATTGATTACTTTTTATCTTAAGAGGACTGATTACTGATTTTACCCTGTCATCAAGAATTTCTGCCCCTGCTCCTGGTAATGAATCTAATCCTGCGTCTCGTAGTCTAGATAGGATCTCTTTAGAACTACTTCTTTCGACTTTAGATATCATATCAATTTCAGAAGCAGAAAGACCATGAATGGCAATTGAAGGATAGAATTTTTTTATTTCCTTAAAAATTTCTTCATAATATTCAATAGATAAATTTGGATTATGCCCACCTTGAAAAAGAATTTGAGTGATTCCAAATATTTCTTTTGACAATGTGATTCTCTTCAGTATGTCTTTGATATTGTGTGTATACGATTCTGCATGACCTGGAGGTCTATAAAAAGCACAAAATTTACAGTAGGTTATACAAACATTCGTATAATTCAAGATAATATTGTTTATAAAAGTGGCTGTATTACCAAAAAGGGTTTTTCTAAGAGTATTAGCAACCAAGCCAATTGTATATACATCATCAGATTTTAGCAATTCCTTACAATTATGAAGATCAAGTCTTTTTCCTTCTAATACATTATTTAAAATATCTCCAATTTCTGATTTTGAGACAATACAACTTAAACTATTTTGCAATTAAAAATTATAGTTTGATTATTCTATTTATTCTTTACAAGAGAATATATCTTCTGTAATATAGAAGAATATATATCAAATAATAAGTTAATTGACATAACTATATTGATTACTAATAATATTAACAGTATTATATCAAAACCTACACAAGCTATTGAAAAAGTATTATCTGGAGAAGAATTAACATATAATGATGGTTTAGAACTGTTTAAAGAAAATCTATTCATTTTAGGTTCTGTTGCTGATCAAATTAGAAGAAGATGTAAAGGTGATACAGTGACTTTTGTTTCATCATATTATTTAAATTATACTAATATTTGTGCAGCAAGTTGTTCTTTATGTGCTTTTTATAGAAAAGGGCATGAAGATGATGCTTATACATTAACTAATGAACAGATAGTTGAAAGAGCTAGAATAGCTATAGAACAAATGGGTGCTACAGAATTACACATAGTAGGGGGATTCCATCCTAGACTTGGATTAGAATATTATGAAAATATAATAAAGAATATTAAAAAAGAATTCCCCTTTGTAAAAGTTAAAGCTCTTACTCCCGCCGAAATTTATTTTATATCCAAATTAACAAAAAACTCAGTTAAAGAAATTTTATTGAGATTAAAGGATGTTGGTTTGGATGCACTTCCTGGCGGAGGAGCAGAAATTTTTAACCCGACTATAAGAAATATTATTGTAAGAGGAAAATGCTCAGGAGAAGAATGGCTCGATACAGCTAGACAAGCTCATGAAATTGGTTTGAAAACTAATTCTACTATGCTTTTCGGACATATTGAGAAACCAGAACATATTATAGATCATATTATAAAAATAAGAGAACTTCATAAAAAAACTCATGGTTTCAATACTTTTATACCACTTAAATTTAGTCTAGAGAATACTGAATTAGAGAAGAAAAAGTTGATTGTTAGGGAAAGTCCATCTAATTATGATCTACGAATAATAGCTATTGCTAGATTGTTATTAAGAAATATTTTAGATAATATATCAGTATATTGGGTTTCTCTAGGTAAAAAAATAGCACAGGTAGCACTTACCTGTGGAGGTAATGATTTAGTTGGTACAGCTTTTTCAGAAGAAATATTTCGCGCTGCTGGAAAAGCTAGTGGAATATCCATACAAGAAATTGTAAATTTGATTAAAGAAATAAAAAGAGAACCTGCTCAACGAGACACCTTTTTTAAGATATTAAAAAAATACTAATAGTTTTATACAAATCAAGAATGATATCAGAAATTTACAATCTACAACAAACTGTTATCTTTTTATATAATTCTCAAAGTTTTAAAAGTATAGATTTTAAGATTATGATTTTTAACGCCACATAAAAATTAAATATTGTAAAATTTATAAAAATATAGATTCATTTTAAATTACGTTAAAATTAATTATAATGAAGATAGTTGTTAAGGATCTACATCACAAGCTGCAGCTATTAATTGTAATTCTAATAATTAAATAAGAATTAGAGTACGATATAATTTTATAAAATTCTAAATTAGGCAAAATAGATTTGGAAGGGAGGTATAAGATTTTTTTCGAATGCCATTTGAAAAATTCGTTCAATAGATTTTTTTCCGCTTTTACCCATATCAACAGTAATTTCATTCACATACATTTTAACGAATTTAGATATCATATCTTTTGATTGACCTCTTCCATAATTCATTGCATAATCCAGTGCTTCTTCCATGTTATTTAGACCATAAATTATAGAATTTTTAAATAAAGAGTCAAAATTTCTGATCTGTTCCAGTGTTAATGTTTTATTATTTGCAATATTTACACCCAAGGGCACGGGCAAACCATTTGTGAGATTATGCCACCATGACCCTAAATCGATAATTTTATGTAAATTTAATAAATGATACGCAATTTGAATTTCATGAATCACTAAACCTGCATCAACATGATTGTCTATTATTGCCTGAGGTATGAGATGAAAAGGTAATTCTTTTTCTTTAAAATTGCCTAAAAAAAGTGATAACAATAGATATGCAGAGGTCATTTTGCCAGGTATAGCTATTATCTTTTTAGTTAAATCTCCTTTTGAAAAAATCTCTTTTGCTAAAACAATTGGACCATAATTCATTCCAAAACTTCCTCCACTTCGCAAAATTACATAATCCTTAAGAAATGCATAGGCATGAACAGATATAGCTGTTATATCTAATTCATTATTCAATGCACGTTTATTTAGCTTTTCAATATCTTCAATAACATGGTTTATACGAAATTCATTAGATCCTATCTTTCCGCTAGCTAATCCATAAAACATAAAAGCATCATCAGCATCGGGAGTATGCCCTAACGTTATATCGATCATTTATAGTTATTTAGATACAATACGAATCTTCTGGTTATATTAATTAATAGTTTAGAAGTCTTTTAAGTTGAAAAAATTGAATAATGATCAAATTTATTTATATGAAATATACAATGTAATTAGTGGATAATAAAAATTTTATTTTACAACAATTAAAATGGATATCAATATATTTTGCAATTAGTATTGTAATTTCTTTTATAATTCCATTTCCCTATTCAATAATTGTAATAATTCCAATCGTATTATTTTTGAGTTTTTACATAAGAAGAAGAGAAATGAGAAAGTTTGGAGGAGAGAACTTTTCTATGTTTAGTTCTAACAAGATTAACTATTATTGTATGGTATGTGGAACTAAGCATGATAATACGATGTGTCCAAAATGCGGTTCAAAAATGAAAAGAATAGGATAAACAATAACTTTTGTTAATACACATAGATCAAAAAATAAGTTTTAATTATTAAAAATATACAACAATGTAATTATATTTTCATATAGAAATTATTTCTATTAAATGTATTAGTATTATTAACTAGTAATACGTTACTTAAAGCTAATATAATTTAAAATAACATGACTATTGACACTACAGTTGATTAGAAAAGAAATATATCTTTCATTTTTACTAAGTATTTTACTATTTGTAAGTTTTGATATTTTATCTTATAATCATATTGTACTAGGAAAGGGAGATAGCAAAGACGATAATAGAAGAGAAGAAGGAGGAGGAGGAGGAGAAAGTGAAGAGGCAGAAGAAAAGGGAGATAGCAAAGACGATAATAGAAGAGAAGAAGAAGGAGGAGGAGGAGAAAGTGAAGAGGCATAAGAAAAGGGAGATAGCAAAGACGATAATAGAAGAGAAGAAGAAGGAGGA
>DASUUM010000127.1:0-4317 GCA_036374075.1 Nitrososphaeraceae archaeon
TAAGTATTACATTCTGTCTAATTACTACTCCAATTTCAAGAATCTGAAATATACAATAACAAGGTATTATAGAACTAAAAGATTCCAACTAGACATAACAAAATATCTGTTAAGGTCTACGAACTAATGTTATTGAGTATAATTAAAAATTAGATTAGTAAATATTTATTATGATTTAATTTGCTAATCTCTTTTAAGGATATTGTGATGAAAGATATCTATTTAATATTTAAGTATTTTAATTCACTTTTAATAGACACATTGAACAATTACAAAGTAATAGGAATACCTTTTGCAATATTGTTAGCAGTTACCATAATAAGTGCTGGCTTTACTACTAATTCTGCATATGCAGATAGTAAAAAGGCGAAAGTTAATTGCTATGATCTTGCTATTAACCTTGTAAGTTGGGATGGAATGTATGAATACATAGATGGTGATGATTTAGCAGATCTTGAGGATGTCTTTGGTGATGATCCAAAGGATGACTTAGATCCAGCTTCATTCGATGATATCATTGATGAACACATGGAAGACATTTTAGATGACTTTAAAGACGCCAAGTGTAAGAAGCATATTGATAAGGATCTAAAGAAGTGGATGAGAACTGTTGACTTTGAAAGATGAAAAATTAGATAGATAGATAAAAAGAATAGACTTCAATTCAAATTATCACCTATAATATCATTTTTTGTTGTAGTTCATTCTTAAGATAGTAGTTGAGATAATTATATAAAAATTAAAACTAAAAAATGATATTATCAGAAATATTTCAATTACATTTGGATTCAGTTGAAAAATCTGGTAACACATATTCAAATAAAGTTCCTATTAATAAGATCAAGTTTAGTAAATATAGTCTCATCATATTTCTTTGCACTTGATTGACAATCCTTCTTCAACTTTTTTTCAATAATTAATTAAACTTCATTACTTTGGCAATATTACTTCTACCAATTAACATGTTATTGAACACTGAAACCATGTTTATTCAACTCCCGACGGGCCCGTACTTTTCTAGGGCTCACCTTATATAGTCATAACTTTGTCTAAGGGTTCAAAAAGAAAGAAAGAATTGTTGTACAACTTTGCTTCTATATATTTAGAATTGGTTTTAAACTATCTGTTTTTTAGGAAGATTCTGGGAGAAAGAGGAAGAAAAAAACTTTTACATTGTATTTAAGTAGATAAAATACAACTATGTTTACAACAACTTCTTAATTTCTTTATCATTACTTAACGTTAAAGAAATATTATTAACGTCTTTATCAATATATTTAAGAGGTGTTCTGGTTATTATGGAAAGAGTACCAGTTACTGAAGACAACTTTATACAAATCCTTGCTGACTATACTGAATGGAAGTATGAAGATGAGATCAAAAATTCAATAGATGAATGCACATGGGATCTTGAATTTGAAAGCGATGAATTTGTCTATAAACAACTATTAACATGGTTTATCTTTGAGAGAATAAATCCTGCTACTGGAAAAACAATACTTGATGAATTTATAGAGTTTATTTCAAAGGATTCCAATAATTTTCTCCTGGTGGATAAATTAAGAATGATGAAAAACCTAATATATGATACATTTGAGATTGTAGACAGAAAAAGCAACATAATCACTCTTAAGGGTCAATCAAATCAGAAAAAATACAAGGTAGAGATCATTTCTGGGTATGTAGAAAGATATGCACCAGGGAGATTTGTGATGGCAAGGATCTTTCCATGGGGAAATTACTACAGGTTCGCAGGAATAACCAAGATAAAGATATATCACAATAATAAAAATTTTCCTAATGGTATTATAACACCAGAGATGGTAGAACAGATTCAAGATTATTTTGAACAAAGATTTGTAAAAGATGCAGAATCAATAATTATAAGCAAAAGATCGACTTTATCAGGAATGCTGAATAAGTTTCCATACTGGTGGATAGATGGGATATCTGCCTCATTGCTTTTAAACAAAAAAGGTAAGAAAAAGGAAAAAGTAAAGAGAATTGTCAACGTACTTATTAATTCTCAGCGATTGAATGATTTGGTCAATAATACCTTACCAAAAGACTCACAACAAGCACTTTCGTATATTAAACAAAAAGGAGATGTAGTAAAATACAAAGATATTGTAAAGAAATATACCGATGATATCAATATTGACTGGGAAAAAGATCCACCAAAATCACCTATAGGATTACTTCGTAGACATGGTTTGATCATAGTAGGAAGAATGTTAATAAACAATAGATTCTATAAGGTGATTTTGATTCCAAAAGAAATATCACAATTACTGAGTCTCTGAATGGGGATAAAGAAAGATAGAAATAATGATTGAGGGATATTGATAAATACATAAATGATACATACATAATATAATCTTGTTATGTAAGTATTATTGCAAAAACAATCAGCACATTTCAATGAAATAGATATCATTGTAATGGTATAAATTTTCAAGTTTTATTATCATGTTATTTATAAATGTCGTAAAAAGTTAGTTTAGTTATCTCATTTTTTCTAATCTAATCAAAGGGGACTTTTGTTCTTTTAAATAAATTTGCTTTTTTGTTTATGTCCATACTATCTAATTCTTCTGCATGTTTAGCAGATATTTCATCATTCCATACTTGCATGATATTTTCCAGTATTTTATTTAGTTCTGTTAAATTCCTATCATCGGTAATATTAGAAACATCAGTTTTATTTTTTGTTAATAGGTATTCTTCCATTTTGATATTTACAAAAGCTTGCACATCATCCATTATAGATCCCATTGGTGAACTTGGCAAACCATATTCATTGGTAAATTCTTTAAGATTTTTCTTGGCTTGTTGTTGTTTAGGATTATATTGTAAAGATGTTTTCCATGCGTCTAATGCTTCCTCCCTTCTTCTGGATTCCCAAAGGACACAACCAAGATTTTGGTAAGCATCAGCTATCTCTATCTTTGAATCCGTATCATACAAATCAATAGATTTCTCATAGGTTTTAATTGCCTTGTTCCATTGTTTTTTATTAGTATAAAAAACGCCAAGATTATAAAGAGCATCTGGATTTTTTGGATACAATCCAAGAATATTATCAAGCCATTTTTTAGCCTGGGTTAGTTTATTTTCTATGATAAGAATCTCTACCATCAATACCATGATTTCTGAATCATTGTTACATACTTTCAAAATTTCAGATAAAACTCTTTTTGCTTCAGTATATTTTTTTTCTAAACATAACCTTCTTGCTAATGCTAAGCCTCCATTGCGGATTTCATCAGATGTTGGAGGGTTATCATTATTCATCCTATCATAATTATTGAACTAATTGTGCTTTAATATTTTATCATTTCAATTAAATTAAATATCTTTATAATTGTAAAAATATCCAAATTCTTGTAAAAAATAGTCATGGGAATGTTATTACTTTCTCATATCATCTACATTGTGGATAATACTTTTAGTAGATAATACCAGCTTATCTAAATGAAATGTATTACAACTACAATACAATTTAAGTTTCTAACAATAAAAGCTATATATCATGTAGTAGAACCCTACTACATGGACGATTCCACTGCCGACGGGCCCGTAGTTTTCTCGGGTTCATCTACTTTTTAGAGATTTATCAGCATCTAAAATGATTTTTATTTTTAGATAGAAGTTGAATTAACTATTTGCTTTATTTGGTAAAATTATAATAAAAAATTTTATATTTTATAACATCAGCTTAATCAACAATGAACATAACCCAAAGAGCATTAAAAATTTGGCAAGTCTATCAAATTATTAAATCTGGAGAATGGGTATTCTCACCTTGTATAGCATTCTCCAGATAATAATAGTTTATTAGAGTTGATTTTATAATAACTATTTTCTGTTTCATTTTTTTATAGTTTACTACAATTTATCCTCTATTGATATTTTAGAATAAAAATGAAGATATATGTTATATTTCAAAAAACTTATATAATTTCATAAAGAATATTTCTAATTAATTCATTTTTGTCCAATAGATGGTTATTATAATAGTTCTTGAAATGTATTCATCTTCCTGTAGTTATATTTAGAAAAATTCAACTGTTACAACTTTATCTTAAAATAATCTCTATTCTTCTATCGTATTTCAGATATAATCAAGTATAACATATGTAAATATTCAATAATAGTAAAATAGTATCAATAAAAACAACTAAGTTAAGTATCATATCTTGGGCCAACAACCAAAACATCTAAGATACCTTCTTACAGTACATAACAGATTATCTTCTGTTTCATAGTTGTAATTAGCGCATACATCTTTTTTCAGATTTCTGTTTACCTTTGTTT
>DASUUM010000128.1:0-27422 GCA_036374075.1 Nitrososphaeraceae archaeon
TGGCATCTATAAGAGAAATGGAATTGTCATTACATTTCCGGTATCGGACAGACAGCATAAAACATTGATTCCTTTAATACAACAACATACAAGAAAAGGCTCACTATACTATACAGATGACCATACCGCCTATGCAACATTGAGTCTGATTGGTAAACATAATTCAATTTATCACGGTAACAAAGAATATGTACGAGAAAATACTTATATTAATGATATGTACGAGAAAATACTCATATTAATGGAATAGAAGGATTCTGGAGTTATGCCAAGACATGGTTGTATAATTACAGAGGTGTACCACGACAATACTTCTATCTTTATCTGAAGGAAGTAGAATTCAGATTCAACAATAGAAATACTAATTTGTATCCAATCATATCAAAAATGCTTGTAGAAACTGTTTCAGATGTTTAGGTATTACCTTAAAAAATATTATGCTCAGTCAATGACAGTTTTATTAAAAAAAGGCGGATTTGTCAGTGGAATGGCTAAAGCATGGTTCTCAAACGTAAGAAAAAGAAAGCTACTGTTAAGCTGCGCAGAAAACAAATTATTAGCAGCAGTAAATCTGATAACAAAAAAATTTCCAAATGAAAGAATCATGGTTTTTAGTGAAACTATTGATTCTATAAATAAACTTAAAGACATGCTTGATCTATATGGAACAAAATCTAAGGTAATAGATAGTAAGACAAGTGCCGGCAAAAGACAGAAAAATATTAGATCAATGGGGAAAAGATTTCTATCCACTTCTTTCAGTACATACCTTGGAAATAGGATTCGATATACCACAGGTTAGAATAGAAATTATTTTAGCAACAACTTCCAATATGAATCAAGTAGTACAACGTATTGGTAGAGTTATCCGAAAATATGAGGGAAAAGATCTGGCATTAATTTACGTGATCTATATTTCAGATACAAAAGATGATGATATTCTTCAGGTGATAAGGAAGGCAATAACAACAACTACAACAGAAGAAATAGTAGTGGATTCGATTGAAGGGGAAAGAGACTCTCCTATAAACAATAAAATGAAATCTGTAAAACCTGCAGAAAAAAGAAGACTTGAAAAGGCATACAGGATTATAGAATCTTCTCTAATTGAACCTATGATAATTGAATTAAAAGATTGCGGAGATGCGACTAGTAGTGGCGGTGGTAGTGGTGAAGAAAGCAATAATAATAAAAATATAATAGAAAACAGCAATAGGAAATTATTTAGAGTTAGAAGTAGTCTAAAGGAAAAAACAAATATTATGATGTCGATATAGAAAATAAAACTTGTACCTGTTCTGATTTTAACTTTAGACAAAATAAATGTAAACATATTGTTGCTACAGAATTGTACCTATTTTAGAGATATAAAATAATGGGATAGTATTTCTTAGGATTTATTTTTTTATTATATAACTTTTTGTAAGCTTATTATGTATTAAATATAATGCATATACAAGTATTATAATAGATACTATACGTAAAGGAATTGCATATATTTCCAAGAAATTAGATATGGCAATACCTGTTCCTCCCAATGTTTAAATTATTGCAAATCCTATCGATGAACAACTTGCACAAGTGCTAGATATAATTCCCAAAGTAGTTCCAGAGAACAAGGATGATTTATTGCTTAGCTTCAATTTTGCAGTCTTAACTACATAGATATTCATGCTTAAGAGAATTCCCAATAATATTGAAGAGATATTAGTCAAAATAAATCCTGGAATAGCATCTTCTGGAAGATAAAATGTCCATACTGGAGAAAAGAAAAGTAGTTTATCGAATGTATTTAAGAATATCCAGAAGCCGACAGCTATTGTTATTGCAATTAATATATATAATATATTTGAAAAGACAATTCTGAAGGAAAAAGGGATTAGGTTCATATCATGGAAATTTTTTATGTTTATATTTATCTATTATCGAGTTTTTCCAGTTTTTTATCAATTATTGAAGCAAAAGAAGGAAAAGGATGAGCTCCGGAAAGATATTCAGGATTTGTTTCACCACTGCTATTTATTATAATGAATGATGGACTTTCAGTAAATTTAAATTTTTTAGCTAATTCTAGGTCACTTTGTACATATTCTTTGTATTTTTCACTTTCTAGACAGTCTACAAACCTGTCCATATCTAATCCCGATATCTGTGAAGCAAAATTAATGAGATTTTCCTTACTTACCCAACCAGAATCGATTTGACCTTGATTATGGTACAAGATATTATGAAATTTCCAAAATTTACTTTGACCTTGATCATTTATACACTGTGATGCCATTGAAGCTCCCATAGAGTCAAATCCACGTATTGGAAAATGTTTGAAGACTAGTTTTGCTTCACCTGTTTGAATATATGTTTCATTTATTATTGGTTCGGTATTCTTGACATATCTAGCACACATGAAACATTGAAAATCACTAAAGTCAATTATTGTTATAGGAGCATCTGGATTACCAAGGGTAGGAGAGTTAGTATTGTTAACCTGAATATTATTAATTGATAATAATGAGTCGTAAGGCATTTCATTATTTTCCTGTGCATTTACATAATAGGAATTATAATTTGGTATAAATAATAATAACGATAATGACGATATAACCACTGGTAGTAAAATAGAAATAATAAAATATTTTGTTACCAACATATTTTCCATTTTTTAATTAGATCTTTGTAAAATTAAAAGGAAAAATATTTTCTAGCTAGATGGATAAACAATGGATCGTTTATTTTATATCACATCTTAATCGTTAGTACTATTATTTGAAACTTCTACATTTGCATTTTCTGGAGCTCCAACGACTACACTATTTAAGCTTTCTAAATTATTCTTAATCTCAGGCTCTAGTACAGTTGCTTTTACAGTGTATGTTGCCATGAAAGGTTCTCCATCTATAGTATGTAATCCAAGTGCATTACCTACGAATGGTACATTGTTAGAAAATGTAGGTGTATTCTCTTCATATGGTAAAGCCATCATAGCTGTTGCAACAGAATCTCCTTCACTCCAGGGAGCTGGTGCATTCATAACCCAACCATATTCATCTAAGACTTCCTGTGGAATATCCATACCTTCTGTATCATAATAATGTAGTGTTACTGCTTCAACTGGTTTGCTTGCAATAAATGTCAATAGTCCTGAATATACTGCTTTATCTTCCCTAGGTGGCAGTAATACCGTAACTTGATGAGATTCATGTCCTTGCAATGGATCTGGCATGGAAGAAACGGTACCTTGCCAGACAAATGTTTCACCTATTGCAGGTTCTTGTTTTTCTTCAGTTGTTGTTGCCGACGTTGTTGTACTGGTCTGGTTGTTTTCACCTTCATTTGATGTCTGGGCTGAGATATCTTGGATAAAATTACCATTTGTTACAAAAGATATTACTGCTAAAAATGTTGTCAAAAAAGATAAAATTGAGAATAAAGTTATTCTTTCAATATTCATTATTTTTATAGAATTTTTTTATGATATAAATATTCTGTTTAGTCTATTTTACTTGAGGACGATGGTCAAAAAAATACATGGATAGAACCTTAACTCGAGTTAGTTTTTATCTTATATCGATTCTATTTATAATAGTATGAACTTATCTCTGCTGTTGGGAACACTTTTCTCATCATTTTATAAATATCATATCTAATCTTTTCGAATAAATAGACTTAGACATCCTAACCATATTGATATTATTTGAAGGAAGGTAACTTTTGATTCAAATATTTATAACACGTATGTATAGTATACTTTAACAGTAAATGAAAGTAGCATGGGATGAAAAATATGTATTCATTCTGGTAATTGTGTAAAAAGCCTTTCTTCTGTGTTTCAAGTAGAATGGTAAATTTATTATAATCCAACATGGTGCTCCAGAGAATCAGATCCGTAAAACAGTAAATGAATGTCCTTCTGGTGCATTGAAAATAGAAGAATAAGGTAGTAGTAGCAGTTACTAGCTAAATGATATAAATCTATACATAATTTCATGGTTTATAAAACAGGCATGTTATGTAAAACCATTTTTAGAAGTTTAGAACATAAAAGTATCTAAAGTAAATATTATTAACAGTTTACCATTCAATCTCTCTTATAACAATTTATTTGAATTTTTGAAGATTATTAAAAAATTCAATTATACGATAAAAAGTATTACAAAATAAATATCAATTTAATATTAGAAAATATATTGAAAAAAACCATTACTGAGGGAGATTGTCTTTATTGTTCAAAAAGTTATTCTGGTCTAGCCACCATGACAAGACATCTTGAATCCTGTGAGAAAAGGAAAAATTTTTACCTAGAAATGAATAAAAAAATAAATAAAAAAAGTAAAGAACAGTCAAATGATATTGTTTTTCTTTTAAGTGTCTCTTCCAAATATTATCCTGAATACTGGATGTTTCTTGAAGTTGACGGTAGGAGTAAACTCAAGGCTATAGATAATTTCTTGAGAGATACATGGCTTGAATGCTGCGGTCACTTGAGCTCTTTCACCATTAAAGGTCAGGAATATGAAAGTCACCTAGATCCAGTTCCAGATCCCTTCTTCAATAAAAATAGCAAAACCATGTCAGAAAGTGCAAGTAGTGTATTTCTACCTGGAATAAATATCGATTATGTATATGATTATGGAAGCAGTACCGAACTTGTATTGAAGGTTATTTCTGATATTCCTGGAAGAATAAGTGGAAAAAAGGTAAAACTTGTTGCAAGAAATAATGAACTTGTTTTTAAATGTACAAAGTGCAAAAAAGAGATTGCTACAAAGATCTGCACGGTCTGTATTCATGAAAAGGATAGAAGTAGAGCATCATTCTGCGATAATTGTGTAAACCTTCATAGCTGCGGAGAAGAAATGGCATTACCAATAGTAAATTCTCCACGATCAGGAGAATGTGGTTATACTGGTTAGAAAAATTATCATTTTTTTGAAACTATCTATAATTAACAGGATATCAATAATTTATCTCATGCCATGCTTAAGTCTGTCTACTATTATAAATTATAAATTTGATATTATTATATCTATATGCAGATTATTATACAACCTATCGAAAAAGATATCAATAACGATATTTTGAATTTATTATCTGATTCTATATCAGCAGAATTTAATGATAATGTTACTGTTGCTCCAACATTAAAAGTAGATATTCAAAACTTTATTGACAGAAATAGAAATCAGGTTAGGTCCACTGATCTATTAAATTGGATTTTAGAAAGAGTCAAGCCAACTAAAAAAGAAATGAAGATTCTATCTATCTGTGATAGAGATGCATATTCAGGAAATTTGAATTTTGTATTTGGTGAAGTCAGCAGTTTGGAAGGACAAGTTGTGGCAATATATCTTCCTAGATTAAGACCAGAATTTTACAATCATGAAGGGGATGAACAGATTTTTAAGGATAGAATTGTAAAAGAAGCAAATTCATGAATTGGGGCATGCTTTTGGTTTATTTCATTGTAATAATAAAATATATGTTATGCATTTTAGTAATTTATTGTATGATACCGATTTCAAAAATAAAATGACTACATATTTCAGAACAAAAAGATTTCATTTAGATATGAGGAATTATCTGTTGAAAGGTGTCAGCTAACATATGCTAATTGATATAATAAAAATTTTACTAACCGTCATTTAGTTATTACAGATTATAATATGTCTCAAATGTCTGGATTAGATTTTATAAAAAAGATAAGAGAAAAAATATCAGAATTATGATAGAAAAATAATACTTATTAGTGCAACTATTAAAGATAATTTTTTTATAAAGTACAATGGTAAATTCTTGGAACTTAAAATTGATGATTTTTAGAAAAACCTATCTTTAGATAAATTGAAAAATGATATCGAAATGCTAATTGAATAAATGATTAACTGGTAGACATTTTTAGTATTGGTTTTGTTAATAATAGAAATTCTTACTTATTGGTATCATCTAATTTTGAATCAGATTTTTTTGTTTCTCTAATTACAAACTCTATATATTTTTTTAATGCTCTTTCATCAAGTGCTATTGGTATGTTTGTATCTCTTTCTAAACTACCTTTCCGTCGATTAATTTCTTTGACAATTCTATATGAAACATTTTTAAAATATAATGGCTATATGGTTAATGCTTTTACCGATCCTTTTAATGCTTTGTATTCTTTTAAAAAAGATGTATATGATCTAGCTCTTCTGGATCTGAAAATGCCCAAAATGAATGGCATAGAATTATCTCAAGAATTACAAAATATTGATCCTAATCTATTTTACAGATTTATAACTGCTGCAAATAAAGAAGACATAGAGAACATTAAGGCAAATAATCCAGATATTGAAAAGATTATTATATATAAACCACTTTGGTTAAACCAATTAAGAAGTAAAGTCCATTCACTTTTATCCAATCAACAACAAAAAAAGAAAAGATAAATTATTGATGTTAATATGAATTATAAATAAATAGAATATAAAAGAAAATATTGATGAAAGCAGATATTAAAAATATAAACCAAAATAATTAAAGGGAATGATAAAGTTATATCCAAACATTACTATGAGTTAATACCAGTTTTCTGATTTGATCTTCTGATAATTGTGTAATATATTTCTCATCATAAGCACATATTCCAAGAAGTAGTTTACTAAATTTAGGTGGAAGTTCACATTCATAATCTATTAATTCATCAACTAAACCATGTTCAAAGAAACAATACATCATAGCAAATATTCGCAATCCTTTCCTTCCTTCTTTCTTTATTACTTGATCTACTAAATTATGGAATTTCATACGTACTTTTTCATTATCTACTGTTACGATATTCTTTTTATTGTCTTTTTGATTGAATGACAAATAATATTCTTCAGTATATGCAATTTTCAACAATCCATTATTCTGCAATTTACTTATATCAATATCATATAATGCCATTTGAGATTTAAAATAAGAATATTCAATATCTCTACTTAATAGTAGTAGAGTCGTTTCATTATTTTCTATTCCTATTTTTAGAAAATTAATTGCATCTTTGATCTTATCATCAGCAGAATAATATGTATGCATACAATGGTCTTTTAATTGTGGTCGAAAAAGTCTTTCCTTTTTCTTACTAGTTGCAATTAAATCTATTACATCAAATACTGAAAATGGGTGAATTCGGATATCTTCTTGTTTACATATTCCTATAGATAGTAATCTGTCTTTCATAGATTGTGAGGATAAAATAAAAAATATTCTTTTATCATAAAATATTTTTTTAATTTCTTTAACAATAGTAAGTATATCATTGATCTTTGTATATTCTGCTATAGAAATATCTAACATAATTAATTCAAGATCTTTATTTTTATTATCACCAAAATTTGTAATAAATGTTGAAAGGTTATTCCAATTGACTAATATTATTTTGTAATTATTGATACTGTAACTACTAAATCGTTGTTGATAATATTGAATATTATCTGTAACAAGTAATATTGTTTTATTAGTATTTGGAATTTTATTACTATTCTTATTACTAGTATCTTCTAACATTTTATCTTCCTCCTCATCTTCATTCTTTCTTTACTTCTTTTCTCTCTGTTAGGAGATCAAATTTTGAATATTTTGAGTGTACTATTCCTTCTGAATCACATATAGTACTATGAATATCATTTATTCTATGTTTATGATATTTAAAAGGAGAATTTTGAAAATCATTATTATTGTATAAACATAATAACGATACACTTAATCCATGTTTTTTATTCAATTCTTCTATTGTTTGATCCCACCATTCTTCTAAAGCAACACATTGATCAAAATGTTTATTTTTAAAAAGAAAATTTGGAATATCACATACTATTCTAATCTCTTTTTTATTGTCTACTATTATTGCTTTCTCAAAAATTTGTCTTTTCAGATCTTCAAATATTTTTAGATTGTCACATGTTGCACTGATATAATAATCATCACTATTTTTAATTACCATAAATTTTTTTTCTATTAGAGGATTTTTTAGATTCGGAATTTGCGATAGTATTATTTTTGGATAATCTTTTTCCATATTATGCAAAGAAAGATAAACACATAACTGGTCTTTTTGTAATCCTTCACCAAGATATCGTAGCAGGCTATTTGCAATAGGAACAGAAGAAGAAGAAGAAGAAGAAGATTGTGATTCTTTCTCATAATACATACAAATATGTTCAATCAAACCAGATGAAGAATTATCAAATATAGTTCGGAATAAATTATTTTTGAGATAAAGATTATGATGATCAAAAAGTATTTTTCTAGATTCTTCATCTAACTTTTCAAAATCATCTAAATCATAAGCACAAATAACTGTTAATGGAAAATCATATGAAGGCGAAAATGATTTTTCAATTTCAATAACATATTTCTCATATCCTCTTTCAAAAAAGATTCTCGTATCTACAAATGCCCTTAGACCTTTTTTTCCTTTCTCTATTGCTTTATTTGCAGCATCAGAATACTGCTTGATAATCTTGTCACAATCTATTATTTTAGTTGAAAAATACAATTTTCTAGAATTTTTGATATTGATAATGCCATCTCTTTCTAGGTCTGCCAATTCATTTGAAGAAATCTTCCATTTTTTCATTATTTCATTTCTAACTTCATTTTTAGTTAGCTCATTAGTAATCATAAATATTGCTTCATTCTTTTCTTCAAATCCAATTCTAAGATATTCTAAACCTTCTTCTATTTTTCTCTGTGGTGAAGAATAAACTCCTAAAATATGACTATTATCTTGAATCTGAGTTATTGGAGACAAAAGCGATAAATGATTTTTATACAATACACTATTTAATGGTATTATTATTTTATTCTTTGATTTTACACATTTTTTGATATATTTCTAATACATTATTCTTTCACTTAAAACCAAATACTGATCAGATAAATGAGCCAATGCATCATCCTCTTTTACCTTGTTATTCTCTCTCAATAAGTGATTTTTTATCTGGATCTCTTCTATTCTTGTTTGTAGATCTACTCCTTGTCTTTCGAACAGTGGAACATTTAGAAAAATTTAGATGTCATAGCAATTTTTTTCTTCATCTAGTTTATGACAATTTTTATAGGATCAGGAGATTGACTAATGTATTTGCAGAAACAAAAAGTAAAGATTATTTCTTAGTTTATGTTAAAATTCATAACCTATTTCTTTAAATCATTTTTTAAAACAATGCGATAACGTGCTTTGCCTGCTTTAAGATGTTCTATTGCTTCATTAACCTGTGATAGTTGAAATTCTTCTATAACTGGTGCAATGGAATGGCGATTGCAAAAATCAAGCATCATGGCAATTGTTGCAGGACTTCCAATGGGGGAGCCACTAATCGATTTTTCACCAGAAATTAACGAAAATACATCTACCTTCACTGATGGTGCTGCTCCTACAATATGTAGCTTACCTCCTGGTCGAAGAGTATTAACATAGGCATTCCAATCCAGGTTAACATTTGAAGTAACTAGTACCATATCAAACTTATTTGCTGATGAGTCTAAAGCATTAGGATCATTAGAATTCAAGAAATTATGAGCACCAAATTGCCTTATTTCTTTCTCTTTATTTGGATTGGTTGAAAAGGCTGTAACTTCACAACCCCATGCATTAAGAAATTTAAGAGCGATATGCCCCAAACCTCCGATCCCAACTACCGCTACATGATCGGTAGGTTTTATATTATTCTGAATGATGGGATTGAAAACTGTAATTCCTCCACAAAATAAAGGACCAGCTGTTTTAATGTCGATATTTTCAGGTAATGGAAAAGCCCAGATAGCTTGACATCGTACTTTGTTAGCATAACCTCCATATCTACCAACAATTACGTCCTCACCCTTTGCACAGCGATTATGATGTCCGCTCAAACATTGGTCACAAATTAAGCAAGAGCGAGCTCGCCAACCTATGCCTACATATTGTCCAATTTTGAAATGTTCTACCATATTTCCCATTGCTGATATCTTACCGATAATTTCGTGACCAGGAACAAATGGATATTGTGTTAATCCCCAATCATTGTTAAGCATACTCAAGTCACTGTGACATATTCCACAATATTCAATATCAACCTCTACTTCATCAGATTTCAAATAATCTACATTGTAATCAAAGGGTTCTAGTTTACCACCTGCTTGATGAGCAGCATAAGCCTGAATTTTCATAGTAATATCTTACTTTTACATGCTTAAATATTTTGAAGAATAAAAAATTGAACTAGTTGTATTTTGCCTATTTTCATATCTCTTTCTATTGATATAAATTTCAATTTAATAATGCAATATGTCTGGTATATATATATTATAGTATAATTCACATATATTATATACATAATTATTGGATGTAATAGTTTTGAGATTGTTCTTTCCTCCAATATTTTTTTTAGTATAAATTATTTAATACAAACGATTGCAATGTAAACATCTTAGATAATTATTCAATTCTAATTTGTATATATATAGAATTGTCTTGCAAAGGCCATTGTAGTAAGCTTGGTAGTAAAAAGGGAGGAGGAAAATACTCCTTATATGCTCAAAATTTTAAACGATGTACTGAATGTGCTATATATATAAAATATGATGGAAATAGATGTCCATGTTGTAAGTATCCTCTAAGAAACAAAAGAAGATCTACAAATAAACTTTAAGTAGTTTAATTTTAAAATTTTAAAACCTATATCAATAAATATAATAATTAAAATTAAGATCTTAATATTGAATTGTATTTGATTTTAACAAAATTAGAGTTTTTTATTAGTAGTCTCTTTGATGGGAATTAATTAATTATGACTATACTATCTACTGTAATTAATTATTTAAGATTAGTACGGATAGCTAATGTTTTTACTACTGTTTCAAATATCATTTTAGGTTATTTTTTCTTTACCAATATAAATAATCTTGATTATTTCATTATAGTCAAATTAATTGCGATATCTGCCATGCTATACATTGGTGGAATGGTATTAAACGATTATTTTGATATAAAAATAGATAAAAAAGAAAGACCTTGGCGTCCTTTATCCTCTAATAAAATAACTAAAAAAAATGCTTTGGTAATAATATTATTTTCATTTTCTTATTCTTTAATATTTTCATTTATTATGGGATTAAATACTTTTATAATCACTTTAATTATGATAACTTTAATTTTTCTATATAACAAATTTTTAAAAAATACAATTTATGGCCCAATAAATATGGGAATTATAAGAAGCTTAAATATAGTTTTAGGGGCAAGTCAATCGATATTTCTTTTAGAAGACTCATTATTAATATTTGATACACGATTTTTAATTCCGGTTTTTTCTGAATTTTTTTATGTCTGTGCTATTACTATTTTAAGTAAGAATGAAACTAAAGAATTTCTCTTTAATTTTTACAATATTTTTCCATTTGTTATTATATATCTAATGATATTTTTTGTATTCTTATTTATACTTCTTAATATTTTTAATTACCTCTCCTTAATTCCTTTATTGATATTTTTCTCTGTAGTATCTTATTCTCAAATAACTTTATTAAAAAAAATCATAACTATTCAAAAATCTATATCTCATTTGATAATGATGATAGTTATTCTAGATTCAGTTTTCATAACAGATATTGTAGGAATTTATTATGGCCTTACTTTATCATTATTATTAATAACTCCTATTCTTTTTTTATCTAGGAAGATATATATGACATGATTCACTTTTAATCTAAATTTAGAGACACTAAAAATCCTACTTCTATTAATTTAACATATTATTTAAATTACTCACTGTTATTAATTATAGCTGTTATGATTCGGCATGTTATTATTATTGATGTTGTAGGTTTAGAAGAAAAACATCTTAATTCTAGATTACTACCAACTATTTCTGCATTAGCCGAAAATGGTGAATCTTCTAAAATGAAGCCTGTTTTTCCAGCAGTTACATGTCCTGTCCAAACAAGCTTCCTATCTGGAGAATATCCCAATCGACATGGTATAATATCCAATGGCTTTATGGATCGTAGCAATTACAATGTATTTTTTTGGGAACAATATAATAGTTTAGTACAAGTTCCAAGAATTTGGGATTTCGTAAAAAATAAGAAGAAGAATGATAATATTGATTTCAAAACAGCAGTTCTTTTTTGGCAAAATATTTTATATGCAAATTCAGATATAATTATAACTCCAAAACCTATTCATTTGGAAAATGAAATGAAAATGTGGTGTTATTCCAAGCCAGTTTATTATTATGAGACAATAAAAGAACAAATTGGAGAATTTGATCTTTCTTCTTACTGGGGACCATTTGCATCCAAATTATCTAGTGAATGGATTACTAAAGCATCTCAGTATACAATAGAAAATAATAAACCCAATTTTATGTTTACCTATATTCCTCATATTGATTACTCTGCTCAACGTTTTGGAAAAGATAGTAATGAAGTTTCTAAAGATTTGATTTTTGCTGACAGTCTTGTTGAAAAAATCATAGATTCAACAAAAAAAAGCAAAATTTATGAGAATACTCAATTTATAATATTTTCAGAATATTCTTTTAATGATGTTAATGGTGCGATTCCAATAAATATCATTCTGAGATATAATGGTCTTTTGAATGTAAGAAAAATTGGAGACAAAGAATATGTAGATTTTGAGTTTAGTCAAGCATTTGCAGTAGTTGATCATCAAATAGCAAATATCTATATCAAATCATCTAACAATATAACAAAAATTGTAAATATTCTCAAAGACATTACAGATATAGATATTATAATAACAGAAAAGGAAAAACAATTTTTTAATATTGATCATGAACGGGCTGGTGATATTATAGTTGTTGCTAATCGTGACAAGTGGTTTAGCTATTACTGGTGGTATGATGAAAATATGGCTCCTTCATTTACTAAAACAGTAGATATCCACCGAAAACCTGGATATGATCCTCTGGAACTATTTATCGATCCTAAAAAAAGATCCATCCCCTATGATACAAGCTTGATAAAAGGATCTCATGGACGACCAATTAATATGTCAACACAAGAAGGTTATTCACTTTATGTATCTAATATTCGATCTAACTTGCAAAAAGACAAATCAAATTCAATCGATGTTGTGCAAATAGGAAAATACCTTATCCATTTGTTTTAGATATGTTGTGGAGTGATCTATTTGGTGAATTTTTCAATAACTCTTAATTCATTCTTAAGTTTGGGATCATTAGAACATGTAATTAAAATTCTGGCAGAATTTGGTTTACGTTATATAGAAATTCCTGGTGATCCTTCAAATTTATCTTCAAAAACCAATTTAGAAATTTTTAATACCTATAATTTATCTGTTTTAGGAGTATCTGGTCTATGGACAGTATCAAAAGGAAGGTCTCCAATTCTTCTTACAAAAGATCAACAAATTCTCTCATATTCTAAAAATTATATTAAAGAATGTGTTAGAATGTGCAATTATTTTGGAGGATCTATTCTTAATATTTGTCTGTTATCAGATTATGATTTAAAAATAGATCGTAATCATGAAGTAATTTCCAATAAAGATAAAAAGAAATTACTCAAAGGATTATTGCCTATCTTATCAGAACTTACATATTTTTCAAAGGATTTTGGAGTATATCTTTTATTAGAACCATTAAATAGGTATTCTACTCCTTTTTGTTCTAATGCTGCAGATGCATTGTTTGTTTCTTCAAATATAAATGATGATCATTTTGCCATTCTTTTGGATACTTATCATATGAATATAGAAGAAAAAGATTTTTACTACAGTATAAAAAAGACAAAAAATTTTTTAAAACATATTCATTTTTCGGATAACAATAGGAAAATGCCTGGATTAGGCCATATTAATTATAATTCTATATTCAAAGCACTAAAGAAAATACAATATACTAATTATATTGGATTGGAGCCTATATTAGATAAAAATTATATAACAGAAATTAGACAAGGATTAAATTTTTTAAATAAAATTTCTTATAAATATAAAATATAAATTTATTATTATAATTTTAAAAACATTAAATCCGATTTTTGATTTGTTTAATTAATTCTTCTAGCCATATGATTAATGAATTAAGATCAGATGTAATGAAATCAAAATTTAAATCCTTTGCTAAATCTAATATTTCTGAATTTACAAATAATACTATTTTTATATTCTCTGTCATTTTTCTTTTTATATAATCGACTGTTGTAAATAAAAATCTTAAAGAACCCTCTTCAGAACAACATAAAAAAATAACTTTTGTACCTTTTTTATGTAGCCAAAACTTTGTTATATACCTTTGAAGATCAATATCAAAAAAGGGATCAATATGTTGCTCTATGTTTCCTATATAAATTGTATCACAATTTGACACTTCTGAAGCTACTGATAATATCTTTGAGTTTAATATTTGATCTTGATTGCCTGCAATGAAGATATTATGGATGTTTTTATTATATTCAATATTTTTATGATAGATTTCAATTAAAATTACTAAATCAAATAATAAATTATATAAATAAATTAGTTCTGTTTTACCTAGTCTTCCTCTGTCATAAAGTCCTTTAATAGTGTTAGATGATGGTATAATTATTTCTTTTAAAATTTTTAAAACTTCAGTATCTGAATAAATAATATTGAGTAAAATTTTACTCAATTCTCTCTTATTATATCCAACTAGCGAAGTTATAAATCTCTGTTGTAGATGGAGGTAGTCTAAAGGAAATTCTATATCTTCTACACCTGATTCTATTGTCCATATATTTATCGAACCTATTTTTTTTCTTTTTATTAAGCCAATGGCTGATAGAATATTTAGATACTTTGTTATTGTCATTCTATTAACATGAATGGCATCAGCTAATTCTATACTAGACATGCCTTCTTCATGATTTCTTAATGTTTCAACGACCTTATTTTTTATTTCATCGATTGTGTATCTCCTATACAAATTTTAACTATATAATTAATAAAAGAACACATTTATCGTTTTTTATTAAATCTTTTTTTATTTATTTATTTATTTTGTAATTTGAATTTGTTGGTATGAATTAAACTATAGAGAATACAAAAATATAAATATAATATCTATATTGGCATCGGCTAGCGATGGTTAAAGATAAATGTATTTTAGCATATTCAGGCGGATTAGATACATCAGTATGTATAAAATATTTGCAACTTCTACATCAACTTGAAGTTATTACTGTAACCGTAGATTGTGGCCAAAATGATGATTTCGACGAGATAGAAAAAAGATCTAAAGAAATAGGCGCTGTTAAGCATTATTATATAGATGCTAAAGAAGAATTCATAAATAAATATATCATTCCTTGCATAAAAGCCAACGGCTTATATGAAAACCAATATCCCTTGGGAACTGCATTAGCACGGCCTCTTATTGCAAAGAAAGCAGTTGAAATAGCAAATGAAGAAAATGCCAAAATAATAGCTCATGGTTGTACCGGTAAAGGAAATGACCAAATTAGATTTGATATTACTATAAGATCACTTAATCCAGATTTAAGAATTATTGCTCCAATTAGAGACATGAATCTTACAAGAGATATAGAAATTCAATTTGCAAAAGAACATAATATTCCTATATCAACTGAAGTCAAAAAATATAGCATTGATATGAATATCTGGGGACGGTCAATAGAGGGAGGAGATTTAGAAAATCCTTTTGTGGAACCACCAAAAGATTGTTTCAAATTTATTAAATTTGATAATCCCGATGCTGGTTATTTGGAAATAGAATATGAAAACGGTATTCCTATAATTGCTGATGGTAAAAAAATGAATCTTATGGATTTGTTGAATTATATTAATTTTAAAGCAGGATCATACGGTGTAGGAATAGTTGATCATATTGAAGATAGAGTTATTGGTATAAAGTCTAGAGAAGTTTATGAATGTCCTGCAGCAATTGTTTTAATTAAAGCCCATCAAGACCTCGAGAAAATGGTATTAACTTCACACGAAGTCAGGTTTAAACATATTGTAGATCAACAATGGAGTTGGATGGCTTATTCTGGACTCTGGCAAGATCCATTGCTTAATGATTTGGATAAGTTTATAGATGCAACACAAAACAAAGTTACAGGAAAAGTAAAAATGCTAATGCAAAATGGTTCTATACGAGTTGTAGGAAGGAAATCTAAATTTTCTTTATATAGGAATGACTTGGCAACGTATACTTCTGACTCTGTTTTTGATCAGAAATTGGCAAAAGGTTTTGTTGAATTATGGGGATTGCAATCTATTACAGCAAATTCTATAGCAATTAATTTAAATAAAAAAGAGAATAAAGGAGATCAACAATAGAATGAAAATAGAATGTAAAGACTGTGGAGGAGAATTAAATGTTCCAGAGGATGTAGTAGTTGGAGAAATAGTTTCCTGTCCAGACTGTGGAGGGGAATTTGAAGTAATATCTAATTCTGAAGGTAAAATAGAAATTAAACCGGCAGAGTCAGTGGGAGAAGATTGGGGAGAATAAATTTGTGAAAATATGGAACTTTCTATAATATATGATAAATTACGATTCGAAGAAAAAGAGCTACATGAAAAGGCTGTTAATAAAGGAATAAGTACTCATTTAATAGATGCTAAACCTATTTCTTTTAGTACAGATATAAACCAAAGCAACTCCATTAAAGGTGATATTTTTCTTCAAAGATGTTTAAGTCATTTTCGTGGTCTATATATTACCTCTTGTCTAGAGTATCTGAACCATAAAGTCATAAACAAATATGATGTAAATGAAATTTGTGGCAATAAATTAAGGACATCTCTTGTATTAGCGCAATCTAAAGTTCCATCTCCAAAAACATATTTCACTTTTAGCGCTGAGTCTTTTAAAGAATTAACAAATAAACTGGGATTTCCTTTAGTTTTAAAACCTCTTGTTGGTTCTTGGGGCCGAGGAGTTTTTCCTATTCGAAATGAAGAAACAGTAAATATTATCATGGAAATGAGAGAAGAAAATGATTCAGCCTTGTCTAGGATCTATTATGTTCAAGAAATGATAAAGAGACCACCTAGGGATATTAGATGTATTGTTGCTGGAGATCAGATTATTACTGCAATATATCGATATTCTGCTGTAGGTGAATGGAGAACAAATGTTGCAAGAGGTGGTCATACTGGACTTGCTCCTATTACACATGAATTAGAAGAGATTGTAATTAAGGCAGCTACTGCCGTTGGAGGTGGTATTCTAGGTGTAGATGTTATGGAAGATGAGAATCAAGGATTAGTTATACATGAAATTAACAGTAATGTTGAATTTAGAGGAGCGTCTCAAGTATCGAAAGTAGATATAGCAAATTCTATGATTGAATATGTTCTATCAATTTTCAAAAAATAGAAATTTTTCCATCATTCTATTAAGATTTTATTATTTTAAAGGATAATAAAATTCATAAGATACAGTAATATTCTAATCTATAGTTCAGAACAATGAAAATAAGCGTTATAGGTGCTTCAGGATTCGTAGGCGGTGAATTACTTCGATTACTCGTAACTCATCCTAAAGTAACGGTTAACATGGTTACCTCTAGACAACAAGCTGGCGAGTATGTCCATCGCATTCATCCAAGTTTAAAGGGATTCATAGATATTAAATTTTCACCAATGGATATAGATAAAATAGCAGATTCAAGTGATTTGGTCTTTGTTTCTGTTCCCCATGGAAGTGCAAATAAAATTGTTAAAGATCTTTATGAACGAGATATTAAAATAATAGATCTTTCTGCAGATTTTCGATTAAAAAATCCTGATGATTATATAAAATGGTATGGATGGGAACATCCTTTCCCAGATTTACTTTCAAAATCTGTTTATGGAGTTCCTGAACTTCATCGGGAAGAAATTAAAAAAGCCAAATTAGTATCATGTCCTGGATGTATGGCAGTAACCTCTTTACTAGCAATAAAACCTCTTATAGAAAATGATCTTATTGATACTAGTCATATTGTTGTAGATAGTAAAATTGGTTCGTCTGGTGCCGGTGCTCAAGCAAATGAAGGAACACATCATGCAATGAGGTATGGTGTAATTAGGCCTTACAAACCAGCAAAACATAGACATACTGGGGAAATCATCCAAGAGCTTAGTTTAATATCTAATAGAGAAATAAAAGTCAGTATGAGTCCACATGCTGTTAATCTCGTAAGAGGTATACTTACAACAAATCATACATTTTTGAATAAAATAATTGGTGAATTAGAACTGTGGAAAATTTACAGACACTCTTATACCAATGAGCCATTTATAAGATTTATTAAAGATAAAAAAGGATTATATAAATTTCCTGATCCAAAGTTCTTAATTGGATCTAATTTCTGTGATATTGGTTTTGATATTGATGAGGATAATAACAGGGTTGTTGCATTATCAGCTTCTGATAATCTTATGAAAGGGGCGGCAGGTTCAGCAATTCAAAACATGAATGTCATGTTTGGATTTGATGAGACGGATGGCTTGAAATATACTCCATTAACACCGGTATGATCGTTATTAAAATTGGTGGTAGTATAGTCGATGGATTACATTCATCAACTATTTTAGACTTGAAAAATATATTAAAAAAAGTTAAGGTTGTTCTTGTTCATGGTGGAGGAAAGGATGTTACTATTATTGGTAATAAATTAGGAAAAGAACAAAAATTTATTATCTCTCCGGGAGGAGTAAAAAGTCGATACACTGACAAGGAAACTGCAGAAATATATACTATGGTAATGTCTGGAAAAATAAATAAAACTATTGTAAGAATGCTTTTAAATAATAAAATAAATGCAGCAGGAATATCAGGAATAGATGGCTCTACAATTGAAGCAACAAGAAAGAAAAAACTTCTTGTTGTTAATGATAAAGGCAGAAAAATGATAATTGATGGAGGCTATACAGGAAAAATAAATAAGATTAATACATTATTAATTAGAAAGTTATTAGAAGGAAACTTTGTTCCTGTTGTTTCTCCAATAGCTTTAAGTGAAGAAATTGAATTTTTAAATGTTGATGGGGATAGAGCAGCTGCCTATATTGCAGGTGGATTATCTGCTGATAAAGTAATTTTTATTACTAATGTTAATGGTCTTATTTTAAATGATGAATTAGTAACAAAAATGACCTATGATAAAGCAAATGAATCCTTACCAAAAATTGGTCATGGGATGGAGAAAAAAGTGATGGCATGTATAGAATCTTTGGATATGGGTGTCAAAGAAGCCATTATAGCTTCAGGGAATGTTGAGAATCCTATTTCTTCTGCAATGTCTCATACTAATTGTACGGTGATAACAAAATGAGTGAAGATACTTATCTTGGAAATCTTTATCAGAGGTTTCCAATCAATATTTCAAAAGGCAAAGGAGCCATAGTTTGGGATGTTTCTGGAAAAGAATATATTGATTGTATGGGTGGTTATGGTGTAGCATTAGTTGGTTATTGTAACGACCGGGTAATTAATGCAATTAAAAATCAATTGGACAATCTTATAACTTGTCATATGTCAGTATATAATAATACAAGATTAAAATTTTTACAAAAAATGTCTAAAATTTCTCCAAAGGAACTTTCAAAGGTTTTCTTTAGCAATAGCGGAGCAGAGGCTATCGAAGCTGCTTTAAAATTTTCTAGGAAATACACAGGCAAAAATGGAATAATAGCCATGACTGGAGGATATCATGGAAAAACTTTTGGTGCATTATCTGTAACATATAATGAAAAATACAGAAAATCTTTTCAACCATTGTTAGAAGGAGTAAAATTTGTACCTTATAATAATCCATCAAAAATTGAGGATTCGTTAGATAGTTCTATAGGAACAGTTATTATTGAACCTATTCAAGGTGAAACTGGTATAATTGTTCCTTCTGAGGATTTTCTTCAGAAAGTAAGAAAAATTTGTGACCAAAATAATTTAGTATTGATTTTTGATGAAATACAAACAGGATTAGGAAGAACAGGTAAAATGTGGGCAGGTGAACATTGGTCAACAACTCCTGACATTATGTGTCTGGCTAAAGGTATAGCAGGAGGATTACCAATGGGTTTAACTCTATGTAAACCTGAAATCCTTGATGCTATGAAACTTGGAGAACATTCTTCAACTTTTGCTGGAAATCCACTTTCATGTGCTGCGGGTATAGCTACTATAGATTCTCTTATAGAAGAAAATCTGGTTGGTAATGCTGCCAAAGTCGGTAATCTCTTCAAAAATGGATTGTTAGAACTTAAAGAGAATCATAGAATAGTCAGAGATGTACGAGGATTAGGTTTGATGTTAGCTCTTGAATTACGTTTTGATATTAAGGATGTATTATTTGAGGGTATTAAAGAAGGACTTCTTATGTTATACTCAGGAAGAAATATAATTAGATTATTACCTCCATTAGTAATTGATGAGGTAAAGGTATTAAAAACCTTGGACATTATGGATAACCTATTAACTAAAGAAGAGGAAAGAAGAAATGTTAAATAATATTGATTCATTTGACGAAAAGATAATAAAGATTCTTCAAAATGATGCTAGAAAACCATTTGTAGAAATAGCTAATACTATAGGTTTATCGGAATCAGCAGTAAGAAGGAGGATTAAAAATTTAACTGATAATAATATTATTAAAAAATTCACAATTGAAATCAATAATAGTGAAAAAACTAGCGCAATTACTCTCATTTCAGTTGCATCTAGCTCTGACACATCAACAGTAACATCAAAACTGTTAAATTTGGAAGGGGTTGATGTTGTATATGAAATAACAGGTCAATATGATATTGCAGCAATAATAAGTGCTCCTGCAATTTCAGAAATCAATTCATATATTGATGAAGTCAGAAAAATCGAAGGTGTTTCAGATACAAATACCGTAATTATTCTTAAAACATTAAAATACTAATTTAATATTTATTATTCAGAATTCTAATTTAGATTTTTAACGTTAACATTTATATCATATACGAAACCTGTAAGTATATTATCAAAATGTTACTGAAATCAGATGATCCTAACTATTATGCGCACCACTACAATAATATAGAAAATGGTAAAAAAAAAATTAAAATTCTTGATTCTACATTAAGAGAAGGAGAACAACATCCAGGTGTTTCCTTTACTAATAAACAAAGAATTCAGATTGCATGGATGTTAGATTCATTTGGTGTAGATCAAATCGAGATAAGTCCAGTAGTCTCACCAGATCATTTAGAAGCAACAAAAATAATTCTCAAACAAGGGTTAAAAGCTGATATCGTTGCCCATGTTAGAGCAATAAAATCTGATGTGGATATAGCTCTAAAAACTGATTCTACATGGGTAGCTACCTATATGGGGATATCAGATATTCATCTTAGCGCAAAGCTAAAAATATCTAGAGAAGAAGCAAAAAGTAGAGCTATTGAAGTAGCTGAATATATAAAATCACATGGATTAAAATCTCGTTTCACGATGGAAGACGCTAGTAGGACTGAGCCCTCTTTTCTCCTAGAGATGTGTAGTGAAATGAATAAAATAGGTATTGAAAGAATTAGTATTCCAGATACTGTGGGTATAATGCGCCCAAATGGTATGTATAATTTAGTTAAAATGGTTTATGATAGTCTAGATATGTCAAAAACTTCTCTGGATGTTCATTGTCATAATGATGTTGGATTGGCATTAGCAAATGCATTGGCCGGTTGTGAAGCTGGTGCGGATCAAATTCACACTACAATTGATGGATTCGGAGAACGGACAGGCATTCCATCTCTTGCTGAAACTTCTATTGCATTGACTCTGATTTATAGATCCGATAACAATTTAAGACTACATATGTTAAAGGACCTATCAAAGACTATCTCCCAATATACAGGTTTGGAGATTTCAGAATCTAAACCTATAGTAGGGGATAGTGCCTATAAACATAAGGCTGGTACTCATCTTGCAGCAATTTTAAGAAATCCATCTGCATATGAAATTATTGAACCACGTATGGTAGGAAATAGAAGAAAGATTGTTTTTGGAGAACTAGCAGGAAAAAATGGAGCTGCATATCTCCTATCTTTACTTGGTCTGGAGACCAGTAGACGCGAAGCAGAAAATCTTGCAAGGGGATTAAAAGAACTTAGAATGGGTGATCTATTAGAATTATATCTTGATGATAGATTAGAAAGAAAGATACTTAATGAAGAAACATTTAATGTAAAAAAGGAGTAAATAAAATATGATAAAATGTGAGGAATGTGATGCAGAAATTAAAATACCAGCAGATTCTATCGAAGGTGAAATAATATCCTGTCCAGATTGTGGATCAAGTTACGAATTGGTAAAAATTGAAGGTGGATTTACTACAAAACCAGCTCAAGTAGTTGGCGAGGATTGGGGACAGTGACTGAGGGAAAGACTTCATCTTCTCTCACACTTCTTTATGATACAATACGATGGGAAGAAAAGGCTATCTATGAGGCTGCCAAAAAGAAAGGAATTGAAATAAAAAAAATTGATTGCAAGGATCTTGTTTTACATTTAAATACACCATATTCGGAATACAATAGTCAAATTATTATTCAAAGATGTGTCAGTTATTTTAAGAGTCTTCATTCTACTGCAGCTTTAGAAGGGTTAGGCGCCAAAGTAATTAATCCACTTAATACTGCTATTATCTGTGGTAACAAATTATTTACTCATATGCTAATACAAAAAAAGGGAATACGAACTCCCAAAGTAATAACAGCTTTTTCTTCAGAATCTGCACTTTCAGCACTAAATGATTTTGGTTATCCCGCAATTATTAAACCTACAATAGGAAGCTGGGGTAGATTAATAGCTTTATTACGTGACAAAGAAGCGGCAAAAGCTGTATTTGAAGATAGAGAGCATATGTTTCCTATCTATCAGGTTTATTATCTAGAAGAATTTGTTTCTAGGCCACCTAGAGATATAAGAGCTATAGTAGTAGGTGATAATGTTGTTGCTGCAATTTATAGATACTCTGAAAAAGATGAATGGAAAACTAATATGGCATTAGGAGGACGAGCTGAAAATTGTCCAATTACAGATGAACTGGAAGATATTTGTATTAAATCTTCTCAAGCTGTAGGTGGAAAAATTGTAGGTGTGGATTTAATGGAAAGTTCAAAAGAAGGCTTATTAGTACATGAAGTAAATAATACAACAGAATTTAAAAATACAGTAAGAATTACTGGAATAAATATTCAAGATGTGATTGTAGATTATTCTCTAAAATACCAAATTAATTAATAGCATTGGTCTCAGTTAATTATGCAATAGAACTTTTAAAAAAATCACTTGATCTTTATACTCCATCTAGATCTGAGGGACAATTAGCTAATCTACTTAAAGATAGATGTATTAATGAGCTTGGTTTTGAGCAAGCTCATATAGATAGTGTTGGAAATATTATTGCTACGAAGGGAAGAGGATATCCAAGAGTATTGCTTTGTGGCCATATGGATACTGTTCCAACTAAAGTTCCAGTAAGGATAGAAAATGGCTTCTTATATGGTAGAGGAGCATCTGATGCAAAGGCTCCATTAATTTCGATGCTTTTGGCTGCTTCTGAGTTTCCTAAACAAAGTGGTACTATAATATTTGCTGGTGTAGTCGATGAAGAAGGAAATGCAACGGGTAGTAAACATCTTGTCAAAAATAATTTAGATGTAGATTATGCAATATTTGGCGAACCTAGTGGTATAGAAAATATTACAATTTCATATAAGGGACGCTTAGCTATTAAACTAACATGCGATGTTTTAGAAAGTGCACATGCTAGTGCCCCATGGTTAGCAAAAAATTCTATTGAGGAAGCCTACGATTTTTGGAATGCAATAAAAACTACTATAAATAACAATTATGAAAAGGAAAAAAGAAGTAGTTCTGTTAGTTGTTGTCTTACTGAGATTTCTGGCGGATCAAGTCACAATGTAACGCCTCAAAAGTGTAAAATAACAATGGATATTAGAATTCCTACTAGTCAAACTTGTCAACAAGTTTTGAATTCTATAAATGATATAATTTTAAAAACATCAAAAGAAAAAGGAGTAAAAACTAATTTTATAATTGAGGATTCTACAGAGCCATTTGAAGCTGATTTTTCTTCTCCATTAGTTAGATCACTTGTTCTATCAGTTCTTGATGTATGTAAAAAAAGACCTATGTTATTGAGAAAAACAGGAACAGGTGATATGAATATAATTGGAAATGCTTTTAAAATTCCTGTAGTAACATATGGACCAGGAGATCCACATTCTTCTCATAGTATTAACGAGCATATACGTATAGAGGAATATCTTTCAGGAATTGAAGTGTTTAAAAGATCTTTATTTCATATGTCTAGAATACATAATACCCAGAAGAAATAATATTAGAGGTAATAAGATCGAAGTATATTACTAATATGTTATGTTTTATTGGACTTGGGATAAATGGTTATTCTGGATTAAGTCTATCTGCAAAAGAGACATTGCAAAGATGTAAATTTATCTATATAGAAAGATTCACAAGTTATATTGATGATAATGATATAAAACAATTAGAGCTTTTACTACATGCTGAAAATAATAAAAATATAACAATAGTTCCCCGTTGGTTTATAGAAGATGCAAGAGACATTATTTATCAATCAAAAGAAAATGATGTCGCAATTTTGACTTATGGCGATCCCTTTATGGCAACCACTTTTAGTGAACTTTATGTAAGAGCAAAAAAAAATTTAATTAAGATAAAAATAATTCATGGTGCTTCTGGAATTTCATCTTTAATTGGTGAAATTGGATTACATAACTACAAATTTGGAAGGACTACAACAATTATGTCCGATCCTATGTCCGCATTAAGTGTCTATAATACCGTATACGAAAATTTACGAGTTGGAAATCATACTTTAATCCTAACTGAATATAACAATAACAATGAAAATAATTATTTCTTTCTCGATCCTGTTCATGCCATAGATGTGCTACTTAAAGTCGAAGAAAATATCAGATATAAAATCTTATCAGATGAAGTATTTATTATAGTAGCCTCTAGAATAGGAATGGAAGATCAAAATATCTTAGCAGGGAAAATTAAATCTATGAGAAAAATAGATTTTGGAAATGGACCTCATTCTATCATTATAACTGGTCAACTTCATTTTACAGAAATTGATTCTATAACATCTCTTTATCAAAATCTGGATCCTCCTTTAGATAATACTGTATTCTTTCAACATATTGCAATAACAATGTTAGAAAAATATTTACCAAAAGCTAAAGATGCTTTGAAAAATATGAAATTATATCTTGAAAATGAAAGAAATTCTGCATTGGATAAGCAGAATAAAGGAATGTTTGATGTATTAGAAAATGCAGAATATTATTTATTAGACGCTGAAAGATTTCTTAATCAACATAAATTTGAATTAGGGATACTTAGTATAGGTTATGCAGAAGGATTAATAGATGCATTACGTTTCCAAAAAAATATCAATCCTTGGTTATCTTAATTTACTACCTCATTTTTTTAAGGATATTTTTTATATTTTGATTTTGAGAACTATTATTATAACAGAATAGCCATTAACTATAAGTGAGGTTGGATATTGAGTGAATAAAAATTATAATATCTCTTTTAAAATTCCTGATGATTTATTTCAATTTTTAAATAATGATACTTATTCTTTATTGATTAAAGGCGATTCAGGGACTGGAAAAACTGCACTATGTTTGACAATCCTTAAAGCATTAAATATAAAGAGTAATTTCTTTTATATTTCTACTAGAATATCACCTAATAAAATATTTTTTTACTTTAAGTGGATAAATAAGTATCTTAAAATAAAATATTCAAATAATTATAATAAATCTTCTAAAGATACAACTAGCTTAGAGCCTTTTTTTGAAGATGCTCGTTTAGATGAACCAGAATCACTTTTTGAACGAATAACAAATCAATTAATGGATGTAAGATCTCCCTTGATAATAGTAGATAGTTGGGATGGAATAGCTTCATTTATGGATCGTGAATCAAGACTAAACAATGAACGTGTTTTGCAAACATGGTTAGAAAGAGCAGGTGGAAGATTAATTTTGGTAAGCGAGGGAAATGAAATTACACCCTTAGATTATCTTGTTGATGGAATTGTGACTCTTAAATCTACTAAATTTAATGATATAAATTTAAGAGAAATGAATTTAACAAAATTAGGAGGAATTAATATAAAGAAAAATTCTTTTTTATATTCTTTAAATGATGGAATTTTTAAAATCTACGAATCTAGTAATTATAATGATCTTATCTTTGAACAGAGTCTTCATTCACCAAAAAATAAAATTTCTACTAGAAAAATTGAAAAGATTGATTCTGGTCATTTCTCTCTTAATAAAGATCTAAATGGTGGGTTTACTAAGAATTCTATAGTATTATTAGAATATGATCCTAATATAGAGATTAAATATGTTATTTTATTTTTGTTTAA
Organism: Nitrososphaeraceae archaeon; assembly: GCA_036374075.1. Taxonomy (GTDB): domain Archaea; phylum Thermoproteota; class Nitrososphaeria; order Nitrososphaerales; family Nitrososphaeraceae; genus TH1177. The sequence continues at coordinate 26,443 of DASUUM010000128.1, forward strand.
TTTTTTTATAAATTCCATTACTAATTCTAATATAGTCTTATTAGATAATAAAATTGCTAAAGATGTTACTTGCATTTTAAATTTAGTTAGATTACATTTAGTAGATTCTAATGATTATGATAACTCTATAAAATTAATTGACTTTATGTGGACTTCAAAATGTAATAATAATAATAATAATTTTGATACTGATCTATTATCTTCTTCTTTTTCCAAAGAATTGAATAATATTAAATCAAATTCTATGTTATTTAGCATTTTAAATTTAGATAAATATAAAAATATAGTGGATTATAAATTGATAAATTTATTAAGAGAAAAAATAGATCTTTCATTTTTGGTACATCAGATAGGAAATAAATCTGAATTAGATCAAAAATTGTTTGATTTTAAAATTAAAATCACTCGTTTGAATGATGTTATTTGTATCAATTTAAGATATCCTTATTCACGAATATATGGACTTGAAATAGAGAATACGAATAATTCAAATACATCGATCCGAATAGATCCACTAATATAGATTAAGAAATTAGAATACTATACAATATTAGCTAATTATATAATTAGATATCATTTAAATTGATAATGTCTTGTATATTAAAAAATTTGAAACATCTTTTTTTATTAACAATATCTTTTATGTACTCTAAAGTAGTAGAATTCTTATCATGAATATAATGAAAATGATTGTAATGACTGCATAGGAAATTTTAGCTCTAAAAGAATTATACCTACATTTCAAAGAATTATTTTTTGATATATCAATAAAAATGAAAGATAAACTAACATATTATCCATTTTACAATATAGATTTTATATTTACTAAAGAAAATTATAAAAGATCAAACTATCACAACATAATATAGAAAGAATCTTCTAGAATCATTCGGAGTTCAGATATATTTCAGAATAGTATAACTAAATATTGAATAGGTCAAAAAATACTTCATTATTCTTAGCATTTGTATTTATAACCG
>DASUUM010000129.1:0-2555 GCA_036374075.1 Nitrososphaeraceae archaeon
TAAAAAAAGATGATTCCAAGGATTCCAAAGAATGGTTCTTATTTAGAAAAAAAGAAGATGAGAGATAAGGAGATTAAGAATAAAAATATTAAACATGTTAATTAAATTAACAAATTAAAACAGTTAAACATGACCTACAAAAATACCATAGATTAGCTACATTTTTGTATCTTGCTCAGTGGGATGTGAAACAAATTTGACATAAATTTTGGCGCCACTTAAAATCTTATAAATTCAAAATATAAGTCGCTATAAAAATAAATAATTGACTTCTCAAATTGTTTTATTCTAAAAGTAACTACTAATATAAATTCATGTAATTCATAGTGAAGCGACTTAATGAGTTTTGATGATGATATTAAATTTTATTTATGAGTCATTTATTTTTTTTCATATAAATAATTGCAAGAATTTATAACACTTTGAGCTATAACTATATCATCAAAAATTGGGTCGTAAAGATTGGGATTATATTGGAGTTCCTAAACTTTTAGTAAAGAGATTAGAAAATTTTTTAAAAACTCCCCAGGCTAAAAAATCAGGAATATTTAATAAATCTGAATTTTTACGTAATGCAATAATTAAATATTTAGAGGAACAAGAAAAACATCTCGATAATATAGACTCAATTGATGATTTTATTTTTGAGATGAAAGAAGGAGATCATATTTTAGTTACATATAACAATAACCAAGAATTATCTGAAATAGTTATCTCATCTCTGAAACGAAGTATTGATAAAAATCAATTATTTGTATTATTTATATCAAAACAACAAGAAGAAATATTTGTACATGCTATGGAAAAAATAGGTGATATAACTACTCTATATAATAAACAAGATATCATAATAATCTATACAGATGATCATTATGTTGAAGGAAAGTATTCCATCGATTCCATCTTTGCTAAATTCAATGAAATTAAACAACTCACTCAAAGAAATTCAAAATCTGGAATAAATATAATTGCAACAATAGCAGGAGATTTGTTTACCAAACAAAAATATGATGATGCTATATCCATTGAATCAAAATGCCATAGATCAATGACCGTATTTGATATTCCTGTTACTATGTTGTGTCTCTATAAGTCAATACCAGCAGAGTTTGAAGATATAAGTTTAGAAAATCATGATGTAGTTCTAAAACGTATTGTTACCAAAACAGGTATTTGTTAGATTAATCATATTGAAAAAGATAATTAAGATAAAATAAATCTAAATTTTAATAATCTTACAGTAACCTTACAGTAAGTAATAAATTTTATATATGAAAACATAAACGTTGCTTTTTAGACATGAATTCACAAAAAATCCTAACAAATTTGATACTCTCTCTTATTGCAATATCAATTATTACAACAACAAACATATATGAAAACATACAAGGAGAAGAATCATTAAATGCAGTAGTAAATTCTTATGCACAACAGAATGAAAAAACACAAAAACTTACTGAAACAAATATTCCAAAGGTTCTTCCTCTTGTTAGAGGTTTTGCAGATGGTAATGAAGTATTCTATATTACAACAGAAGTATCAGATAAGAATTTAGCAAATTATCTTTCTAATCTAACTAATTCAAGAGTTGTATATACTCCAGCATTAAAATATGCGCCAGTGCAATCTCTTGCAAACATATATGAATTTACTAATGGCATTAAAGGAAATGGTCCAGAAGGATTTCAGCCAAATGTTGCAGACTCTCAACCTGGAGATAATAATTATTCACCTTTATGGAAAGTCAATCTTGTAACATGGAATAATGGGGTAACGCCACGAGAATTAACATCAGAAGTAGATATACTCAATGGATTAAAGAACAAAGAATTAACAATTAAACCAACAGACATCATTGTTAATTGTCCATTTGTACAATGGAAAGATGGTTCTCTAAAAGTTAGAGAGAATAAGACATTAACTGATGATTCTCCATATGGTGGAGGACAGGTTCTTGACATTGATACTAAAAAAATGCAAGTTACTTTTGTTGCACATAGAGGATTTGCTCCTGATGGTTCTACCATATATTATATAGCAACTGATGCTTCTATCAAGAAAGTTGCAGATGATCTAGGAGTTATATTTGTCAATAAAACTGGTTCTACTCTAAAATCAGGGTCTTCTTCAGATCTCTATGTATTTACAAATGGAATAAAAGGAACTGGCCCAATGGGATTCCAGGCAAGTATTGCATCTACTAATGCAGGCGATGAGGCGTATAGTCCACTATGGCGAATTCAAACTTTAACATGGAAAGATCCAATTCAAGCACAATTTCTTACTTCACTTGAAGAAATAACAGAACATGCAAAACAAGGTCATCTAAAGACGGAAATTGCTGGAGTAATAGTTAATTGTCCATTTGTTGAAGCATAATTCAATATGACCATGTTAGAAATGAAAGATTTTGGCTTATTTGCAGCAAGAATTGGTATGGCTTTTACTTTCTGTTGGCCAGGCATTAACAAAATAAACAATTCTGAAAGCAGTAATTTTGGACAATGGTTATTAAATTCTATTGGCTTTGACCCAACAACGGCTATACAAATAGT
>DASUUM010000130.1:0-9226 GCA_036374075.1 Nitrososphaeraceae archaeon
AGTGTTCTAGTTATATCTAAAGGGGTAAATTGATAAAATGTAACATTTTCAAGAGTTTGTTTTATTATATTAGGATTATCTCTCATTTGTTTGGTTAAATTGTCAATATTCATGTTAATTGAGTCATTTGTTAATGTTCGAATTGTATTAGGAAGGTTTTCATCCCATGTGATATTTAAGCCAGAGGAAGGAAAAGCAGATGACGCATTTAATGAAGTGTTTTTTGTAGCATTAGCGGCAATAACAGGTTGTTTTTTTGTTACGTTAGTTTTAGTTTCTAAATTTATTTTAGTAAAATTACCTAATTCATCAAGTGCTGTTTGATTGCAATTGTCTATCTTTACTATAGTAATGTTACCTATGGTGATTAAATCAAGAATCTGAATCGGAGGTTTTGAGTTAATTTTTGGTTTCAATTCAGTTGTACTGTTAATTTGGGAAGGTTCCTTATCCAATGTAGAATTAGTAGTGTGATTACTAGATAGGGTTTTTGATAATGATATTTCTCCATATATGTCGAGCTGACCGTCTAATGTTACTATAGCATCACCTTTAGAGAAATTTTTGGACATATATTCTGGGTTTAGAATTTGATCTCTAATTTGGGACATATTTGATGGGTTGAGTAATAAATCGCTATCCAATTGCAATAGACATTGGTTTCCTACTTGTGTACCATATTTTGTACTTATTGGGCCAGGATTTTTATATGGTACTTGATAAATCGTTATGTCCCGTGGTATAGAAGGATCAATTGCTACTGGTGTAAAAGGGGAGAAGGGAGATGCTCCAGTCGGTCCATTACCAAATGGAGTTATTCCTGTAGTTGGCTCTCCGTCAGCTTCATTTGGTACTTGGGAAGGAGTATCATCTGATGGTGGGTTGTCATCGTCGGCTGGTGGGTTGTCATCGTCGGCTGGTGGGTTGTCAGGTTCTTCAGGTTCTTCAGGTTCTTCAGGTTCTTCAGGTGGCTCCTCTTCTTCTTCTATTGTCCATGTAAAAGTTTCAGGAGTTGGATCAAATATTGGTGGTTGTTGTCCATTTACCACAATAAAGGCTGCTACTGTAAAGGTATGAGTACCAGGATCTAAATTAAGAAATTCTTCACTACTAGTAAAGGACTCGCTCGTATCATCAGTACAATCTTCTATAATTTCACCATCCAATTCACATACAAAGCCACGCTCTGTTACCAGCTCATCATCAACATTTGTGGTACCAGAAAATTCAAATTCAATGTCGTTTGAAGTGGTTGAACCCAAATTTTCGACAGTATCTCCATCTCCATCAGTCGCACTATCAATTGTAGTATCTACTACAATTTGTATAATTGTCCATGTAAAAGTTTCAGGAGTTGGATCAAATATTGGTGGTTGTTGTCAATTTACCACAATAAAGGCTGCTACTGTAAAGGTATGAGTACCAGGAGGTAAATCGCTAAAAGCCTCACTACTAGTAAAGGACTCGCTCGTATCATCAGTACAATCGAATGGTTCACCACCATCTAACATACATACAAAGCCACGCTCTGTTACCAGCTCATCATCAACATTTGTGGTACCAGAAAATGTAAAGTTAATGTCGTTTGAAAATGTTGAACTAAGATTTTCGACAGGATTTCCAAATCCATCAGTCGCACTATCAATTGTAGTATCTACTACAATTGGTACAAAGTCCGGTGCATTATTTAAACACTCAGCAAAAGCATTTTTTACATCTGCTTTTTGCTCAGCATTAAGACTTGTAGCATCTATTGTAGCATTGAATCCGGTTTGAGGGGTATCAGAGGGACAAATATTAAGGATATTGTTAGTAGAATTTCCTATTAAGGCGTCGGAAACAGTTTCCTGCTGGGACTGACCACCAGATTGAAGTAATGCTAAATCTGCACACATTAGACATTGAGCTTCAGCGATTGTTGTATTTTCTACAAAAAATGTAGAAATAATGGAGTCAGATGTGGGTATATTTTCATTTCCGATTGTGTCTCCGATTCCATTAATATGGTTAGTAATGTCATTCTTATTTTTAGATGTTTTCATATTATTGTCAGTATGGTTGGTTACATAATCCATAGTTAACTGAGTTAGCGAAAGTGGCATTGAAGGAATATCTACTTTAGGAATTGCTGAGTTCAAATTTGTTGAAAATTCATTATTATAATCTTGAAATCCAAAAGATAACTCCCTATTGCTATGCTCATTTTTGGGTTCATTTTGTGAAGGGGAGAATTTGTTACCAAATGTTTCATTATTGATCGCCAATAATGTTGGTTCTACTTGTTCAAATTCCTCTTCAAATGTGGCTATACTACTAACATTAACCGGACTTGTAGCTATTACTTCTTCGGCAAAGATAAATTCTAGATATGAAACTCCAATAAAAAATATCAAAATAAATATAGATGAGATAATATGAAATTGTGTAAGATTATTGTCAATATCTTTTTTTATCAATTCCTTGATTTCCGGTCCCTTCTTTCAGATATATAATATCGACAATCATATTTGTTAACCAGAAGAGTCTTTGGTAAAGCAAAAGCAAAATAATCTACTATTTGAAAGGTAAATATTTTGTCAGAAATAATGGTTAGGGTTAGATCTAGAGAACTATCCTTGTAAAAGGCTATTAACATATATCTTTCATTATATTATGATTATTATTGATAATGACAATTTTTTATTGATTATTTGTGAATATTGCTATTCGTATTGTTTAACTATAACAAACATTCAATTCAAAAATAATACAATATTTCATATATTAATATTATGTAAAGTTCCCTTAGAGAAACATTATAATCAATTTTACCTTAAAATATCTATATAATAATACCTAAAATTAATAACAAATTCCTCGGTGGTGTATTAGTTTTATTTAAGATTGTTAATATATTTTATCTTCAGTAGATAAAAAAAATACATTCATTGTCGTTTTAATAAGACTTGATTTTTTTAATACAATAAAAAATAATTTACAAAATAAAATATTTAATTTAACTCATAATTAAAAATATTTTAGACTATATCAAAGTCTATACAATAGGTTATATTCTACATTCTGTTTGAAAAGTAAATTTGCTAATAACAGGAAATTATGAACTTATTTTTTATTCTACTGTAGATTCTCCTCTACATTCCTCACAAGTAAATGTTCCATCATTATATAATAAAAGATCTGACCATTCTCCACATTCATCACAATAACCTGAAATGTGTCCTTGTGGGCGACCGGTTTCACCTCTAATTAAGGCTGATTTTTCGGAAACGACATCTATTAATTCAGGGGTTACGGCTATCACATCAGACGATGATATAATACCTACTAGCCTATTTTTATAAACAACCCCAAGACGTTTTATGTTATGCTTCCTTAACATCCTAGCTGCCTCTGTTATAGTAGCTTCTCCTTCAATAGTGTATAGTTTTTTCATAATGTCTGATACAATAATTGAACTGGGTGGTACATCTCTAGAAAATCCATCGGTAACAATATCCCAATCCGTGACGATACCGACAGGTTCTTGGTTCTTGAAGATAACAATACTACCAATCCTCTCTGTTTTCATTTTTTCCGCAATTTCTTTAATATTAGATTCAGGCGAAGATGAAATTATTGGGCTGTTCATGACATCTCTTACTAACACCCTAGTTGTCATATTTGCATCCCTGTGTTTACTTCCTAGATTGGTTCCCACATCGATTATTAATATTATCGAACTTAATTAGTTTACTGCAAAAAAATTTATTACAAATTTTCGAAACGTGAACCTTTTCCTGATGAGGTGATTTTGATTTTACCAGAAGGGAGTATCCTAATTATATCATCTAAAGATATCCTTTTTAAAAATTCTATTAAATCATCATCTATATTGTGGGAATTTGTAATTAATTCTGCTTTTAGTTTCTTTGCAGCATTCATAGGATCTATGCTACCTGGAACTATAATAGAATAAATTATTGATTTTAATTTTATACTATCGGGAGGTCCACATATCAGTTTATAATTATCATCATTATCTTTAGTAACACCTATCGATAATTTTAACTCAAGTGCCTTAACAAAATTTCTCTTGCCTTCAATTACAAAGGATCCTTTTGGGAGAAATTGACCGGTTGGGGCACCTTTTTTAACTTGATGAGGATATACCCAATATGCATCAGCATTTGATAAACCTTCTTTCCACCCTCTACTAAATGAGACAGTTGCTATAGCAGTTTCTATTATGCTTTGATGATTTGTAGTCATATCTTCAACACTATGTCCTATATTTTTAATTAAAAAAAAAGGAGAACCATGTATTTCAGCATGAAACACCAGATCTTGATCTGTCATGTGTTTCCTTATTATAGCTGAATTTGAGGAGCTATCTCTACCTCCAATTACTAATAATCCATTGGAAGTAACGAACCACCTATATCTTTCAAACCATTCCTTTGTTTTCTGTTCTTTTAAATTTATTTTTTTTTCTGCAATAGTTGTTTTATTTTTCAATTCTTTTATTTCTGCTAATATTTTAATCCTAGCTCTATCGATAGTTTCGCTTCCTCTTTCCATTTCCTTTGCTCTTTCATAAAGAAGTGAGGAGACTTTTCTTAAGTTATCATCTAATGGAATTAGTTCTTCCACTATATCTAAATATTTTTTTCCTTTTTCTATTATTAGATTAGAAGAGTGTTTATTTAGTAAACCCTTTAATGAATCAGAATCAGAAATAGATATATTCATCAAATCAGAAGCAAGATTTCTAATGGAATTAGACTTAGATAATACTTTTTGTTTAGCCTTATCTTGTTCATGAAGGTCATGTTCAAGAATAGAAATTTTTTTATCAAGGATTATTGTATGAATTTTTTTACCAATACTAATAATATCATTACATAAAACCTCATCTAATGCATCCATAAACGTAGGTACAGATTTCATATTTGAATCAGCCATCGTTTTTAATTTAACATGTGACGCTTCAATCGGTACATTATTAGTATCTAAAATAACTATGGGAGAATGTTTTTTTTCACAAATTACTTCGTTTACCAGGTTTTTTGTATTGGTAAATATTAGGAGAAGGTCATCTGCTGTGATCTCTTTTATTTTCCTGTTATTATTTATGCAGGCACGAAAAAGTATTTCTTCAACAAATTTTTTTGGTAATGAGAGAATTCGTCCTAACCATTTTGTAATTTCTAGATTTTTAGTTTCATTCTGAAATTTTGATTCAAACTCTTCAATTGATATATTAAAGATATCCGAGCCATATGACGGAGGAGGTGCATATTTTAATCCTATGTGCAAAGTTCTGTGTCTTACTTCCAAAGGGTTAAGAAGTGAAATTATTTTCATTGTTTCATCACAAATTATTATATTCCCTTGACCAAAGAATTCGCATATTAAATATCGAAATTTATTATCATGGTGTTCAAATTTGAACAAAGCTATTCTTTCTGAACCCAATTGTTGAATTGATACTATACGGGATCTTTCAAGTTCCTTTCTTGCATTTCTAACTAAATCGTTTTCTTCTACTTGTTTGAATAATATTTTAGTGGCCCACAATCCTTTAATAGAAATTACCAAAAGAATATCTCGTTCAGTTGAATGATGAAATTTTAATGCCAAAGAATCTCTTGTAATTGCATTGATTTGGCTTAAGTAGTAACCACCACTTGTAAGCCGCAAATTTACATAATTAACAATATACCTTAACTCTATAGATGATAACTCCAATGCTAATGTAAATGAGAGTAGCTAAATATTAACTACAAATTTAGGAAAATCCGACCGGAAGAAATTAAACTCCCTATTATTAAATGAACAATATTTGGAACCTACTGATAAAATTTACTACATGCGAGCGATATTGGGGATTCTCGCAGGTGTTATTATAGCATTCAGCATATCTCCAGGCACTAATCAAGGAACTATACTAGGAATTATTATTATAATGGGTCTGCTTTTCTATATTATTTCTTATTGGATAGCAAAAAAGATTATTCCTAATGTACCTAAAACAGAAAAAAGAAAGTTCGTTACTAACGGTATTTTTCCTTTTATTTTCTTGTTAGTACTTTTTATGATAGTGTCATATACGGGGTTACATCAAAACCTGGCAACGTAGACTGAATATGTCTTGGAATAGTAAATCTCCTGGTATTCCAGATGAATATTTTTTACGAGAAGAGGAAGTACCGATTACCAAAGAAGAGGTTCGTTCCATAATAATAAGCAAACTCCGACTAAAGGAAAATGATTCAGTTATTGATATAGGGTGTGGAAGTGGCAGTATCACGGTAGAACTTTGTCTTCAATGTCAGAAGGGAAAAGTCTTTGGTGTAGATTTGGATTTCCAAGCGGTTAACTTAACAAAGAAAAATCTTGAGAAGTTTAAAGTCGACGCAGAAATAAGACTAGGAAATGCAATGGATATACTAGAATCATTACCTGCTGTAGATGCTATTGTTATAGGCGGGACTACAGGAAAAACTCAAGAATTAATAGATCAATCCATTCATAAATTGAATCATGGAGGACGATTAGTTATTACTACAATCCTTATTGAAACCATGTTTAAAGCTATGAAAACAGTTAATGAATCAAATTTTCTTAAGGATATTGATTTTACACAGATAATAATTTCAAAAGGACGTACAACTAAAACTGGTACAATGCTGTTAGCAAGGAATCCAGTTTTGATAATTTCCGCAACCAAGATATGAGTCATCCACTTTTTAATTTTATTTTATGATTTAAATTAGTCAGTTTTCAATAACAATCAAATGAAACTTTTTTGTGTCGGTTGCGGTCCAGGGGATCCAGAATTGTTAACCATACGAGCTTTAAATTTAATTAAGGAGGCTGATGTCATTTTTGTACCCACTTCTAAGTCAGATAAACCTAGTATTGCATTATCTATTGTTGCCAAATATATTAACAAAACCACTAAAATTATTAATCTAGTTTTTCCTATGATCAAAGATAAAGATTCTCTTAAAGATTACTGGGAAAAAAATACTTCTGAAATTTCTCAAATGGTCAGAACTGGTAAAAAAACGCTTTACTTAACAGTAGGTGATCCATCACTTTATAGTACATGGATTTATATTCATAGAGAATTAAAAAAAAATCACAAAGATATACAAATAGAGATTATTCCAGGAATCACGTCAATATTTGCTTTTGCTGCAGAATCAAAAATAAGTTTAGTGGAAGGTAATGAACATTTGTCAATTGTTCCAGCCTGTTATGATCTAAATAAAGTAAAAAATACAGTTAAATCGTCGGATACTATAGTTTTTTTAAAAGATGGAAGATATTTTGATAATGTAATAGAAATGTTACCAGATGCAGGCTTCGGTGAGGAATCTCAGATAGCTATAGCTCAAGATGTATCTACCAAAGAAAATATCCTTGAGATTAAACACTTAAAAGATCTCAAAGGTAAGAAACAACCTAGCCAAAAATATTTTTCTATTATGGTAGTAAAAAGAAATGATAGAGAATAATACTGTATATTTTGTTGGATCCGGTCCAGGTGATCCGGAGTTGATAACTATCAAAGCAAAAAAACTATTAGAAAAAGCTGATCTTGTAATATACTCAGGATCCTTATTGAATCCTGAAATTCTACAGTATGCGAAAAAAGAAGCAAAATTGTATGACGCTGCATTATTAAATAGAGACGAAATTTTTGCTCACTTGAAAGATATCGCCAAACAAGGAAAATTAGCAATAAGATTTCATGATGGAGATCCCTCCTTGTTTAGTACTATCAGGGAACAGATTGATCGGTTAGAAAAAGAGGGAATTAGTTGTAAGGTAGTTCCGGGGATATCAGCATCATTTGGTGCTGCATCTTCTATGAACTTAGAATTGACACTACCTGGAATTACTCAAACCTTGATCATTACACGAGCAGAATTTCGGACCCCTGTTCCTGAAATAGAGCGAATTTCTGAATTGGCAAAACATGGAAGTACTATGATTTTTTATTTAAGTGTTCATCTTATAAAGGAAATTGTTGAGGAGTTATTAAGAGGAGGACGATACAGTCTTGAGACACCAGCTGCTGTGGTGTATCGAGCTACTTGGAAGGATGAAAAAATAATAAAAGGTAAATTAAAAGATATTGTAGAGAAGACTAAAAAAGAAAAAATACTTAAAACTGCATTAATAATAATTGGAAATGTTCTTGAACCTAAAGAATATCAGCTATCGAAAGTTTATGATGCAGAATTTACCCATGGATATAGAAGAGGTAAAAAAATTATTAATAGTAAAGATAAGGTTAGTTAGTTTGTTATTTCAATTATAAATTCTTTTACAGAATAACTAAGTTACCATATTGTTTTAAATAAGAAATTTTTTCTTTATAGTCATGATCCATATTCATAACGATCTCCCAAAATTTTTTAGAATGATTGAATTCTTTCAAGTGTGCTAGTTCATGAATAATAACATAATCAATTATATCAATTGGAAAAGCTACCAAATACAGACTGAAATTAATATTTCCTTTGCTAGAACAGCTCCCCCAACGTGTAGAATTATCTTTTATCTTTAGTCTAGTATACTTGACATTCATCAATGTACTGAAAATATTTATTCTTTCATTTATTACAATAGATGTTTGTTTAAGATACCAATTTTTTATATATTTTCTATAATTTTTTTTATTTATTACGTGAAAAGTAATTTTATTAATAGAAGTAGATATTCTTGCATTATTAACAACATCTTTAGCTATATCTACTCTATATTTTTCTCCTAAATAATAAATATAAAATTTGTCATCATATTTCTTGCCAAAATTTGAATTAAACTTCTTATAATATTCATATGTTTTTATTATCCAGTTTTTTTTATTCTGTAAAAAATTATTCAACTTTGCGTCATTAGAGTTTACTGGCACCGTTAAAAAAAATCCATTTATATTTGCCATCAAGGAAATTTGAGATGCTCTTTTAGATTCTTTTTTCTTCAAGTAAATATATTCTGTTTTGGATATTGTAAAAGATATTAGCATAGGAAATAATAAAAATTTTTAAGACATTTAAAAACTCTTATTATCTAAAATGAACTAGTGTGTCTTTCATTCCTGGTTTCATATCTCTCTGGCTTCTTACCTTTCTTACAGCATCTTCAAAGTGACGCATAGTAACAAAAGCTTCCATTGTATGTTTAGACGCTTCCTCTGGATTAGGATATTTATCAATATATTCATGTAGTA